>CAYLTE010000056.1:0-20915 GCA_964386195.1 uncultured Burkholderiales bacterium | reverse complement strand
GTGGCCAGCGAGGCGAAGGTGAAGCGCAGCGCATCGGCGCCGAAGGCCGGGATGCCCTTCGCGAAGTTCTTGCGCACGTAGCGCTCGATCTTGTCCTTGTGCTCGGCCTTCATCAGGCCGACCGTGGATTTCACCAGCAGGTCCTCGAGCGTGATGCCGTCGATCAAGTCGAGCGGGTCGAGGGTATTGCCCTTCGACTTGCTCATCTTCTGGCCTTCGGCGTCGCGCACGATGGCGTTGATGTACACGTCGCGGAACGGGACCTTGTCCGTGAAGTGCAGGGTCATCATGACCATGCGCGCGACCCAGAAGAAGATGATGTCGAAGCCGGTGACCAGTACGGAGCTGGGCAGGAACAGCTCGAGGTCCTTCGTCTTCTCCGGCCAACCGAGCGAGGTGAACGGCACCAGCGCCGAAGAGAACCAGGTATCCAGCACGTCGCCGTCGCGGCGCAGCGTCCCGCTGTGCCCCTTCGCCACTGCCTGCTCCTGCGCGTCCGCCTCGTTGCGCGCGACGTAGAGATTTCCTGCCTCGTCGTACCAAGCAGGGATCTGGTGACCCCACCACAGCTGGCGCGAGATGCACCAGTCCTGGATGTTCTCCAGCCAGTGGTTGTAGGTGGTGGTCCAGTGCTCCGGATGGAACCGCACGTCGCCCGACGCGACGACGTCGAGGCCGCGCTTCGCCAGCGTGTCCATCTTCACGAACCACTGGTCGGTGAGCATCGGCTCGACCACCACGCCGGTGCGGCCCGATCGCGGCACCTTCAGCTTGTGCGGCTTCTCCGACACCAGCAGTCCCTGCGCCTGCAGGTCGGCCAACACGCGTTTGCGCGCTTCGTACCGGTCGAGTCCGCGGTAAGCTGCGGGCGCGTTGTCGTTGACCTTCGCCTGCAGGGTGAGGATGCCGACCGGCTCCAGGCCGTGGCGCTGGCCGACCTGGTAGTCGTTGAAGTCGTGCGCCGGCGTGATCTTCACGCACCCGGTGCCGAATGCGGGGTCGACGTAGGCATCGGCGATCACCGGTATCTGCTTGCCGGTGAGCGGCAGCACGAGCTTGCTGCCGATCAGCGTCGCGTAGCGCTCGTCGTCCGGATGCACGGCGACGGCGACGTCACCCAGCATCGTCTCCGGGCGCGTGGTCGCGACCACCACGCCTTCGCCCCCGTCGGCCCCCGGATAGCGGATCTCCCAGATGCGACCGTCCTCCTCCTCGCTGTCCACCTCGAGATCGGACACCGCCGTGCCGAGCACCGGATCCCAGTTGACCAGCCGCTTGCCGCGATAGATCAGTCCCTGTTCGTACAACTGCACAAACACCTCGACGACCGCACACGACATGCGCGCGTCCATGGTGAAGTAGCCGGCCTTGTGTCCCTCGGTGTCGGCGTAGGTCCAGTTCGCCGAGGTGCCGAGGCGACGCATCTGCCGCGTGATGGTCGATCCCGACTGCTGCTTCCACTCCCACACGCGCTCGACGAAGGCCTCGCGCGTGAAGTCGTGGCGGCTCTTGCCCTGCGCCTCGAGCTGGCGCTCGACCACGATCTGGGTGGCGATGCCGGCATGATCGGTGCCGACCACCCAGTTGGTGTTGTAGCCGCGCATGCGGTGGTAGCGAACCAGCGCGTCCATCAGCGTCTGCTGGAACGCGTGGCCCATGTGCAACGTGCCGGTCACGTTCGGTGGCGGCAGCTGGATGCAGTAGGTCGGCGCCGAAGGCGTCGAGGACGCGCCGGCCGAGGGATCGTCCGAGGGATTGCCCGAGGGATTGCCATGGGCGGCGAAATAGCCGCGCGACTCCCAGACGGGATACCAGCGGCTCTCGATTTCCTTGGGCTCGAAGCTCTTGGCGAGTTCCATTGCGGTGGGATCGAAGGCAAACGAAAAATTATAGCGGAGGGGGTTTGGCGACCTCTCTCCGTCGGTGTTCAGCGGACAGGCGGTTCCCCGTGTCCGAATGCCTGGACTACCGATTCGCGCACGATGCGCGGCAGCGCGCGCCGCAGGGCCTGTGCGAACTGCGCCCGCTGCGTGGCGGACAGGTCATGGAGCGCGGCATCCTGCAGCGCTTCGTCCACGCTCTGGCGAAGCCGCAGGTAGAGCGCGGCCTGCAGCAGGCGCAGCTGGTCGAGTGCGACCGGCGGCGGGCCCGCTTCCGGCGGGTTGCTTTCCACCGCGTCGAGCAGCACCGGCACGTCCTCCTCGTCCGGCGCCTCGCCTTCCACCGCCTCGGTCAGCATGGGGACGGACTCGGCGCGCGCAGGCTCTGCGTTCGAGTCCTGCCGGCGCAGCAGCTGGTCGAGCTTGCCGAACAGCTCGTCGCCTGCGTCGTCTTCCGGCGTGGAGGCATGCATCGCGTTCAGCGGCTCGCGCTGCGAGCCAGGTCGTGCGTGCGGATTTCGTAACCGCGGTCGCGATAGAAGCGATAGCGCTCGCGCGCCTGCTCTCGGTCGGTGGCCTCGCCGCTGACCAGTTCGATCAGCCGCTCGAACCTGCTGAAGTGAGGAGGAAGATCGTCGCGCAGATTGAGCAGCACTTGCTCGTGCACCACCGGCTCGGCCACGTGGTCGAGGATGATGGGCGTCACTGGCGCGAGGCGATGATCTGCCCGGCAATGCGGCAGGAAACCCGTTGCGGGTTGCGTCCAGAGCAGAGTGTCGACACGTTGCGTCTGCACGTCGTCGGCAGTGAGGATCATCATGCGCATCCCGCGCGCCATCGCCTTCGCAGCCAGGGTGCAGGCGGTCAGCGCGCGGTCGCCGACGTTGGTGTAGAAGTCGATCTGCGTCATCGTCCTTTGCGACCGCTGCTGCGCTTCGCGGCCGCGCGTGCCGCTTTCTTCCGTGCCGGCTTGGGCGCCGCTGCCGCGGTGCCGGCGGCCTGCGCGCGCTGCATCAGGAACGTGGTGAGCAGCGGCACCGGGCGCCCGGTCGATCCCTTTTCCTTGCCGGAGCGCCAGGCCGTGCCGGCGATGTCGAGGTGGGCCCACTTGAACTTGCGTGCGAAGCGCCCCAGGAAGCAGGCGGCCGTCACGCTTCCTGCAGGGCGTCCTCCGACGTTCGCGATGTCGGCGAAGGGGCTCTTGATCTGCTCTTCGTAGTCGGACCACAGCGGCATCTGCCACGCGCGGTCCCAGGACTGCTGCCCGGCATCGAGCAGATCGCGCGCCAGTGTCTCGTCGTTGCTGTAGAGACCGGTCGCCACGCTTCCGAGCGCGATCACGCACGCGCCGGTGAGTGTGGCGATGTCGATCACCGCCGCCGGCTCGAATCGCTCGGCGTAGGTCAGCGCATCGCACAGGATCAGCCGGCCTTCCGCGTCGGTGTTGAGGATCTCGATGGTCTGGCCGGACATGCTGGTCACGATGTCGCCGGGTTTCACGGCATTGCCGCCCGGCATGTTCTCGCACGTGGGGACGATGCCGATCACGTTGAGCGGCAGCTTCATGCGCGCGATCGCCTCGAACGTGCCCAGCACGCTGCCGGCGCCGGACATGTCGTACTTCATCTCGTCCATCTCGGCGGACGGCTTGATCGAGATGCCGCCGGTATCGAAGGTGATGCCCTTTCCGACGAGCACGACCGGCTTGTCCTTGCGCCCGCCGCCGCGATAGTGCAGAACGATCAGCTTCGCCGGCTCGCGCGTGCCGCGCGTGACCGCCAGCAGCGCGCCCATGCCGAGCTTCTCCATGTCGCGCTCGTCGAGCACCTCGCAGTCGAGCTTGTGGCGTCTGGCCAGCTCCTGCGCCTGCTTCGCCAGGTAAGTAGGCGTGCAGATATTGCCGGGCAGGTTGCCGAGATCCTTTGCCAGCGCCACGCCTTCGCCGAGCGCAGCCCCGTGCGCCACCGCAGCAGCCCCGCCGCCGTCAGCCTGCAGCGCCACGCTCTTCGGTCCCTTGCGCTCACTCTTGCGGCTCTTGAGCCGGTCGAAGCGATAGCTGACATCGCGCACCACCGCCGCCGCGTGCATCAGTGCCCAGTCGGCGTCCCGGTCCTGCAAGGGAATCTGCGACAGATACAATGCGGCACTGGTCGCACTTCCCTCGGACAGCGTCCGCATCGCGGCGCGCACCGCCTCGCGGTAGGCACGCGCACCGAACTCCGTGCGCTTGCCGAGTCCAACGAGGAGCAGGCGGTCGGCGGCGATGCCGGGGACGTTGTGCACCAGAAGTGTGTTGCCGACGCGGCCTTCGAAGTCGCCGTGCTCGAGGATGCCGGAGACGAATCCCTTAGAAGCCTTGTCCACCAGGCGTGCGGGTTCGGACAACTCGTTGCCTTCGAATACGCCGATCACGAGACAATCGCTGCGGCTTTTCTCCGGTGCTCCGGTTACTGTGCTAAATTCCACGCGCACTCCTGTTTTCGCTTTGATATTGAATCGGTTAGGAACTGACAGCATTATTGCTCCCGGGCTGCGACAAGTCAAAGCGCGACGCAGCCCGGCAGGCAGCGGCGCGCCCCAGAGACTCGGAGGGCGGCAGCGATGATCTTCATGCGGTCGACCCTGCGCGAGTTCGCCGCCGCCGGCGTGGGCGTCTTCACGGTCCTGTTGGTCATTACCTTCACCTCGCAGCTGATTCGCCTGCTCGGATCCGCGGCGCGTGGACGCATCCCGGCCGACGCGGTGGTGACGCTGATGGGCTTCAGCGCGCTCGGCTACCTCTCGGTGCTGCTGTCGGCCACGCTGTATCTTGCCGTGCTGCTCACGATGACCCGCGCCTACCGCGACTCCGAAATGGTGGTGTGGCAGAGCTCCGGCCTGGGTCTGCTGTCCTGGCTCAAGCCTGTCGTGCTGTTCGCGTTGCCCATCGTGGTGTCCGTGGGTGTGCTCAGCCTCTACCTCACGCCCTGGGCCGTGACCAAGGCCGAGCAGTATCGCCATCAACTCGAGAACCGCGACGACGTCTCCGCCATCGCCCCGGGTGTGTTCAAGGAGACCAAGCGCGGCGACCGGGTGTTCTTCGTGGAGAAGCTCTCGCCCGACCTCACCCAGATCGCCAACGTGTTCGTGCACTCGGCGGAGAACGGCAAGCAGGGTGTGATGGTGGCGAGCCGGGGTTACGTTCAGACCACGCCCGAGGGCGACCGCTATCTGGTGTTGCTCGACGGACGCCGCTACGAAGGCACGCCCGGCCAGCCGGACTATCGCGTGGTCTCTTTCTCGCGCTATGCGGTGCTCGTCGAGCGCGAGGAGGGCAAGCGCTTCATGCCCTCGCAGAAGTCCCGGACCACCGATGCGCTCCTGGCAGAACCGTCCCCCGTCCATCTCGCCGAGTTCGCGTTCCGCATCGGCATGCCCATCTCCAGCATCGTGCTGGCCTTCATCGCCATCCCGATGAGTGCCGTGAATCCTAGAACCGGCCGCTTCGCCAACATCATCATGGCCGTGCCGGTGTTCATGATCTACAGCAACCTGGTGAGCATGTCTCAGGCGTGGATTGCCCAGGAGAAGCTGCCGGCGTGGATCGGCATGTGGGGTGTCCATGTGCTCATGGTCATCGTGCTCGTCGTGCTGTTCCTGTGGCGCATGGGCAAGCTCAGGGCCTGGTTCGGCCGATGAGGATCCTGCGCCGCTACCTCACCCGGCAGATCGTTGCGAGCGTCGCCCTCGTGCTGGTGGGCCTGCTGATGCTGTTCAGCTTCTTCGACCTGATCCAGCAGCTCGAGGATGTCGCCAAGGGCCGCTATCCGCTCATGCCCGCATTGCTCCTGGTGGCACTCGAGCTGCCCGGCCGCCTGTACGAGCTGTTCCCGGTGGCGGTGCTGATCGGCACCATGTTCGCGCTCGCGCAACTGGTGCTGCACTCCGAGTACGCGGTGATGCGCACGGCAGGCGTGTCGATTTTCGCGCTCGGGCGGACGCTGGCGATCATCGGGCTTGGATTCGCCGCGATCGCCTTCGCAATCGGCGAATTCGTCGCGCCTTGGTCGGACGAGGCTGGGCAGCGCATGAAGCTGCGGCAGACGAACGCGGACGTGAAGGTCTCGGCGTTCCGCTCCGGCATCTGGGTGAAGGACGCTGGCAGTTTCGTGAACGTCGGCCGCATCCTGCACGACACCACGCTGGAGCAGATACGGGTCTACGAATTCGATGAAGCGTACCGGCTGCGCACCATCAGCCTGGCACGCAGCGCGCGCTACCTGACCGAGAACGAGTGGCAGTTGGAGGATGTCGTGCGCACGCGCTTCTCGGGCGAAGGGACCGAGGTCGAGCGCATTGCGCAGACGGCCTGGCATTCGGTGCTCACCCCGCGCATCCTGAACGTCCTGCTGCTGCCGCCCGACAAGATGTCGGTGGGCACGTTGTTCTCGTATATCCGCCACCTGCGCGACAATCGCCAGGACTCCGCGCGCTACGAGATCGCCCTGTGGAACAAGATCGTCTATCCGCTGGCAGTCGTGGTGATGATGTTCCTGGCGCTGCCGTTCGCCTACATGAACGTGCGTGAGGGCGGCGTGAGTACGCGGATCTTCGCGGGCATCATGCTGGGGCTGGGCTTCCACCTGCTGAGCCGGCTGTTCGGCCACGCAGGCATGCTCGCCGGCTGGCCGCCGCTGCTCGCCGCCTTCGCACCCACCGCCCTGTTTCTCGGACTGGCACTCTCCCTGATCTATCGGCTGGAACGCCGCTGAGCGGCGCGGTCATTCCACCCGCACCAGCCGCGTGCCGGCGATGCGGTCGTGCAGGCACTGCCGGTCGCGGTCGAGCAGTGCCCAAAGGAAGCCGGCGGCAAACGGCAGCGTGCCCGCGACGGCGGCCACGTAGCGCACCATGGCGCGGGGCAGCCCCACCGGTCCTCCGTCGACCGTAACCAGCCGCAGGCGCCAGGCCTTCATCGCCAACGTCTGGCCGCCCCTGACCCAGCAGTACACCAGATAGGCGCCCACCCAGCCCAGCAGCCAGACCTGGAACAGGCTGCGCATCAGCGGGCCTTCGGCATCGCGTGCAACAGTCAGGAACAGGTACCCGGAAACGAACAGGATCGGGACGAGGAGCACCGCCTCGTAGCAGAGGCTGGCGAATCGCGGCCACAGCCGCGCGGCAGCGCCGCGGGACTGAATCGGGGCGGGTGCGTTCAGGGCTTGTTCGCCGGGTGCGCTTGGCGCAGGGTGTCCTTCTCTTCCTCGGTCAGGCTGTCGTACTCGCGCCACTTGCGCTTGATGGCCTCGCGCTTCTCCGGCGGCATTTCCTTCAGCTGCTTGTAGCGCTCGCGTACCTGCGCGCGCTCCTCCGGACTCAGCGCCGCCCACTGGCGCATGCGCGCCTGCAGCCGGTCGCGCTTTTCCGGGCTGAGAGAATCGTACCGGCGGGCGATGCCGACCCACTTCTCGCGGCGGGTCTGCTCGATATTGGGCCAGTCTTCCTTGAGCGGCGCGAGGATGCGCTGCTCTTCCGCGCTCAGTTGTGACCAGTCCTGCGCATGCCCCAGTCGAGCGACGCCGAGGGCCAAGCCGGCAAGTACGACTACTGTTGCGCGTCGGCCGGGGTCTGGTGGTAGAGCCAAATCTCGAATCCTTGGTCGAGGTACGCGGTCACCGGCAGTTCGTCGGTCAGCATCTGCGCATCGATATCCGCGTTGTCCGCGTAATTCGTTTCCAGGCGCTGCGACTCTTGCCAGTAAAACATGACGATCAGGGCGAGCACAAGCCCGAACACCGGCGCGAGGAGACGGGGAGAAACGGTGAACGACGGGCGATCCGCGAGCCCGCCTCCAGCTGCCTGGGAAGAGCCCTGAGCCAGGTCCGAGTGGCGCGCGAGCGCCTGGGCGCGCGCAAGGGCGAGCCGGCGTGCCACGCGCGGCGGGAGGGCGTCGAGGCCCTCGTCCAGCCGGCTGGCGATCTTGCGTCCCAGTTCGTCGTGGTTCACAACGCTACTCCCCTCGTCTTCAGGAAAAGCGCGAGGGAATGGGTCGCGCGGGAGCAGTGCGTCTTCACGCTCCCCTCCGAGCAACCCATGGCTTTCGCTGTCTCCGATACGTCCAGTTCTTCCCAGTAACGCAGCAGAAATGCCTCACGTTGACGGGTCGGCAAGGCTGCGAGTCCCTGTTCGATGATACCCATTATCTGGCTGCGCTCGCTGTGCTCGGCCGGCCCGGTGAACGGATTGGCGCCGTCCTGCACCTCCAGGGAATCGAGCGGGTCGTGGTCCTCGTCGTCCTTGCTCTGGAACGAGGAGAGCAGCGTCGTCCACAACGACCGCACCTTGTGCCGGCGGTAGTGATCGCGGATGGCGTTCTGCAGGATGCGCTGGAACAGTAACGGCAGTTCCTGCGCAGGCTTTGCGCCGTACTTCTCGGCGAGTCGCAGCATGGCGTCCTGGACCAGATCGAGTGCAACCTGCTCGTCACGAACCGCGAATACCGCCTGCTTGAATGCCCGTCGCTCCACATCCGCCAGGAACGCGGTCAGCTCTTTTTCTGTAGCCAGAGGAAGGCCCCGGGAAAGTAGGCTGCCAGTCGACCGTCAGCCACGCCGAATCTTAACAAAATCATGGGCCTGATTTCCGGCCCGTGGAGTCGGGGATGGGCGTACGGAGTGCGCCTGATAGAATGTGCGCCATGCAGTCCGTCAACCTGACGCACCACTTCCTGATCGCCATGCCGAACATGGTCGATCCGAATTTCGCCCGCTCCCTGACCTATATCTGCGAGCACAACGAACAAGGCGCGCTGGGACTGGTGGTCAATCGACCGATCGACATGACCATGTCGACGCTGTTCGAGCAGGTCGATATCGCGCTGGATGATCGCCGCTGGGCCGATTCGCCGGTCTACTTCGGCGGCCCGGTGCAGGTTGACCGGGGATTCGTCCTGCATCGCCCGGCCGGGGCCTGGCAGTCGACGCTGGCGGTGCGCGACGACGTCGCGCTGACGACGTCCAAGGACATCCTGGAAGCGGTGGGGAAGGGGGAGGGGCCGCAGCAGATCTTCGTTTCCCTGGGCTACGCCGGCTGGGCGGCGGGGCAGCTGGAGCAGGAACTGGGTCAGAACGCCTGGCTCACCGTAGCGGCGGACATCGATGTCGTGTTCAACGTGCCGCCCGAGCAGCGCTTCCAGGCCGCTGTGGACCTGTTGGGCATCGACCTGACCCGGCTGTCCGATCATGCCGGCCACGCCTGACCGCGGCAACGTGCTCGCCTTCGACTTCGGCGAACGTCGGGTGGGTGTCGCGGTGGGCGAGCTCACGCTGCGCATGGCGCATCCGCTGACCACACTCGAGGTGCGCTCGGACGCCGACCGCATCGAGCGCGTGGCCGGGCTGGTTCGCGAGTGGGAGCCGGTGCAGTTCGTGGTCGGACGGCCCGCACACGCCGACGGCCGTGCGCACGAGTTGGCGGCGCGATGCGAACGCTTCGCCCGACGGCTCAGCGCCACCTTCCGCGTGCCGTCGGTTCTCGTCGACGAGACGCTGAGCTCCCATGCTGCCGGCCTGTCGCTGGGCGAGGCGGGCGTGCGCGGGCGGCGCCAGGCGCAGATGCTGGATCAGGTGGCCGCGCAGCACATTCTCCAGTCCTTCTTCGACGGCACGCATGCAACTGCCTGACGCGAATCAGCTGCTCGAGCGCCTCGCCACTGCCATCCGCGCCGATCTGCGGCCCGACACCTGCCTGGTGGGTATCCACACCGGCGGTGTCTGGGTGGCCCGTCACCTGCATCGCATGCTCGGGTTGACCACCCCGCTCGGTTCGGTGCACGTCGCGTTCTACCGCGACGATTACAAGAAGAAGGGACTGGCAGCGGGCGTGCAGCCCTCGGATCTCACCTTCGAGGTCGAGGATTCTCACATCGTGCTGGTGGACGATGTGCTCTACACCGGACGGACCATCCGGGCGGCGATGAACGAGATCTTCGATTTCGGGCGCCCGACCTCCATCCGTCTGGCGGCGCTCGTCGACCGCGGCGGGCGGCAGCTGCCCATCTGCCCGCAGTACGTGGGTGCCACGCTCGATGTTCCGCGCGAGAAGCTGGTGCAACTGCGCAGCGATGCCGACTCGGGCCGCCTGTGGCTGGAACTGGTCGAGCGGGGAGTTACCCGTTGAGTGCCAACCCGCAGCTCACGCCCGACGGGCGCCTGAACCACCTGCTCAGCATCGAGGGGCTTCCCGCCGACATCCTCGGCAGCATCCTCGACACGGCGGCTTCGTTCGTGTCGGTCACCGAGCGCGAGGTCAAGAAGGTGCCCCTGCTGCGCGGACGCTCGATCTTCAACCTGTTCTTCGAGCCGAGCACCCGCACGCGCACGACCTTCGAAATTGCGGCGAAGCGCCTGTCGGCCGACGTGGTGAATCTCAACATCGCCACCTCGTCCCAGACCAAGGGCGAGACGCTGCTCGACACGGTGGCGAACCTGACGGCGATGAACGCCGACATGTTCGTGGTGCGCCACAGCCAGAGCGGTGCGGCGCATCTGATCGCGCGTCACGTCGGTCCCCACATCCACGTCGTCAACGCCGGCGACGGTCGGCACGCTCACCCGACGCAGGCGCTGCTCGACATGTACACCATCCGGCACTACAAGGGCGCGTTCAACCACCTGCGCGTGGCGATCGTCGGCGACCTGCTGCACTCGCGCGTCGCCCGCTCGGAAATCCACGCGCTCACCACGCTCGGCGTTCCCGAGGTGCGCGTGATCGGACCGCGCACCCTCATCCCCACCCAGGTCGAGCGCCTCGGCGTGCGCGTGTTCCACGACATGGCGCAGGGCCTGCGCGACGTCGACGTGGTGATGATGCTGCGCCTGCAGAACGAGCGCATGGACGGTGCGTTGCTGCCCAGCCCGCAGGAATACTTCCGCCACTACGGTCTGACCTCGGAGAAGCTCGCGCTCGCGCGTCCCGATGCCATCGTGATGCATCCGGGTCCGATGAACCGCGGCATCGAAATCGAATCGTCGGTGGCCGATGGTGCGCAGTCGGTGATTCTGCCGCAGGTGACCTTCGGCATCGCCGTTCGCATGGCGGTGATGAGCATCCTCGCCGGCAACCCGGGGTCGTCATGAAGCTGCTGATCCAGAACGGGACTCTGATCGATCCCCAGGCAGGAAGCGAGCGCCGTGCAGACCTGGCCGTGGCCGACGGACGCATCGTCGCTGCCGGCAAGGCGCCCGACGGATTCCGTCCGGAGCAGACCATCGACGCGAGCGGACTGCACGTGTGTCCGGGACTGGTCGACCTTTGCGCGCGGGTGGCAGGCTCGGCCAGCGAGGTGCGGGCCGCGGCCGCGGGCGGCGTGACCAGTGTCATCTGCCCGCCCGATACCGATCCGCCGCTCGACGAACCGGGTCTGGTGGAGCGTCTGATTGCCGTCACGCGCGGCTTCGCGGGCGCGCACGTATACCCACTCGGTGCTCTCACCCAGGGATTGAAGGGCGAGCGCCTCGCCGAGATGGCAGAGCTGCGCGATGCCGGCTGCGTGGGCTTCGGGCAGGCCGATGCGCCGCTGCGCGACTACCGTGTATTGCAGCGGGCGTTGCAGTACGCCGCCACCTTCGATTTCGGCGTATGGCTGCGGCCACAGGAGCGCAGCCTCGCCGCGGGCGGGGTCGCCCACGATGGCGAAGTGGCCTCGCGGCTGGGACTGCCTGCGATTCCCGTTTCGGCCGAATCCGTTGCGATCGCCTCCATCCTGATCCTGGCGCGCGAGACCGGTGCACGCGTCCATCTGTGCCGGCTGTCCAGTGCCGAGGGCGTGGAACTGGTGCGCGCCGCGCGTCGCGCCGGACTGCACGTCACTTGCGATGTTGCAGCCGCGCACATCCATCTGACCGAGATGGACATCGGTTTCTTCGATTCCCGCTGCCATCTCGTCCCGCCGCTGCGCTCCGCGCGGGACCGCGATGCCCTCCGCGGCGGGCTGGCGGACGGAACGATCGATGCGGTCTGCTCCGATCACGTCGCCCTGCCGGACGACGCCAAGGATCTGCCTTTCGCCGAGTCCGCTCCCGGTGCAAGCGCGGTGGAACTGCTCCTGTCCCTGGTCGTCAAATGGGCGCGCGAGTCGTCGCTTGCCCTGCCTGCGGCGCTGGCTGCCGTGACCGCACGCCCGGCTGCATGCGCGCGCCTCGCTGCAGGATCGCTGCAGCCCGGTGCGCCGGCCGACGTTTGCGTGTTCGACGCGCAGGCGTGGTGGAAAGTCGATGACGCGGCCTTGCAAAGCGGTGGAAAGAGCACACCTTTCGAGGGCATGGAGTTGCCCGTGCGGGTACGCCACACGCTCGTCGGCGGACGCCTGGTCTACTCCGCGCGCTAGCACCGCCTTCCGCGGGTGCCTTGCCCGCATTGCGTTTCCAAGGAATCCCTCGCATGAATCCGTTACTCGATTTCTCCGGGCTGCCCCGGTTCCAGGAGATCCAGCCCGAGCACGTCGCCCCAGCCCTGGATGCCCTGCTCGCGGAGAACCGCGCGCTGGTGGAGGTGCTCGCTCAGTCTCCCGTGGAACCCAGCTGGGCCGACTTCGTCGCGCCGCTGGACGATGCCAACGAGCGCTTGTCGCGCGCGTGGGGTCAGGTCTCGCATCTGAACGCGGTGATGAACAGTCCCCCGTTGCGGGAGGTGTACAACGCCAACCTCCCTCGCATCACGCAGTACTACACCGAAATCTCGCAGGACGAGCGCCTGTTCGCGAAGTTCAAGGCGTTGCGCGCCTCGCCGGCGTACGAGGGTCTGTCGCTCGAGCAGAAGAAGATCGTCGAGAACGAGTTGCGCGATTTCCGCCTCGGCGGCGCCGAACTGCCTGCGGAAAAGAAGGCGCGCTTCAAGGCGATCCGCGAGCGGCTCGATCAACTGTCCGCCCGCTTCAGCGATAACGTGCTGGATGCGACCAATGCGTTTTCGCACCTGGTGCTGGACGAGTCCGAGCTCGCCGGCATCCCGGACGACGCGCTCGAGACCGCTCGAGCCGCGGCTGCGGCGGAGGGCCACCAGGGCTGGAAGTTCACCCTGCACATGCCCTCCTACCTGCCGGTGATGCAGTACGCGGACCACCGGCCGCTGCGGGAGTTGATGTATCGCGCCTACGTCACCCGCGCCGCCGAATTCGGCAATCCCGAGTGGGACAACGCCGCGCTGATCGTGGAGATCCTGCGGCTGCGGCAGGAGGCGGCACAACTGCTCGGGTTTGCGAACTACGCGGAGTTCTCGCTCACCCCGAAGATGGCGCAGTCGCCGGCGCAGGTGGTCGCCTTCCTCGAGGATCTCGCCGCCCGCGTGAAGCCCTTCGCGCGCAAGGACCTGGACGACCTGTCTGCCTTCGCACGCGACCAGCTCGGACTGGAAACGCTGGAAGCGTGGGACATCGGCTGGGCCTCCGAGAAGCTGCGCGTGGCGCGCTACGCCTTCTCCGAGCAGGAGGTGAAGCAGTACTTCCCCGAGCCCAAGGTGCTGGCGGGCATGTTCGGCCTGGTCGAACGGCTCTACGGCTTGCGCGTCGAATCCTCCGCTGCGCCGACGTGGCACGCGGACGTGCGCTTCTTCGACATCCGCTCGCGAGAGGGCAATCTCGTAGGGCAGTTCTATCTGGATCTCTATGCCCGTCCATCCAAGCGCGGTGGGGCGTGGATGGACGACGCGATCACGCGCAAGCGTCGCGGCGAGGGGGTGCAGACCCCGGTTGCCTACCTCACCTGCAACTTCTCGGCACCGGTCGGCGGTCGGCCCGCACTGTTCACGCACGCAGAGGTCACGACGCTGTTCCACGAGTTCGGCCACGGCCTGCATCACCTGCTCACGCGCGTCGAGCATCGCGGCGTCGCCGGCATCAATGGTGTGGAGTGGGATGCGGTCGAGCTGCCGAGCCAGTTCATGGAAAACTTCTGCTGGGAGTGGGACGTGGTGCAGGGCATGAGCGCGCACGTCGACACCGGTGCCGCGCTGCCGCGCGCGCTCTACGAAAAGATGCTTGCGGCAAAGAACTTCCACTCCGGGCTGCAGTTCGTCCGCCAGTTGGAGTTCGCCCTGTTCGACATGCACCTGCACTACGACTTCGACGCACGCGCTGGCGATGTGCAGCAACTGCTCGACTCGGTGCGCGCGCGCGTGGCCGTGGTCGTTCCGCCGGCCTACAACCGCTTTCCCAACAGCTTCTCCCACGTCTTTGCAGGCGGTTACGCGGCCGGCTACTACAGCTACAAGTGGGCGGAAGTCCTGTCGGCCGACGCTTACGCGCTGTTCGAGGAGGAAGGTGTACTCAATCCGGCGGTCGGCGAGCGCTTCTGGCGCGAGATTCTGGGTGTCGGCGGCAGCCGCCCGGCCCTGGATTCGTTCGTTGCTTTCAGGGGTCGGGAGCCCCAGATCGACGCGCTGCTGCGCCACAGCGGCATGGCTGTTGCTTGAAGCTGCCTCCGGCTATTCCGGCCGGAGGCGCCAATGTTCCGAATTAGTCTTTTTCTGACGCTCGTTCTGCTGGCCGTCCCCAGCCATGCCGACAAGGTATACCGCTGGCGCGACAGTGCGGGCGTCGTCCATTACTCCGATACCGCACCGCCGCCCGACGCGCTCGATGCCGAGCGCAGGCACGTGGGCGACCGCGCGCCGGACCAAGCCTATCCTTACGCTGTTCGTGCCGCCATGCGCAACTTCCCGGTGACGCTCTACGTCGCGAAGGGATGCGGAAGCGGGTGCGAAGCGGGAGGCGATTTCCTGAACGGCAGGGGGACGCCCTACACCGAGGTGGACGCTCTGGACGGCGACAACGTGCAGACCCTGGTTGCCCTGACGGGGGGACGTCGCGAGGTGCCGGTGCTGGTGGTCGGCAAGAGCGTGCTGCGCGGCTATGACGAGGCGGCGTGGGCGCGGGCGCTGGACACCGCGGGCTATCCCCGCACGCCCTTGCCCAAGGGGCTGGAGGCGCGCCGGGCGGCGCCGAAGGCCGCCGCCGCGCCCGAGGAGAAGCTGGTTCAGGCCGAAACCGATACACCCGTGCAGGCGGCGCCGGACGTACCCCCCTCCGTGCCGGCCTCCACGGACGAATAGCGGTCCTGCGCGAGGTCCGGACCGGCGTCGGCTCGTGGCGCCCTGCTAGTCCTTTTCTCCGGAAGCCTGTCCTCGCTCGGGAACGGTCCATACGTAGACCGTGTGACTGCCCACGTTCACCGTCTGCTCCGGTTTCCAGTCACCCATGTCGTAGTTGTGTGAAACCACTTTCGTCCCCGGTTTCAGCTCCGACAGAAGTTTCGGGCGGAGTTTGAGGTTCACGCTGGGCAGCAGGTAGAGCGTGACGACCGACGCATCACCGATGTCGGTCTGGAACAGGTCGCCCTGGACGAACTTCACCTTGTCCTCCACGCCGGCCTTCCTGGCGTTCTCGCGCGCCTCGCGTACGCGGTTCGGATCGATGTCCACCCCGAAGCCACGCGCCCCGTACTTCTTCGCGGCCGTGATCGGCAGGCGGCCATCGCCGGAGCCCAGGTCGTACACCACGTCCTGCTCGTCCACCTCGCCCAGTTCGAGCATCTTCTCGACCACCTCCTCCTTGGTCGGGACGAAGGGCACGTCGGGCGAGCGCTGCGGTGACTGGTTCTGCGCCAGGATCAGGATGTCGCGTCGCGCCTCCTGCGCCAATGCCGCGCCAGGCGTGAGCGCCAGGGCGGTGAGGAAAGCTGCGGCGCACGACATTGCGGTGGTCTTCATGCGGATCTCCTGTCAGAGTTGAACGGCGGACGAGTGTTCAGCGCGACGCGCGACCGGTCGCGCCCTGCACGGCAGGCAGGCGCGAGAGCAGCAGCAGCAGCGCGCCCACGCCGAGCACGGCGATGCCCAGCAGCGAACCGATCCCTGCATAGCGCACGCTCGAATAGAACAGCCATGCACTGGTGGCGCAGAACAGCAGCGGTGTGAAGGGGTACAGAGGCACGCGGAATGGCCGTGGCGCGTGCGGTTCTCGCCAGCGCAGGACGAACAGCGAAATGCCGGCGAGCAGAAAGAAGAACCAGAACACCGGCGCCGTGAACTCGATCATCGTTTCCACGCCTCGACGCGTCATCGCGCCCACGCCGACCAGTGCCAGCGCGATGCACCCTTGCAGCGCGAGAGCGGCGGTCGGTGAGTTGGTGCGTGCATGCCAGCGACCCAGGCCGGCAAACGGTGCGAAGTCACGCCCGACGGCATAGCTGGTGCGCGCGCCGAGCAGGATCGTCGCGTTCGCCGAGGTCAGCGCTGCAATCGCCACCACGGCGGCGATCAGCCACGCGCCGGTCTCGCCGAATGCGCGCCGCAGGAGATCCGCCGCCACCGCGCTCGATCCGGCCATGCCCGCGAAGCCGAGACCGCGCAGATAGGCGAGGTTCACGAGCAGATAGAGCGCGGTGATGACGACGATGCTGGCCACGAGTGCGGTCACCACGTTGGTGCGCGGGCCGCGCACTTCCGCCGAGATGTACGAGGCCTCGTTCCACCCGCCGAAGGCGAGCATGACGAAGACCATGGCCAGCCCGAACACGGACGCCTGCTGAACCGTGGGTGCCGGAGCGATCTCCGCGCCGGCGGGGGCGACGAGGAACAGCCCGGCGACCACCACTACCAGCAGCCCGATCACCTCCAATGCGGTGAACAGGTTCTGCGTGCGCGAGCCGTGCCGCACGCCCGCCATGTTCAGCGCCGTGAGCGCGATCACGACAGCGGCGGCCCATAGCGCGGAGGAATGCGGACCGAGCGAAACGGCCTGGCTCGCGTAGTCGCCGAATGCGAACGCAAGCAGCGCGATCGATCCGGTCGGTATGACGGTGATGCGCGCCCACCCGAACAGGAACGCGAGCGATCGCCCGAAGCCGCGGGATAGATAGTGGTAGTCGCCGCCCGAGTGCGGATAGGCGGTTGCGAGTTCTGCATAGCACAGCGCGCCGGCCAGCGCGACTGCGCCGCCGACCGTCCAGGCAACGAGCAGCGTCTGCGCGTCGCCGGTGTGGGACGCGACCAGTGCGGGCGTCACGAAGATGCCGGCGCCGATGACGATGCCGACAATCAGGGCGATCGCATCGAACGTGCTCAAAGCGGGGGTGGGCGTCACCGATGTGCTCCCTGTCCAGGATGACGTCACCGTCTCGACGATCGGCTCGGGTCTGTTCATGAACGCTGGATGGCTGTCATTGCGTCGACGTGCCAGCGTCTATCGTGCCGTGCAGTGGATCAGCGCGGATCTCGGGGTGCGGCGCGCCCGGTTCGCCGGATGGCGACGGGTAAGAAGGAGAACGGAGTCCGTAAGTTATTCACACACGGCCGACAGGAGAGGCTCAAGCCTACAATGTGGCTTGCCGCCGTCGCCGCACAGGAAGTTCTATCTGCTATGACGCGGAGGTTCTTCGGCCTGCGTCCGCCAGGACAGGCGTGCAAACGAGGAAGCGATCGCGTCGCGCGCTTGCGCCGCCGAGATACTGCGGATGCCGTCCGAAGTCGTTCTCCCCCGGCGATCTACTTTCCGCTGGCGTTGCCCTTGATCAGGCTAGCCTCCGTTGGGTCGTAGGCACTGCCGTGCAAGCGCAACCGTGGGAATGACTTTGGAATCACTGCGCTGGGGAGAAGCCATGGCGATTGGCGTCACGCGTGTCTTGATTCGATCGCGTGACGATCTCGGCAATGCTACAAGCGGCCTGTCTTCGCCGCGTAGGAAGCCATCTGCGACGCACAACTAGAGAATATTCGACTCAATGGCCTACTTGTCGGCCATCGCCGCTTACCGCTTGCGCCTGCCTGCTACCGCTACACCGGCGAGGCCGAGGACCAGAACGGCGAGGGTTGCGGGTTCGGAGATTGTGCTGTGTGCGCTGATGCCGATTCCCATGAATGAAATGGTCGCGTTCTGGCCATTGACGAGCACCGTCGTATCGCTAGTAACGAGCCCGAGCGTGGTTGGCGTGAACGCGTAGAAGATCTGGCAGGAGCCTCCCGGTGCGAGCGTGTTTCCTTGGCAGTTCTGAGCGCCGCCAAATACTCCCGCAGCACCGCCGGCAAGATCCAGTGTCTGCGGCGACCCGCTGACGTTGAGAATCTCTACGATCTGTTCAAGAGACGTCGATCCAAGCTCGACTTCGCCGAAATCGAAACCGATCGGAGAGATCAGGAATGGATCGATGCCGTTCCCGCTGAAGGAGATGGCCACGAGCTGCCCGTTGACCGACAGACTAGTCGATTCGGTTGTCTCCCCGTAGTCCGTTGGGCTGAAAGTGTAGGACACCTGACATGACTCGCCAGGCGCGAGCGTCTTTCCTTGGCAGTTCTGGGCACCACCAAAGACACCGGCGGCGCCGCCAGCAAGGTTCAACGTCTGCGGCGCTCCGCTGACGTTGGTGATCGTGACGATCTGATCGGCAGACGACGCACCGACCGACACGTCGCCGAAGTCGAAAGCGACGGGTGAGATCAGAAAGGGTTGACTCCCCGGTCCACCGGTCCCCGTGAACGTGAACGACGCGTTCTGGCCGTTCACGGACAAGTTGGTCGTGCTGGTCGCGGCGCCGGCAGCTGTGGGAGAAAATGCATAGGAGATCTGACAGGAGGCACCCGGCGCGAGCGTCTGTCCCTGGCAGTTCTGGGCGCCGCCGAAAACCCCGGCAGCACCGCCGGCAAGATTCAGCGTCTGCGGCGACCCGCTTACGTTTGTGACCGTGACGATCTGCGAAGTTGACGTCGAACCTAGTGCAACCGCGCCGAAGTCGAAACCGAGGGGACTTATCTGAAAAGCATCAATTGCGTTCCCCTCGAAGGAGAATGAGGCGTTCTGTCCATTCACCGATAGAGACGTTGTCACGGCTGCCGCACCGGGTGAAGCCGGTGTGAACGCATAGGAGATCTGGCAGGAGGCACCCGGTGCGAGCGTCTGTCCCTGACAATTCTGGGCGCCGCCGAAAACCCCGGCAGCACCGCCGGCAAGATTCAGCGTTTGCGGCGATTCGCTGACGTTGGTGACCGTGACGGTTTGCTGGGCGGACGTCGTGCCAAGCGAAACATCTCCAAAGTCAAAGGCGATCGGCGAGATGGAAATTAACGCGGCCGAGGCTGGTGGGATGAACACGGGCGCCATGGCCAGCGCCAACCAGACGGGCCGACTTTGGAAACGACGCCGCAAACTGGTGCCTGCAAGACCCATGACGCGAATCTCCTTCCGGTATACGAGCGGTCGCTGCTGCGACCGTGCGCCGTCTGCTCATCGAACTATTGACCGAGCGCCGAAGCCCGGGGTTTCGAAGCGACTTCGTACATCCGGGACGCGCCGCCGCAGCATCCATGCCAGCAAAATTTTCTGATGCGGATCAAAGTATTAGATTGGAAACACCACACGCCATGTAAAAACCTCCGACATCGACTCCGAGGGCAATGTGTCCGTGCCCGCACGCGTGCGTTAGACTTGCAAACAGGCAGTTCTATATTAATCAGAAGGTTAAGGGCCGCAGTGAAATTCGCCAGCTGGAACGTCAACTCCCTGAAGGTCCGCCTGCCGCAGCTGCTGGAATGGATGGCGCGCCGCACACTCGACGTCGTCTGCCTGCAGGAGACCAAATGCGAAAACGGAAGCTTCCCGGCCGAGGCGATTCGCGCGCACGGCTATGACGTGGCATTCAGCGGGCAGAAGACCTACAACGGTGTGGCGATCGTGAGTCGGCACCCGATCCAGGACGTGGCCGCGGGCATCCCGGGATTCGCCGACGAGCAGAAGCGCGCCCTGGCTGCTTCCGTGGGCGGGGTGCGGGTGGTATGCGTGTACTGTCCCAATGGCGAGAGCGTCGAGTCGCCCAAGTACGGGTACAAGCTGGCGTGGTACGCCGCGCTGCGCGACTGGCTGCGCGACGAACTGGCGCGCCATCCGAAGCTCGTGCTGCTGGGCGACTTCAACGTGGCGCCCGAGGACCGGGACGTCCACGATCCCAGACTGTGGGCCGGCAAGGTCCTGTTCAGCGAGCCCGAGCGGGCTGCGCTGCGGGCGCTGTTCGAGCTGGGACTGCACGACAGCTTCCGGCTGTTCGAACAGCCCGAGAAGAGCTTCAGCTGGTGGGACTACCGGATGAACGGTTTCAAGCGCAACCTCGGGCTGCGCATCGATCACATCCTTGTGTCGCAGCCACTCGCGGTGCAGACCCTCTCGAGCACCATCGACCGTGACATGCGCGGCGTGGAGCGCCCCTCCGACCACGCGCCAGTGGTCGCCGACATCGAGGTCTGAGGGACTGTCGCGGCGGCCGCGAGGCCGCGTTCAGCCCTCGCCTGGCGCTTCCTTGGCCTCGATGTCCAGTTCCTGGATCTTGCGGGTGAGTGTGTTGCGCCCCATGCCGAGCAGGTGCGAGGCCTCGATGCGTCTGCCCCCGGTGTGCGCGAGCGCCTTGACGATCAAGGCGCGTTCGAACTGGCGGCTCATCTCCGGCATGATGCTGTGCTCGCCCCGATTGAGCGCGAGCTCTGCCTCGCGCTCCAGCGCGGAGACCCAGCTCTGCGTGGTCATCGCACGCTGCTCCTGGCGGAACTCCGGAGGCAAATCGGCGAGATCGACGCTGACCCCTGGCGCCATCACCGTCAGCCAGTGGCACAGGTTCTCCAGCTGGCGCACGTTGCCGGGGAAGTCATGGCTCGACAGGTACTTCATCGCCGCATCCGAGAGCCGCTTGGTCTCCACGCCCAGTTCGCGCGCGCTCTTGGCGAGGAAGTGACGGGCGAGCAGGGGGATGTCCTCGCGCCGTTCGCGCAACGCCGGCAGACGCACGCGGATGACGTTCAGGCGGTGGAACAGGTCGTCGCGGAACAGGCCCTGCTTCACGCGCTGCTCGAGGTCCTGATGCGTCGCCGCGATGATGCGGACATTCGCTTTGATCGGCTGATGTCCTCCCACACGATAGAAGTGGCCGTCGGAGAGCACGCGCAGCAGACGCGTCTGCAGGTCCGAGGGCATGTCGCCGATCTCGTCCAGGAACAGCGTGCCGCCGTCGGCCTGCTCGAAGC
>CAYLTE010000055.1:0-21250 GCA_964386195.1 uncultured Burkholderiales bacterium | reverse complement strand
AATATAAGAATAGGCGTTTAAGTAGCGGGCTCTGCCCGCGACCCATCTAGATACCACGATGACCGCAGCAGGCACGCCAAAGCGGGACTCTGCGCGCGCCAGCAGGTCGGCGTTCGCGTTCCAGAACTTCACGCCGTTCTCGACCCGTGACGGATCGACGAAGAGCGGCCTGAACTCGTGCCACGGCTTGGCCGTGCTGGGTGCGGAGATCGCACGCTGTACACCGGCGCTCGGCTCGATCGCTGCGAACAGGTCGTGCAGCCCAGCGCGGTCGAAGCCGTGCGCCTGCGCCATCCCGTCGACGAATCGCTGCACGGGCTCGGGCAGCGGACGAAACTCGGTGGGCGGAGTCTGGGCGTGGAGCGGAAACGCGAATGCCAATGTTCCCGCGGCGAGAACGCCGACGATCGATCGCGCCAGGATCATTGCACCACCTCGTCGATCGTGATCGAAACCTGCTGCGTGCCCGGCGTCAGCGCCTGGCTCTCGCCCTGCAGATCGCCCGCCGAGGGTGTCGCGCTGCCGCTGCGCGAGACGCGCGCGGTCACGATCACCCGGTCGGCAGACGAGAGTTTCGCCTCTCCGCCCATCGACGAAGCGTCGTCGAGCACGAAGTCCGCGGGAAGGTCCTTGACCTGTTTGCGCACCACCGCGAGCGGCATGCGCGGACCCTGCGCAGCACGCGCGAAGATGAACACCGTGTCGTTCGGCGCGACGTTGTCGCGCAGGGCGGCAGCGATGTCGACGCGCCCGCGGATCGCCTCGGTACCGGATGCCGCGGCAGTCTGCGGCACCCGCTCGCCGGCCTGTAGCGCACGCGCCCGTTCGATCCCGCTGGACAGTGCTTTCCCCAGTTCGGAATCCTGTGGCACCTGGATCGACAGCTTTTCCCAGTGCGCGATCGCGCGGGCGTACTCCTGCGCCTCGAAGGCCGCCCCGCCTGCCATGGTGAGCGCCTTGGGGTCATTGGGCGCGATCGCCAGCGCCTTCGAGAGCAACTCGCGCGGCTGTCCCTGCAGGCTGCCGCTCGCCTGCGCCAGTGCCTCGGCGTACTCCACCATGACCTCCGCCTCGGCTGGTTGGAGCGCATAGGCCTTCTCCAGCGCGCCCACCGCGTCCGCATAGCGCTCCAGCGCCTTGTAGGCCCGCCCCAGCATCACCCAGCCGGCGGCATCGCCCGGGTTCTGACGCATCCGCTCGGCGAGCTGGTCGGTCATCGCCTGGAAATCCTCGGGAGACACCGGCGTGCTGTCGGGGAGCGTCTGCTTGGCCACGCCGATGCCTTCCGGCTGGCCGAGCACACCATACAGCAGGGCGGCGGAAGCCGGCACCGCGAGGGCGATGAGCAGCGCGGCCGCCTTGCTTCCGCGGCCGACCCCCGCGGCGTGGCCGGCGCTCTCGCCTGCTTCCTGGAGCAGCCGCTTCTGCAATTCCGCACGCGCCGCCTCGTACTGTGCATTGTCCAGCGTGCCGAGCTTGAGGTCGCGCTCCAGTTCGGCGAACTGGTCGCGATAGATGGCCAGGTTCGCTCCCTGTGTCGTTGCCGCCGGGCGGGTGGAGGCGCGCAGCAGCGGCCACAGCACGAATGCGAGCGCGACGAGCACGAACACCGCAGCCACGATGCCGAACAGAGTCATGAAGTGTGTTCACCCTTGTCGGCCGACAGCAGCGCCTCGGCGCGGCGGCGCTCGGCGTCGGTCAACTGCACGTCCTGGGCGGGCGCCTCGCGCCTGCGCTGCCTCAGCGTCACGAACAGCGCCGCGAGTGCAGCGACGAACAGGATCGCCGGCCCGATCCACAACATCAACGTCGTGGTCTTGAGCGGCGGGCGGTAGAGCACGAAATCGCCGTAGCGATCCGTGAGCCAGGTGCGAATCTCGGCGTCGCTCTTGCCGGCGACGATCTGCTCGCGCACCTGGTTGCGCAGGTCGACCGCAAGGTCGGCGTTGGAGTCGGCGAGCGACTGGTTCTGGCACACCAGGCAGCGCAGTTCGTGCGACAAGGCCTTGAGCCGCTGCTCGACCGCGGGATCGCCCGTGGGTACGGCCTCCTCCGCCGACGCGGGCACGGCGAAGACGAGCAGCAGGAGAAGCGGCAGGACCGCGCGAACGTTCACGACTGCAGCCGCTGCACCAGCGGCACGATGGTGTTCTGAAGGACCTCAGGGGTCACGGGGCCGATGTGCTTGTAGCGGATCACGCCCTGACGGTCGATGACGAAGGTCTCGGGCACACCGTACACGCCGTAGTCGATGCCGACCCGCCCGTCGCCGTCGACGATCGACACGTCATAGGGATTCCCATGCTTGCCGAGCCATGCGCGCGCCTCATCGGGCTTGTCCTTGTAGTTCAGACCAAAGAGGGGAACCAGGCCCTGCCGCGCGAACTCGACCAGGTGCGGATGCTCGTCGAGACACGCCACGCACCACGACGCCCACACGTTGAGGATCCACACCTTCCCGCGCAGGTCCTCGAGGGTGACGGTGGTCGACGGGTCGTCGAGCCTGACCAGACTGAACGACGGCGCCGGCTTGTCGATCAGCGGCGATGGCACCTCGCGCGGCTTGAGGTTCAGGCCGATCCCAAGGAAGACGACCAGCACCACGAATACACCGAGGGGAAGCAGGAAGCGGGTCACCGGCGCCCGTCCTCGGATGAGCGCCTGTTCGGATGCGACATCGACTTCACGCTCATCCTGCCGGTGCCGGCACCGGTGCGGGCGCGCGCTCCGCACCCGCCCCCTGCTGGCGATGCGCGAGCCGATAGCGGCGATCGCTCACCGCGACGATGCCGCCGATGGCCATCAGGAAGCAGCCGCCCCAGATCCAGTCGATGAAGGGCTTGTGGTAGACCCGCACCACCCACGATCCGTCGCCGACCGGCTCGCCCAGGGAGACGTAGAGGTCGCGCGTGAACCCGGAGTCCATGTCAGCCTCGGTCATCGGCATCTGCTGCACCGGATAGAAGCGCTTCTCCGGATGCAGCAGCGCGACCTGGCGGCCGTTCTTCGTCGCCGACACGTGCCCGCGCGTCGACTCGTAGTTCGGCCCCTGGATGCGGTCCAGTCCCTCGAGCCGGAAGACGTAGCCGCCTACCTCGACGGTATCACCGACCATCATCTTCACGTCCTTCTCTGTCTCGTAACCGCGCACCATGGTCACGCCGACGATGAACACCCCCACGCCGAAGTGCGCCACCAGCATGCCCCAGTAGCCGCGCGGCAGGCTGCCCAGCCGCGCGCGCAGCGATCGCGTGCCCCCCGCCTTCAATTGCGACAGACGCTCGCGCAGGTTGGCGAAGCTTGCAGCGATGATCCACACCGCGAGCAGCAGCCCGAGCGCGATCATGGGTGTCCACTTGCCGAGCGTGTAGGGCAGCAGGATGGCGCACAGCACGGCGACGGCGAAGGCCCAGCGCAGCCGGACGGCAAGGTCGGGAAGCTTCGCTTCCTTCCAGCGCGCGATGGGACCGATGCCCATGAGGAACAGGGCCGGCATCATCAGGGGCACGAACACCGCATCGAAGTAAGGCGGTCCCACCGAGAGCTTGCCCAGTCCCAGCGCGTCGAGGAACAGCGGGTAGAGGGTGCCGAGCAGCACCGCGCCGGCCGCCACGAGGAGCAGGACGTTGTTGGTCAGCAGCATGGACTCGCGCGAGACGAGCTCGAACTTGCCGCCCACGCCGACGGTGGGCGCCCGCCAAGCGAACAGCAGCAGCGACGCGCCGACCACCACCGCGAGGAAGGCGAGGATGAAGATGCCGCGCGCCGGATCCGTGGCGAATGCATGAACCGAGGTGATCACCCCCGAGCGAACCAGGAAGGTGCCCAGGAGCGACAGCGAAAACGCCAGGATGGCGAGCAGCACGGTCCAGATCTTGAACCCGCCGCGCTTCTCGGTCACCGCCAGCGAGTGGACCAGTGCGGTGCCCACCAGCCAGGGCATGAAGGAAGCGTTCTCGACCGGATCCCAGAACCACCAGCCGCCCCAGCCGAGTTCGTAGTAGGCCCAAGCACTGCCCAGAGCGATGCCGACGGTGAGGAAGGCCCAGGCGGTGGTCGTCCAGGGGCGGGACCAGCGCGCCCAGGCTGCGTCGAGGCGGCCGCTGATGAGCGCGGCGACGGCGAACGCGAATACCACCGACATGCCGACGTAGCCCATGTACAGCATGGGCGGGTGGATCACCATCCCCGGATCCTGCAGCAGCGGGTTGAGATCGCGCCCGTCCTCGGCCGCCGGCAGCAGGCGCTCGAAGGGATTGGACGTGAACAGCATGAACAGCAGGAAGCCGATGGAGATCATCCCCATCACCGACAGGACGCGGGCCAGCATCTCCTGCGGGAGCTGACGGCTGAACACGCTCACCGCGAGCGACCAGAGCGCGAGCATGAACACCCACAGCAGCAGCGAGCCCTCGTGGCTGCCCCAAGTGGCGGCGAAGCGATAGTGCGCCGGCAGGCTGCTGTTCGAGTTGCTCGCCACGTTGAGCACGGAGAAGTCGTTGCCGACGAAGGACCAGGCCAGGCAGCCGAAGGCAATGGCGACGAACACGAACTGGCCCTGCGCCGCCGGCCGCGCCACCGCCATCCATCGCACATCGCCGCGGAAACTGCCCAGGAGCGGAACGAGCGACTGCACGCTCGCGATGCACAGGGCGACGATGAGGGCGAAGTGGCCGAGTTCGGGGATCATGGAGTCTTAACCAGTGTCTTTTGCGATTCCTGCATGGCCTTGTGCGCACGCTCGACCGCTTCGGCCGCTTCCGGCGGCATGTAGTTCTCGTCGTGCTTGGCGAGGACCTCCTTCGCCCGGAACACCCCGTCGGCGTCGATCTCGCCCTGGGCCACCACGCCCTTGCCTTCCTTGAACAGGTCGGGAAGGATGCCCTTGTAGGCCACGGGCACGGTGCTGGCGGTGTCGGTGACGGCGAAACGGATGGTCACGCCGTCCGCTTCACGCGCTACGCTGCCGGTCTGCACCAGCCCCCCGATCCGGAACGGCTTGCCTGCGGGCGCCTCGTGCGCAGCGACCTGCGAGGGGCTGTAGAAGAACACGAGGTTGCTCTGGAACGCGTTCAGGACGAACGCGGCGGCACCGCCGAGTGCGGCAAGCCCTGCCACGATCAGGGCCATGCGCTTGTGTCTGGGTTTCATGATGGCTTCTTCTCCGATCTCATCCTACGACTGATGCGGCGCAGCCAAGTTCGTCTGCGTTGGGCCAGCAACACCAGTTCGGCGACGATGACGATTGCGCTGACGGCATACGAGCCCCAGACGAAGAGGCCGTAACCGCCCATCGCGAAGAACTCCGCAGCACTTCCCCAGTTCATGCATCGACCCCCTGCGCCCTCGGGCCGAAGCGCTCCTGCACCCAGTCGGCATCGGACTCGCGCTCGAGGATGATGGTGCGCAGGCGCAACAGGCTGACGGCGATGCTGTACATCCAGGCGGCGATGGCCATCACCAGCATGCCGACCAGCATGGTCGTGGCCATGGACGGCGCGCGCGTGAGGCTGACCGAGGCGCCCTGGTGCAGCGTGTTCCACCACTGCACGGAGAAGTAGATGATGGGGACGTTGACGACACCGACCAGCGCCAGCAGCCCCGCCGCGCGATCGGCACGGCGCACGTCGTCGATGGCGGCATGAAGCGACATGAAGCCGATGTAGAGGAAGAGCAGGATCAGCTCCGAGGTCAGGCGCGCGTCCCATACCCACCACGTGCCCCACGTCGGCTTGCCCCACAGCGCCCCCGTCCACAGCGCAATGAATGTCATCAGCGCACCGGTGGGCGCGAGCGCAAGTGCCATCATGAAGGACAGGCGCGTGTTCATGATCATGCCCACCGCACACCAGAACGCCATGACGACGTAGATGAGCATCGACATCCACGCCGAGGGCACGTGGATGAAGATGATGCGGTAGGACTCACCCTGCTGGAAGTCGGTGGGAGCGACGAAGAAGCCGATGTACAGGCCGACCGCCGTGAGCACCACAGCCGCGGCCATGAACAGGGGCGCGAGGCGGCCGGCGATCGGGTAGACGACCTGGGGCGAGGCGAAGCGCCAGATGTTGAGCCGCATTCCTACTCCACCGCGATGCGGACGGCCGCCGCCGTCGCCCACGGCGCGGCCACCAAAGCGAACAGCAGGAAGGCAGCGAGCAGGGACATGTGCCCCTCGACCGACTGGCCCGACACTGCCGCCGACACCGCGCCGGCACCGAAGATCAACACCGGAATATAGAGCGGGAGGACGAGCAGCGCGACCAGGCCGCCCGCCCCGCGCACGCCGAGCGTGAGCGCCGCACCGATCGCGCCCACCAGCGAGAGAACCGGCGTGCCCAGCAGCAGCCCGGCCGTCATCACCATGAGCGCGTCGGCCGGAAGGTCGAACTGCAGCCCGAGCAGGGGCGCAATCAGGACCAGCGGAATGCCCGTGACGAGCCAGTGCGCGAGGATCTTGCCCAGCACCAGAACGGTCAGCGGCTGCGCGGACAGCACCAGTTGCTCGAGCGTGCCGTCGGCGTGGTCGCTGGCGAGCAGACGCTGCAGCGCGAGCATGGAGGCGAGCAGCGCCGCCACCCAGACCACGCCGGGCGCGATCTCGCGCAGCGTGTTCGGTTCCGGCCCGACACCGAGCGGAAACAGGCTCACCACGATGATGAAGAAGAAGAAGCTGGTCAACACGTCGGCGCGTCTGCGCACCGCCAGCAGCAGATCGCGTTGCACGACGCTGACGAAAACGCCGGCAAGCCCTATCCGGGTCCCGGTCGCCGCGTTCATCACTGCTTCCACGCTCTCAGCCCACCGCCCTCAATCGATCATGCGCAGCTGGCGCACCTTCACCCCAGCCAACTCGACATCCTGGTGGCTGGTCAGCACCACCACCGCGTCGCGCCCCAGGTGCTGCGCGATCAGCGTCCGCACCAGGTCGATCGCCTGCGAATCCAGCGCGGTCAGCGGCTCGTCCAGTATCCACAGCGGGCGGTCGGCGCAGAACAGCAGCCGCGCCAGCGAGACCCGCCGGCGCTGGCCCTGGGACAGCACCCGCGCCGGGAGATCCTCGCGCCCGGTGAGTCCGAACCTGCCGAGCGCCTCGACCACGGCCGGTTCGCCCACCCGGCGGCCATCCTGGGCGAGCACGAAGCGCAGATTCTCCAGCCCGCTCAGATCGTCCTTCACCGCCACCGCGTGACCCAGATACGCGAGTGCGGCACGATACGATTCACCCAGCGCGCGCACCGGCTGTCCGCGCCAGCGCAGTTCCCCTTCCTCCGGCGCCAAAAGGGTGCACAGCATGCGCAGAAGACTGGTTTTCCCGCTGCCGTTCGGCCCCGATACCCACAGGGCCTCGCCGGGAGCAACGGAGAAATTTAGGTTCCCGAACAGCCGGCGCTGGCCACGCGTACAGGCGAGGCCTATCGCCTCCAGCACGTCACGGCCTCGTGGATGGGACAACGCGCAAGCCGCAACGGCGATGACTCCGGCAGGAAACCGACGGATTATACCGGAGGCTCGACGGCGACCTTCAGCGCGCCGGCACGCCCGCGACCTCGGCGCACTTGGCCTTCACGCCCTCGAGCAGCTTGATCCAGGAATCGGCGAAGGAGGCCACGCCTTCTCGCTCGAGCTCCGCGGTGACCGCGTCCAGGTCGATGCCGAGCGGACGCAGCGCGGCCAGATCGGCGTGTACGCGCACCATGTCCTGCGAGATCGTGGCGCGCGCTTCGCCGTGGTCGAGGAAGGCGTCCAGTGTGTCGGGCGGCAGGGTGTTGACCGTATCGGCGCCGATCAGCGTCTCGACGTAGAGCACGTCCCGGTAGGCGGGGTTCTTCGTACTCGTGCTCGCCCACAGCGGCCGCTGGGGCCGCGCGCCGCGCTGGAGCAGCGCGGCGACCGCCGGATCCCGGCGCAGGGCCTGGAAGCGCTCGTAGGCCCAGCGGGCGTTTGCAATGGCGATCCGGCCCTTGAGTGCCTGCGCCTGCGGGGAGGCGATCGCGTCGAGCTGCTTGTCGACCTTGCCGTCCACGCGACTGACGAAGAAGGACGCGACCGAGGCCACCGTCTGCGGCTGCGACGCGCGCGCCAGACCGCGCGCCCAAGCCTGCACCACCTCCTCGTAGCGCGACACCGCGAACAGCAGCGTCACGTTGACGTTGATGCCGTCCGCCGTGAGCGTCTCGAACGCCTCCACGCCCTCCCGGGTGCCGGGCACCTTGATCATCACGTTACGGCGATCCACCGACTGCCACAGCTGATGCGCCATGCGCACCGTCCCCTGCGCGTCGAACGCGAGGTCGGGAGGCACCTCCAGGCTGACGTAGCCGTCTGCGCCACTGGTACGCTCGTACACGGGATGCAGCGTATCCGCGGCCGCCTGGACGTCGGCGACCATCAGTGCCTCGGTCACCTGCTCGGCCGACATGGCGGGATCGCGCTCGATCAGGGCGCGGATGGAGGCATCGTAGTCGCCGCTGCCGGTGATGGCCTTGTGGAAGATGGTGGGATTGGTGGTCACGCCGCTCACGCCGGCCTCGACCAAGCGGGTCAGTCCCCCCTTGGCGAGCAGGTTGCGGTCGATGAAGTCCAGCCAGACGGATTGGCCGAGCCGGTTCAGCTCGTGCAGTGAAGCCATGCGCGTCTCCTGAGCGGCTCACGCTCCGCGCGAGCCTGCGATTCGGGTCGAAAAAAACACAACGGGCGGTCGCCCGCCCGTCCACTGCGCATTTTCCAGGATCGCGGAGCCGGCGACAACCGGCCGCAACGGCTAGTCGTTCGTGATCAGGCCGGCGCGCAACGCATAGCGCACCAGGCCGGGCACGTCGCGGATGCTCAGGCGCTGCATGAGTTGGGCCCGGTGCGTCTCGACCGTCTTGATGCTGAGGTTGAGCACGTGGGCAATCTCCTTGGTGGAGCGGCCTTCCGCGATGAGCTGCAGGATCTCTTTCTGTCGCGGCGTGAGCAGGCTCAAGGGATTGGGCTCGGCGCTCGCGTCGCGCAGCAGGCGGTCGACCACGTTGCGTGACACGCCCGGGCTGACGTAGCGCTCGCCGCGCATCACGGTGTCGATGGCGGTGCCCAGCTCTTCGGTTGCGCCGTCCTTGACGATGTAGCCGGCGGCGCCGGCGCGCAGCGCCTGCGCGACGTGCTCCTCGGTGGTATGCATGGACAGGATGACGACGCGCACGTCGGAGTGATGCTTCTGCATCTGCGAGGTCGCCTCGATGCCGTTCAGGCCCTTCATCGAGATGTCCATCAGCACCACGTCGGGGTGCAGCTGCCCGACCATTTCGATGGCGCTGCGTCCGTCGGCTGCCTCGCCGATGACTTCCACCTCCCCCAGCTCCTGCAGCAGCGCGCGGATGCCCGCGCGGACAAGACCGTGATCGTCGGCAAGTAATACTCGCACCGTCGTCTCCTTCATCGACTCAGCCATCTGACCTCAGATTGTCGTTATCGGCTCACGGACGCGCAAGTCAAGCGAAGTGTGCGGCAAGTCGACCAGAGATCGTCGACTGACGCCGCTGGTCGATTTTGCGCGCAAGCGCCATGGCGTCACATCGGATTCTTCCTGACTCACTTTAGGCTTGTCCTCGCGAAGGCACAAGCGGTCGTGATCGGGGCCGCGGCATCGTTAGCCTTGCGCGCCGAGATCCGAAAGCTATCCGTAAGGGGTCGCGGTCTAGCATCCGCATCGCACACCGCGTCCCGCAGGGCGTTTTCTCCATCGCCAGTCGCTGCACGAAGGCATCGGTGTCGAGCGCGAGTTGCGTCCGCGCCCGATGTCGTGCTGACGCACCAGCGGAGGGTCGAGCGCCCTGCATCCTTCGGACAAGGCCTCGCGGCGGCGGGCCTTGTCCTCTTTTTTCACCCCGGCAACCGGTCGCTCTTGCCGTGCCGGCCCGGGTGTGATTCCCTATGCGCCCTTCAACCACCAGAGAGGGAGGGCCCATGGCCGATTCCACGCACAAGAGCCGCACCCTGCTGCACGGGCCCGACCGCGCCGTCGCACGGTCGATGATGAAAGCCATCGGATTCACCGACGCTGACCTCGCGCGCCCCCAGATCGGCGTGGCGCACTGCTGGATCGGCACCATGCCCTGCAACTGGAACCACCGCGAGCTGGCGCAGCGCGTGATGGACGGCATTCGCGCCGCTGGCGGCACGCCCATCGAGGTGAACACGGTGGCGATCAACGACGCCATCACCACCGGCACGGAAGGCATGAAGACTTCGCTGGTGAGCCGCGAGGTGATCGCGGACTCGGTCGAACTGGTCGCGCGCGGACACATGTTCGACGGCATCGTGACCATCTCGGGCTGTGACAAGACGATCCCGGCGATGGGAATGGTACTGGGGCGCCTCGACATTCCCGGCCTGACCCTCTACGGCGGCTCCATCGCAGCCGGCCGATGCACGAGGCCGAACAAGGTCTTCGGGGACCGCAAGCTCACCATCCAGGACGCCTACGAGGCGCTCGGCGCGTTCAACGCCGGGCGCATCAGCGAGGAAGAATTCAAGGACGTCGAGGACCACGCGTGTCCGGGCGCCGGCGCCTGCGGCGGGCAGTTCACCGCAAACACCATGGCCACCGCCTACGAGATGCTGGGCATTGCCCCGATGGGCGCCAATGACGTCCCCGCCGTCGACGCCACCAAGCCCGACGTGGCCTTCGAGTGCGGCAAGCTGATCATGGAACTGGTGCACAAGGGCCTGACTCCGCGGCAGATCGTCACGCGGCGCAGCTTCGAGAATGCCATCGCCGGCGTGATGTCCACCGGCGGATCCACCAATGCCGTGCTCCACCTGATGGCAACTGCCCACGATTTCGGCGTCGAACTCGCGCTGGAGGACTTCGACCGCATCTCGCGCAAGACCCCGGTGCTCGCCGACATGCGGCCATGGGGCACCTATACCGCCCCCGAGATGTACGAGGCGGGCGGCATGCCGGTGGTCGGCAAGCGCCTGCTGCAGGCAGGCCTCCTACACCCAGGCGAGATCACCGTGACCGGCCGCACGCTCGGCGAGGAGATCGAGCGCGCGTCCGAACCGGCGGGTCAGCAGGTGATCAGACCGCTCGACCAACCCCTCAAGAAGGAGGGTGGACTGGCGATCCTGCGCGGAAACCTGGCCCCGGGCGCCTGCGTGATCAAAATCTCCGGACAAAAAAAGGCGCTGCACCGTGGGCCGGCGCGCGTGTTCGAGAACGAGGAGGACGCCTTCCAGGCGATCAAGTCGGGGCGCATCCAGCCGAACGACGTGATGGTGCTGCGCTACGAAGGACCGAAGGGCGGCCCCGGCATGCGCGAGATGCAGCTGGTGACCGGCGCCCTCCAGGGTTCCGGGCTGGGAGAAAGCGTTGCGCTCATCACCGATGGACGCTTCTCTGGAGCGACGCGCGGCTTCGTCATCGGCCACATCGTCCCGGAGGCGGCCGAGGGCGGGCCGATCGCGGCGCTTCGCGACGGCGACGTGGTGGTCATCGACGTGGACAATCGCCGGCTGGACGTGGAAGTGAGCGAGGCGGACTTGGCACAGCGGCTGGCGCAGTGGAAGGCGCCGGCCCCGCGCTATGCGACCGGGGTGCTCGCCAAGTACGCGAAGCTGGTGGCCAATGCTTCGCGGGGAGCAGTGACGGACCTGTAAGCCGTGCGGCGAGCCTAGGCAGCGGCGCGCGAGGCGCCGCTGCGTTGCGCCAGCGCCGTGAGCAGCGCCAGTGCCTTGTCCGCACCGAGCGCATCGCGATCGATCTCGCTCGTGCCCAGCGACGCGGTCACGAGGTCGTCGTTGAAGGCGTTGATCCCCGCGAAGCCCATGTTCCACGTGCCGAACGCGCGCTGTGCCACGCACTGGCGGGCGAGCACGTGGATCTGCGCGTGGCGCGGATCCCGTTCGATCCGCCCGAACGTGCCGGAGATCGCTTCCTCCGGCCCTTCGATCAGTTGAAGGAAATAGTCCCCCGAAAACGCGAGCATGCCGGTGATGCCGCTCTTCTCGTTGTTGCGGCGGCAGCTGTCTACGATCTGGATCAGCTCATGGCTGCCGATGGGACCGGTGGGCTGGCTGATGTAGATGAGCTGGACGAGAGGCACGGCGATTCTCCGACATGACGCAAGCCGTTATCGGCCGCGCCCTCTGCCGATTGAACCAGGCGATTCCTGAACTGCGCCTGGGTCCCGCCCAGAAGATCAACCGGCCTGCGCTCACGCGCCTGTGCTTTCCACAATGCTTCTCGGCTTCAGAGGTCAGTACAGGAACCCCGACACCCGCGGCAGCCACAGCGCCAGCTGCGGGAACACGAGAATCAGCATCAGGCCGATCAGCTGGAGCACCACGAACGGAATGATTCCCCGGTAGATGTGGCCCATGTTGATCGACGAGGGCACCGTTCCCTTCATGTAGAACAGCGTGAAGCCGAATGGCGGTGTGAGGAACGACGTCTGCAGATTGACCGACATCATGACCACGAACCACGTGAGGAACACGATCGGTCCACCCTGACCAATGTGCGGCCCGAAGTCCACGCCCTGCAGAATGGGGGCGAACACCGGCAGCACGATCAGCGTGATCTCGATCCAGTCGAAGAAGAATCCGAGCACGAACGTCAGCACCAGCATGAACGCCAGTATCTCCCACCCCGTGTTGATGCCGATCGCCGCCAGCAGTTCGACAATCAGGTCGTCGCCGCCGAGGGAGCGGAACACGTACGAGAACAGCGTGGCGCCGAAGAAGATGAAGAACACCATGCCGTTGGTCAGGCCGGCGCGCTCGATCACGTCCTTGAGCGTCTTCATGTTCAGCCGCCCGTTCATCCAGGCGAGGAAGATTGCGCCGATCGAACCGACACCGGCCGCTTCGGTCGGTGTCGCCCAGCCGCCGAAGATCGACCCGAGCACCAGCGTGATGAGCAGCGCAGGCGGGAAGAAGCTCTTGAGGATCATGGCGAACAGCTCGCCGGTGCTCTTCGGTCCGACGTCCGCGGGCAGCGCCGGCGCGCGCTCCGGATGCCGGAAGCTGGCGATGCCGATGTAGAGAACGTACAGCGCGGCGAGCACCAGACCCGGCAGCACCGCAGCCGCGAAGAGCGCGCCCACCGACACCGACAACAGGTCACCCATGATGACCAGCATGATCGATGGCGGAATCAGGATGCCTAGAGTTCCCGCCGAGGCGATGGTGCCGACGGCGAGCTGCTTGTCGTAGCCGCGCTCCATCATCGAGGGGAGCGCGATCATGGTGAGCATCACCACGGATGCGCCGACGATTCCGGTCGTCGCCGCCATGATCGTTCCCATCAGCGTGACGGACATCGCCAGGCCGCCCGGGATGCGGCGCGTCACCACTTGAAGCGTGTGCAACAAGTCGTTCGCCACGCCGCTGCGTTCCAGCATCGTGCCCATGAAAATGAACATCGGCACCGCGACCAGAATCGGGTTGGACGCGGCCGCGCCCCAGACGCGCGGCAGCAGATTGAAGAACTGGATCGGCTCGAACACGCCGAGCAGGATGCCGATCCCGCCGAACAGGATCGCGATGCCCCCGAGCACGAATGCGACGGGAAAACCGCAGAACAGGGAAAGCGCCAGTACGACGAACAGCACCAGCGAAAGGTGATGGGTAAGCCAGTTCATGCCGCCGCTCCCTCTTGTTCTTCAGCGACGGGCACCCTCGCCTCCCGCCGCAATCTCTCCGGCCCCCATAGATAGACGATGGTTCGCAGCAGTACCGAGATCACCCCGGCGAACAGCATGATCAGGCCGAGAGTAATGAAGGCCTTCGGGATCCACCGGTAAGGCAGGCCGTTGGACGAGGGCGAGCCCTCCATGTCCAGCCACGCGATCCAGGTGAAATCGAGGCTGAAGTAGATTGCGAAGAGGCAGTACGGAATGGCGAGAATGACGCAACCCAGGAACTCGGCCCACACGCGCGTTCTCGGCGTCGATTTCATGAATGCGACGTCGATGCGCACGTGCGCGTTCTTGATGTAGGCCACGCCCAGCTAGAACGAGAACAGCGCGGTATGCATGTGCCATTCCAGTTCCTGCAGGCGGGTGGACCCCATGCCCGGCATCTGGTAGCCGATCTTGCGCGTGAGCACGTCGAAGGCGATGACGATCGTGCAGGCGATGAACAGCCAGCCCACCCACATCGCCACCCGGTGCAACACCGCATCGATGGCGTTGCTTACACTGAGCATGCGTTCCATGTTCTTCTCTCGGTTGATTGCTGACGGACAGAGCGGACCCGCGCAGCGGGCCCGCTCCCTAGACGATCACCCGGTTACTCCAGGTAACCGTTGTCGCCCCACAACCGGTATTGTTCCTGGAACTTCGCGTAGGAATCGTAGACGTTCTTGAACTTCGGATTGGCGGCCGACTCCTCCGCCACCACCTCGTCCCAGGCCTTGCGGTAGGCGGCGAGGATGTCGTCGCTCCAGCGCATGATCTTCACGCCGTGTTCGTCGACCATGCGCCGCATCGCCGGGCCCTGAGCCGCGTCACCGCGTGCAAGACCGTCGCGCACCATGTCGCCGCAGGCCACTTCCAGGATGCGCTGATGCTGCGGAGAAAGCTTGTTCCAGACGTCGAGGTTGATGAACAGGTGGTTAAACGATGCAGGCTGGTGCCAGCCAGGGAAGTAGTAGTACTTGGCGACCTGGAAAAAGCCGAAGCTCTCGTCGCTGGAGGGCATCGAGAACTCCGTCGCGTCGATGGTGCCCAGTTGCAGCGCCTGGAAGATGTCGCCGGGGGCGAGCAACTGCGTCGCCACACCCAGCTTGTCCATCACCTTCGCTCCAAGGCCGAAGAAGCGCATCTTCATGCCCCTGAGGTCGTCCACCGTCTTGATCTCCTTGCGGAACCAGCCCGAGGCCTCAGGTGGAATCATCTGGCAGGGAATCGCCTTGATGTTGTGCTCGCCGAACATCTCGTCGGCGATTTGGAGCCCGCCGCCGTAGTACATCCACGCCATGAACTCGGTCGGGTTCGCGCCGAAGGGCGTGGCGGAGAAGAAACTGAAGGTGCTGTCGGTGCCGGCAAAGAAACCCGGGCTGGACCAGGCCGATTCGACGGAGCCCTTGGAGACGGCCGGGATCGCTTCCAGCCCCGGCACGAGCGCTCCGGGTTCGAAAAACTTGAGTTCCAGTGAACCGCCGGACATCTCTCCCACGGTCTTGGTCAGCTTGACCGCGCTATCGCCGAGCAACTGCAGCGAAGCCGGAAAGATGCTGGCCATCTTCAGCGTGACTTTCTCAGCGGCCGGCGCTGCCGCACCACCGGAGGAAGCAGTCTGTTGATCGTTGCCACATCCGGTCATGCCCGCGATCGCCAGCGCGCATGCCGCGACGAACGACTTCTCCAGAATCCTCTTCATGGATCTCCTCCGCAATCGAGTTTCGACTTGTGATCTGCCTCCTGCGAGTCGGCGGCCATCTCGGCCGCAGCGCGATTCGCCAACGCGGATCACGTGTGGCAGGGAAGCGCCCCCGCAGGAGTCGTGCAGGCCGAACCCTACCATGGGCGAGCATCGGTTGACATGCCCCCGGCTATGCTAGCGGGCTCTATCGGACGAAAATGTGCAGGAAATCCAGTGAACTGCGCTTGGAGAACGCCGCAGATCTGCTAGGCGCCCGACAATCGGCCGAAGGCGACGGCGCTCGCCTACTGCCCCCAATGGAACAGGCCAGCCGACTCGATGGTGAACTTCGCGATTTCTGGCCGGTAGCCGATCCGGCTGCCGATGGAGAACTCGTGCTCCCCCGGCGGGACATCGGTACGCCCGAATGGCCAGTATTGCGACACAGCGACCTTCTCGTCGTTGTTGTCCCAGGCAACGAGCTTCACGCTGATCCCCACGGCCTCGGCGCACCGGTTTATCACCAGAGCAGACCCACGCAGCGTGGGGCACGAGCCGTCGCCGCAAGCGTCCACGAACTCGGACTGGACCAGGCGGAGTTCGATGTCGTCCTCGGTGCACTTCGCCGATGCACCCCACGATCCCATGGACAGTGCACCGAGCAGCACCCAGCGCCAGATAGCCCTCATCGAGGCGGCTCCCTTTCGTGCTTCGGATACGTGATGATAAGGCGGTCCTTGCGACATGCCTGTTCCGCGGTCGAACTCCAAGCGAGCCCTCATCTACATTTACATGGGGCGCCAAATAAAAACGCCCGCTTGCGCGGGCGTTCTCGTTTGGCGGAGAGGGTGGGATTCGAACCCACGGTCCCCCGCGAGGGGGACAACAGATTTCGAGTCTGCCCCGTTCGGCCACTCCGGCACCTCTCCGAGGGCGCAATTCTACCCCATCCCATCCCCGCCAAATCCCGGCAATGAACGGTGCGCCTGCCACCGGCCTGCTAGGATGCGGGCTCATGGGGCGCTCTTCTTGCTTCAATGTCTTTCCGCAGGCGCTGTTGCCGCCGCCGCCCGCGTCGCGTTCCGGGCACGCCGGACGCCACGTCGCCCCGCGTTTCCAACCATAGCGCCACGCCACGCATCCACCTCGCATGCCGCAACGTCCCTGAGCACGCCCTCCCAAGCTGCCCATGCGAAAACTCGTCGCGTCCATCGCGCTGCTGCTGCCGTTCGTGCTCGAGCCCGCGTTCGTGCCGAGCCGGCCCGTGCTGCCACCGGACAAGCTTGGCGAACTGATCGTGCTCACGCGCAACTCGCCGACCACGCGCTACGTGAACCAGGTGGGTCGCTATTCGGGCGTGGAGAACGACCTGATCCAGATGTTCGCGCGCGAGACCGGGCTGCGGGTGCGCTATCTCGACCGCCAGCCGCTGTACCAGATCCTCCCGGCGCTCAAACGCCAGCAGGCGCACTTCGCCGCCGCAGGACTTGCGATCACCTCCGATCGCCTCGACGACTACCAGTTCTCGCCCGCCTACCAGATGGTGCAGGGCGTGCTCGCCTACAACACCAAGACGCGCGCGCCGCGCAGTCCCAAGGAGCTCATCGGAAAGCGCATCGAGGTGGTCCGCGGCGCCGCCGAGATCGAGGACCTGCGCCTGCTCCGGGCGCGCTTTCCCGGTATCCGCTGGCACGAGGTTCCTGAGAGCGACAGCGAGGGTCTGCTGGTGCGCCTGTCGCAGGGCCGCACCGACTACGTGGTGACGCAGGCGCACCTGCTCGACATCGCGCGCAAGTTCTATCCGAACGTGGCGCGCGCGTTCCCGCTCGGCGACCCCAAGCCGCTGGCCTGGGTCTTCCCGAGAAATGCCGATCCGAAGCTGGTCGACCAGGTCGAGGAGTTCTTTCTGCGGCTGATCTACGACGGCACCATGCGCCAGTTGCTGGAACGCTACTACGGCCACGCCGAGCGCCTGCACCCGCTCGACGTCGCCAACTTCCTGCGCCAGCGCGTGAACCTGCTTCCGACCTACGCGCCGATGTTCAAGGAGGCGCAGGAGCTGACCGGCATCGACTGGCGCCTGCTGGCGGCGCTCGGCTTCCAGGAGTCGCACTGGAATCCGCTCGCCACCTCCCCCACGGGCGTGCGCGGGCTGATGATGCTGACGGTGGACACGCTCACCCGCATGGGGGTGAAGGATCGTCTGGATGCCAAGCAGAACATCGTTGCCGGCGCAAAGTATCTGCAGGAGCTCAAGGACACGCTGCCCGTGCGCATCCGCGAGCCCGATCGCACCTGGCTCGCGCTTGCGGCCTACAACATCGGTTACGGCCACCTCGAGGACGGACGCATTCTCGCGCAGCGCAGAAAACTGAATCCGGATCTGTGGAGCGACGTGAAGTCGGTCCTGCCGCTGTTGTCGCAGTACGAGTACTACAGCACGGTGCGCTACGGCTACTGCCGCGGGGGCGAGGCCGTCGTCCTGACCGAGAACGTGCGCGCCTACTACGACATCCTGCAGCGGCTCGAGGAGCCGCACACCGCCGGCTTCAGCCTGTTCGCGCGGCCGCCTGCTGGCGGGACACCCGCTCGATGAGCTTCATGCCGCCCAGATACGGCTGCAGCACGCCCGGCACGTCGACAGCACCGTCGGCGCGCTGGTAGTTCTCCAGGATCGCCACCAGTGTCCTTCCAACGGCCAGACCGGAGCCGTTGAGGGTGTGCAGCAGCTCGGGCTTGCCCTTGTCATTGCGGAAGCGGGCCTGCATGCGCCGCGCCTGGAACGCCTCGAAGTTGCTGCACGAGGAGATCTCGCGATAGGCGTTCTGACCCGGCAGCCAGACCTCCAGGTCGTAGGTCTTGGCCGACGAGAATCCCATGTCGCCGGTGCACAGGGCCATGGTCCGGAAGGGCAGCTCGAGTCGCCTGAGGATGGCCTCGGCGTGCCCGGTCAACTGCTCCAGCGCCTCGTAAGACACCTCCGGGCGGACCATCTGCACGATCTCCACCTTGTCGAACTGGTGCTGGCGGATCATGCCGCGCGTGTCCTTTCCGTACGAGCCGGCCTCGCTGCGGAAACAGGGCGAGTGGCAGACGAACTTCAGCGGCAGCCGCTCGGGCGCGACGATCTCGTCGCGCACGATGTTGGTGACCGGCACCTCGGCTGTCGGAATGAGATAGAGCTTGTCCGAATCCTTGCGCGGCACGCCGAACAAGTCGTCCTCGAACTTGGGCAGCTGGCCGGTGCCGCGCATGCTTGCCGCGTTGACCAGATAGGGGACGTACACCTCGGTGTAGCCGTGCTCGTTGGTGTGCACGTCAAGCATGAACTGGGCGATGGCGCGATGCAGCCGGGCCACCGCCCCGCTCATGAGCGTAAAGCGGGTGCCGCTGATCTTGGTGGCGGTGGCGAAGTCGAGCATGCCCAACCCCTCGCCGACGTCGACATGGTCCTTCGGTTCGAAGTCGAAGCGGCGCGGCTCGCCGACGCGGCGCACCTCGACGTTATCGTCAGCGCTCCGCCCGGCCGGCACCGACTCGTGCGGGACATTCGGAATGCCGAGCAGCAGTTCGTTCAGCCTGCCCTGGATCTGCTCCAGTTCGCCCTCGAGCTTCTTCACCTCCTCAGGCAGCGCGGCAGCCTCGGCCATGATCGCCGAGGCATCTTCACCGTTGCGCTTGGCTTCGCCAATCTGCTTGGAGATCGCATTGCGGCGGTTCTGCAGGTCCTGCGTGCGCGTCTGCACGTCCTTGCGCGCGGCCTCCAGGCGCTGGAAGTCCTCGACGGGAAATGCCATGCCACGCGCGCCCAGGCGCTGCACGATGCGATCGAGGTCGGTTCGGAGGTGTTGGATGTCGAGCATGTCAGCCCCAGAAGTAGAACTGCACTAAACGCAAAGGACGCCAAGAGCGCAAAGGAAGGCAAACTGAGTTTCCTTTGCGGGCTTGGCGCACTTTGCGGTTAGCGCTTTTTGGTTTCGTTATCGGGCAATTCACCAGACTGCCGTGCCGCTGCGTCCAGTTCCCGCAGGTGCGCGAGCTTTTCGCCGATCCTGCCCTCCAGCCCGCGCGGCGTCGGCTGGTAGAACTGCACCGGCTGCATGCCCTCGGGGAAGTAATCCTCCCCTGCGGCGTAGGCGTCCGGCTCGTCGTGCGCATAGCGATAGCGCTTGCCGTAGCAGAGTTCCTTCATCAGCCGGGTCGGCGCGTTGCGCAGATGCAGGGGCACTTCCCGTGACGTGTCGCGCGCCACGAATTCCCGGGCGGCATTATAGGCGACGTAGGCCGCGTTACTCTTCGCCGCGCAGGCCAGATACAGCGCAGCCTGGGCCAACGCCAGTTCACCTTCGGGCGACCCCAGCCGCTCGTAGGTTTCGCACGCATCGAGCGCCAGTCGCAACGCACGCGGGTCGGCCAGCCCGATGTCCTCGATTGCCATGCGCACCAGCCGGCGCCCCAGGTATAGCGGGTCGGCGCCGCCGTCGAGCATGCGCGTGAGCCAGTACAGCGCGGCATCCGGCGCCGAACCCCGCACGGACTTGTGCAGGGCGGAGATCTGGTCGTAGAAGGCTTCGCCACCCTTGTCGAAACGGCGCAGGCGCTGGGCCAGCGCCTCCCGCGCGAACGCTGCGTCCACTTCTGCCCGCCCCTCGGTGCCAGCGGCGTCGGCGACCTGCTCGAGCATGTTCATCAGCCGGCGGGCATCGCCGTCGACGAAGCCGATCATCAGTTCGCGCGCCTCGTCGTCCAGCTTCAGGGAGGGCAGGTGCCGTTCGCGTGCGCGTTCGAGGAGCACGCCGAGATCTTCGGGCGCCAGCGGCTGCAGCACGTACACCGCCGCCCGCGAGAGCAGCGCGCCGTTCACCTCGAAGGAAGGATTCTCGGTGGTCGCGCCGATGAAGGTGAACAGGCCCTGCTCGACGAACGGCAGGAAGGCGTCCTGCTGCGACTTGTTGAAGCGGTGCACCTCGTCCACGAACAGGATGGTGTGCCCACCGCTCTGGCGCAGGGTGTCCTGCGCGGTGGCCACGGCCTCGCGGATGTCCTTCACTCCCGAGAACACTGCCGACAGCGCAATGAAGCGGGCGTTCGCCGCCTGCGCAAGGAGCCGCGCCAGGGTGGTCTTGCCGACCCCCGGCGGTCCCCACAGGATCATCGAGTGCAGCTTGCTGGATCGGGCGGCGACTTCGAGCGGCTTGCCGGGGGAAAGGAGATGACGCTGGCCGACGACCTCGTCGAGGCGTTGCGGCCGCATCAGCTCGGCAAGCGGTGCAGCAGGATTCGGCGCGTCGAACAGGTCGGCCGGGCCTGCGCGCGTGGTCACGGCCGCTCAGGCCTGCGGAGCGGAGGCCGCGCTCACTGGTCCTCCAGCACGTCGACGCCTTCGGGCGGCGTGAATGAGAAGGTATCCGGCGCGAGCTTCGGGTTGCGCTGGATGCCGCTGAAGCGGATGCGCGTGATCTGGCCCAGATGATCGTGCAGTTCCATGGTGTCGAGAGTGTTGCCCTTGAAGCCCATGCGAACCTTCTCGAACATCGTGTCGTCGGTCTTGGGGAAGGCCTCCAGCCAGTCGAGGCCGCCCTTCATGCCTTTCGCATCGAGGTTGTAGACCTCTTCGATCTCGTTGCTGCCGGCCAGCAGCGCTGCGGGGCTGCTGCCCAGGGCGCCGTCGAGCTTCTTGACCGTGACCTGCTCCAACTCGTTGTCGTAGACCCACAGCCTCTCGCCGTCGCCCACGATCAACTGCTCGTAGGGCTTGCGGTACTCCCAGCGGAACTTGCCGGGACGGGAAAAGCTGAGCTCGCCTTGCGCGGACTGGACGGCCTTGCCCTTCTCGTCCAGAACGTCCTGCTTGAAGTTGGCGCGCGCCGACTGCGTCTGCGCGACGAAGGCCTGCAGC
>CAYLTE010000054.1:0-21455 GCA_964386195.1 uncultured Burkholderiales bacterium | reverse complement strand
GCGTTGCCGATCTATGCCGCGACGAAGACCGTCGACGTGGTGCACCTGGCCGGCGGCGGCATCATCGCCCATCCGGGCGGCACCGCGGCGGGCGTGCGCAGCATGCAGCAGGGCTGGGAGGCCGCCCTGGCGGGCAGTGCGCTCGACGACTACGCCAGGACCCGGCCGGAACTGGCTGCCGCGATCGAGAAATTCGGAGGACGTTCCTGATGGCCCGCGACCCCGCGCTCATGCTCGCCTTCTACGGCGACGACTTCACCGGCTCGACCGATGCGATGGAAGCGCTGGCCCTCTCCGGCCTGCGCACGGTGCTGTTCCTCGCCCCGCCCTCGCCTGACTTCCTGCGCGAGCGTTTCCCCGACCTGCGCTGCGTGGGCGTCGCCGGCACCAGCCGCGCCATGACGCCGGCGGAGATGGACTCGGAACTCTCGCCGGTGCTGCACGAGCTGTGGCGCCTGGGCGCGCCGCTGCTGCACTACAAGGTCTGCTCGACCTTCGATTCATCCCCGCAGGTGGGCAGCATCGGACACGTGGCCGACATGGCGCGGGCGCAGCTGAATCCGGGCGGCACCATTCCGGTCCTCGCCGGTGCGCCCCCGCTGCGGCGCTACACCGTGTTCGGCAATCACTTCGCGGCGGCCGGCGACGAGGTGTTTCGCCTGGACCGGCACCCGACGATGTCGCGCCACCCCGTCACGCCGATGCACGAAGCCGATCTTCGCCTGCACCTGTCGCAGCAGACCGATGCGCGCATCGGGCTGATGAGCCTGCCCGAGCTCGCCGGCGACGATGCCGCGGTCGATGCGCGCCATGCCCAGAAACTCGCCGGCACGCCGGATCTGCTGCTGTACGACGTGGCCGACGAGGCCAGCCTGCGTACCGTGGGGCGGCTGATGTGGAACGAGGCGCAGCGTGCGCCGCGCTTTGCCATCGGCTCGTCCGGCGTCGAATACGCGCTGGGCGCATATTGGCGCGCGAGCGGTGCGATCCCGCAGGCGCGGACGCGCTTTCCGTCGATCGAAGCGGTCGACCGACTGATCGTCGTCTCCGGAAGCGCCTCGCCGATGACGGCCCGCCAGATCGAGTGGGCCGGGCAGCACGGCTTCGATTGCCTGCGCGTGCCGGCCGCCGAGCTGGGCGATACGAATGGCGCCGAACGCGTGCACCAGCGTCTGGTCGCCGACGCGCTCGGCGCGCTGTCGAAGGGACGCAGCATCGTGCTCTATTCCGCCGCAGGTCCCGACGATCCGAGCATTCGCACGACGAGAGAGGCGCTCGCCAGCGCCTCGGGCAACACCGCCCGGGTCCTGGGACGGGCGCTCGGCCGCCTCGCGCGCGAGCTGCTTTCGCGCACCGGTCTGCGCCGCGTGGTGGTCGCCGGCGGCGACACTTCGAGCTATGCCACGCAGGAGCTGGGTCTGTACGGCCTGGAGATGCTGGCCGAGCTCACGCCCGGCGCACCCCTGTGCCGCGGCTACTCGGAAGATGCCGCATTCGATGGCCTGGAGATCGCCCTCAAGGGCGGCCAGATGGGCAAGGAGGATTACTTCGGTTTGGCGCGCGGGTAGCACAGCCCGCGTTTCTGCAACCCGGACGGTCGGCTGCGCTCACGAGGCGCCCATTCCCCGTCCACCTGGAGGATGAGTCAGAGCAATGAAGAACGTCGCGATTCTGGGCGCAGGCGGGAAGATGGGCTACCGCGTGTCCGCCAATCTCAAGGGAGCACCCTACAACGTCAGCCACGTCGAAGTCAGCGAAGCCGGGCGCAATCGGCTGAAGGAACTGGACATCGTCTGCGTGGATGCCGACAAGGCTTTGCCACAGGCTGACATCGTCATTCTGGCGATTCCCGACAACGCCATCGAGAAGGTCACGTCTGCGCTGGTCGACAAGTTCAAGGTCGGCGCGACGCTGATCGCCCTCGACGCCGCCGCCCCGTTCGCCGGCCATCTTCCGGATCGGGCGGATCTCACGATCTTCGTCGCGCATCCCTGCCATCCGCCGATCTTCAACGACGAGACCGACCTCGAGGCCAAGCGCGACTACTTCGGCGGGTTGAAGGCCAAGCAGGCGATCGTGTGCGCGCTGCTGCGCGGCGACGAGGCCAACTACGCGGTGGCCGAGGACGTGTCCAAGCGCATGTACGCGCCGGTGATGCGCGCCCATCGCGCCACGGTCGACCTGATGGCGATCCTCGAGCCGGTGCTGTCCGAGACCGTGTGTGCCACCTGCCTGACCGTGATCCGCGAAGCGACCGACGAAGCGGTGCGACGCGGAGTCCCGGAGGCGGCCGCGCGCGACTTCATCCTCGGGCATCTCAACGTCGAACTGGCGATCCTGTTCGACCAGCTTCCCGGCGTGCGCATGTCCGACGCCGCCAACAAGGCGGTGGACCGTGCCAAGCAGCAGATCTTCACGGCGGACTGGAAGAAAGTGTTCGAGCGCGAGGCGATCGCCGAGAACATCCGCGCCATCACCACGCCCTGAACGGAGGATCGACCATGCTGAAGAAGGAAGCGGTGAACGGACGCAACGGACGCGTCATCCTGATGGATTCGATCACCAAGGTCGCCAAGGAGGATGACGGCGCAATCGTGGTGTGCGCCTCCCACGGCGGTTCCAGCTCGGGCGAGTTCGCCCTCGAGGTGCCGCTCAAGCTGGTGGTGTTCAACGACGCCGGCGGTGGCAAGGACGATGCGGGCATCGCCGCGCTGAGCATGCTCCAGCAGCGGGGCGTGGCCGGCGCGACCGTGGCCCACACCAGCGGACGCATCGGCGACTCGCTCGACATGTGGGAGAACGGCGTGTTCTCGCACGTGAACGAGCACGCGCGCCAGCTCGGGCTGAAGACCGGCGCGAAGGTGCGCGATTCCCTCACGACGCTCGTGTCCGGCTGAGCATTCGTACCGGAAGGAGATAGACGATGCCGCAGGACAACCGGGTAGCGATCGTCACCGGCGGTGCCGGCGGCATCGGACAGGCTGCCGCGCGTGCGATTGCCCGCAAGGGCTTTCGCGTCGCGCTCGCAGACCTGCGCGGGGAGGCCGCCAGCGCGACCGCGGCTGCCCTGCGTGAAGAGGGCGTCGAGGTCGAACCCTTTCAGGTCGACGTCGGCGTCGAGTCGAGCGTACGCGCGCTGATCGAGGCCGTGCTCGCGGAATGGGGGCGGATCGACGCCCTGGTGAACAACGCCGGCGTGGAGAGCTCCAAGCCCTTCCTCGAGATCGGGCTGGAGGAGTACGAACGCGTCATGCGCATCAATACCACCTCGGTGTGGCTGTGCTGCCAGGCGGCGATCCCCGTCATGCTGAAGCAGGGCTCGGGCTGCATCGTCAACGTCAGCTCGGTGGCCGGCCAGCGCGGCGGCGGACTGCTCGGCACTGCGGCCTACTCCACGTCGAAAGGCGCCGTGGTCTCGCTGACCAAGGCACTCGCACGCGAGTACGCGAAATCGGGCATCCGTGTGAATGCCATCTCGCCGAGCCTGACCATGACCGACTTCGCACAGCGCCAGCTCGAGCGTCTGCCGGCCGGCACCCTCGATCGCGTGGTGGCGATGACACCGATCGGCCGGGTCGCGCAGGCAAACGAGATCGCCGCGGCGATCGCATTCCTGGTGTCGGACGAGGCGTCGTTCGTTGCCGGGCACGTACTGAACGTGGACGGCGGCACCGCAATGTAAGGCGGCTCCGCCTCAGCCTTCCTGGATCAGCTCGATGCTCACGCCGTCGGGCGCGGCGACGTAGCACAGCACCATCCCCGGCTTGAACTCCCAGGGCTCCACCGCCATGCGCACGCCCTTTCCCTTGAGGGCGTTGCAGAACGCGCGCAGATCGCCGCGATAGGTGAAGCCGAAGTGGTCGGTACCCCACTCGTCATGGCTGGAGTAGCCGTCGAAGTGCTGCATCGGCCGGGTCGCCGCAGGCTGCTCACCCGGCCGGCCGCCACGGATGACCAGCGTCGCGCCGCCGACGCGAACGTCGATCTGCGCAGCGCCGCGCAGATTCTCCTGCACCCGCGTCACTTCGCCGCCGAACATCTCGCAGTACCACTGCGCCGCCGCGCGCGGATCGCGGCTGATGAGGTGGATGTGATCGAACGACAGTCCGGCCATGCTCGCCTCCAGGGTCTAACGCATGGTCCGCGATTCTACAGCGGTCGACTCGGCGGACCGGGGCGCGCGCCGCCTCATGCGGCCGGCCGGTGCAGCACCTTCATCAGGCGTTCGAGCGCATCGGGATCGACCGGCTTGACCAGGTGGTGGTCGAAGCCCGCCGCGCGCACCTGCCGTCGATCCTCTTCCTGGCCGTAACCGGTCACCGCGATCAGCGTCACCTGGCGCAGCGCCTCGCTGGCGCGCAGCCGGGCAGCCAGTTCGTATCCGCTCATCCCTGGCAGGCCGATGTCGAGCAGCACGACCTCGGGCTCGAAATCCTCGGCGAGGTCGAGCGCCTCCCTGCCGTCGAAGGCGCAGCGCGCATCGTGCCCCCATAATTCCAGGAGCATGCGCAGGCTTTCTGCGGAGTCGCGATTATCGTCGACCGTCAGCACGCGCCGCCGCATCCCCGACACGGGCGCGCCGTCCGGCGCCGCGGGCCTGCGCAGTGGCTGCACCGAACCCGCCTCGGGAAGGCGGATGACGAAATCGCTGCCCTGCCCGATCCCCGGTGAACTGACGGCGACGCGGCCGCCGTGCATCTCGACCAGCGCCTTGACCAGGCTCAGTCCGATCCCCAGCCCGCCCTCGGTGCGATCGAGGCTGCGCTCGCCCTGGGTGAAGAGGTCGAACACGCGCGGCAGCAGCTCCGGTGCGATCCCCTGTCCCCGGTCGGACACGCGCACCGACCACTCGCTGCCCTCGCGCGCGAGCGTCAGGCCGATGCGACTTCGTTCCGCGGAGAACTTCGAGGCATTGGTGAGCAGGTTGAGCACCACCTGGACCAGTCGCGTGGGATCGGCGAACACGAATGCCGGCTCGGCGGGCATCGTCACGTCGAGCGCCTGGTGGCGCTCGGTCAGCTGCGGCTGCACCACCTCCACGGCGTGCGTGGCGACCTCGCGCAGATCGACGTGCTCGCGCTTGAGCTCGATCTTTCCGCGCGTCACCCGCGACACGTCCAACAAGTCGTCCACCAGCCGCACCAGGTGCGAGAGCTGACGCTCGAGGATGCGGATCAAGGCGTCGGCCTGCACCGCCCGGCCCGGCGTCTTGAGCAGTTGCACGGCGTTGCGGATCGGTGCCAGCGGATTGCGCAGTTCGTGCGCCAGCATGGCGAGAAATTCGTCCTTGCGTCGGTCGGCTTCGCGCAGCGCCGCCTCCGCCCGCTCCCGCTCGGTGATGTCGATCGCCATGGAGGTCATGAACGGCCGCCCGTCGGCGAAGCGCTTGACCTCCGAGCGATGGAACAGCCAGCGACGTTGCTCGCCGGCCTTGGTCCACACCACTACTTCCGGTTCGACCGGCTCGTTGGCGGCGAAGCGCCGATGCGTGTCCTCGAGCATCGCATCGAGCTGGTCATCGGGAATGCCCCTGCCCTTGCTGTACCAGGCGCGCGAGTCCGGGAAGTCACTGCGCTCCCAACCGGTCAATTCGGTCACCGCCCGGCTCATCTCCAGGATTTCACCGTCCAGGGCATGCACGAAGATCGGGATCGGCGCACGCTGCACGATCCAGCGGAACCGCTCCTCGCTCTCGCGCAGCCGCGCCTCCGCGCGCTTGCGCTCGGTGATGTCGACCGTGATGCCGCTGAAGCGCACCGGGTCCCCGCGATCATCGCGGATGACTTCGCCCTGGCTGGACACCCATCGCTCCCCGTGCACCGGATGCAGGATGCGGAACTCCTCGCTCCACTCGCCGCCGGCACGGAACAACAGCTCCCGCGCCTCACGCACCCGCTGGCGATCGTCGGGATGCACGAGCTCGTGCCAGACCCCGAGGGTCACGCGGGCGTGCGAAGGCAATCCGTAGATGCTGCGGTACTCGCGCGAGACATACACCTCCTCCTGCCCCGCCTCCCAGTCCCACACCGCGCTGCCGCTGGCGCGCTGAGCCAGTGCGAGTCGCTCGTGCGCGCGCCGCAGCGCGTCCTCGGCCAGCTTGCGCTCGGTGATCTCCTCCACCACGCCGCCCACGCCCACGATCTCGCCGGCAACGTGCACGGGGAAGAAGCGCTCGCGCCACTGCCGGGTCTCACCGGGTGCAGCCGGCGTCTCGCCGGCGATGTCCATGACCAGTTCGGGCAACTCGCCCGCCAGGATGCGGCGCCACTGCGCCATGAGACCCTCGAGCCCCGGGATCCCGGGCAGGAGTTCCAGTGGCGTCTTGCCCAGGTGTGCTGCGGGTGGCAGGCCGTTCATCTCGGCCAGGCGCGCGTTCACGCGCACGAAGCGCAGTCGACGATCCCAGAATCCGAGCCCGACCGGTGCGCTCGCGTAGATCGCGTCGAGCAGCGCATGCGCGCGTTCCAGCGCCTCGCGGTCGACCGACTGCGCCGGCTGCGATGCGCGGTCACCGGTCGCTGCACGCGCGGGCGCGCGCCGCCTGTGCACCAGCAACACAATGGCGACGGCCGCGGCGGCGAGCACCAGCGCAATCAGGATTTCGATCATGGACACGATGCCGTCATCGCGACTCCAGGCGAAGGCCGGGAGTTCTGCGCACGCGACACGCAGGATTTTGGGAGGTGCGCACAGTCCGCATGCACTGCGGCAGTTACGCTCCTACGCTAGCGGGCGGCCACGCGAATGTCAAACGAGCCGTCGCCTCGCATTGGTAGAACTTACCGCGTTCAGCAAGGCGGTAGGCCGAGACCTCGTGTGGAAGCGCAGCGGGCCGCGCCGCCGTCACTCTGCGGCGACGGCCTCTCCCCAGGGCGCGCCCGGCTCCGATGCCCCGACGTTGCGGCCACGGCGGTGCAGCGCACCGCTGGGACAGGCGAACTTGAACGGCAAGGTCTGCCGCCGCGCCTGCACGTACTCGAATCGCTGTGCCAGCGCCGCGTGCACCGATGGCGCAAGCTGCGCGTCGCCGATCACCAGAGTGCCCTCGCTGGCGTCGATGCGCGGCGTGTGGAAGGCATCGTGCAGCGACATGTCGAAGTCGACCATGAACGAGAGCAACTGCGTCACCGCAGGCAGGATGCGGCGTCCGCCCGATGCACCGAGCGCGACGTGCGCATCGCCGGCCTCGACGACGATCGGGCAGTAGTTGGTCAGGCAGCGCTTGCCGGGTGCCAGGGAGTTGGCGCGCCCCGGTTCGGGATCGAACCACATGATGCCGTTGTTCATCAGCACGCCGCTGTCGGGCAGCGTGAAGCGCGAACCGAACACCGACAACAGCGTCTGGGTAACGGCAGCGATGTTGCCCTGCGCGTCCGCGACGCAGAAATGCGTGGTGCATCCCGGTGCGCGCCCGCCGTCGACGTCCCCCATGGCCTCGAGCCGGAAGGCATACGCCGCCTGCAGCGCCTCGGCGTAGGCGACGTACGCGGCACCGTCCGGAGCTGCTGCCGGATTCAGGCGCTGCGTGAGTTCGCGCAGGGCGTACGCCAGCGTCGGGCCCGCAGTAAGTTCCGGTGTTGCGAACACGCGCGCGCCGCGGTACCCGATGACCAGCGGATCGACCTCGCGTGCGCGGAACGCAGCCAGGTCCGACAACGACAGGCGGCCTCCTGCCGCCTGCATCTGGGCAGCGGTTTCGCGCGCCAACGCGCCGTCGTAGAAATCCCGGGCGCCCGCGCTTGCCAGGCGCTCCAGCGTGCGAGCGAGATTGCCCTGCGGCAGACGCACCTGCGTGCGCGCCGACCATGCGGGCGCGGGCGGCAGCCCGTCGACCAGGAAGGCCGCTGCGCTGGCAGGGTCGCGCCGCAGGTCGGCAGCCGCGCTGGCGATATTCTCGGTGGCGAACCAGTCGACCAGCAGGCCCTCTTCGGCCAGCGTCACGGCGGGCGCGAGCAGTTCCGCCCAAGGCAGCGTGGCGAAGCGCTCGTAAGCGACGCGCATGCCGTCGACAGTTCCGGGAACGGCGACCGACAGCGGACCGACGATGTTGCGATCCTCCACCACGTGCGCCCACGGAAACAGGTCGGAGGCGACACCCCGTCCCGACAGCGGATAGTCGCGCAGATCGAGCGAGGCGGGGGCACGCATGCCGAAGTCGATCACCGTGGCCCGCTGCTCGCGCGCGCGCCACAGCACCATCGCGCCTCCGCCGCCGACGCCGCTCATCCACGGCTCGACCACGCCCAGGGCGAAGGACGTCGCGATGGCGGCGTCCACGGCGTCGCCGCCGCGTGCGAGCACGGCCGCGCCCGCTTCTGCCGCGCGCCGGTGCTGCGCGACCACGATGCCGCGCTCGCTGGCGAGCGCGGGCTTGGTCAGCCGCAGCGCAGCGCTGAAATTGTCGTGCATCGCCCTACTTGTTGCGCAGGTAGGAATCGTCGCCGTTGAGCCAGTCCTCGCGCACCGGCGTGAAGATGTCGTAGGCGACGAGCGTCTCGACCGCCTCCGCGCCATGCACGGTCCCGGCAGGAATGCTGATCATCTCGCCCGGGCCCACGTCCACGGTCTTGCCCTCGAGCGTGAAGCGCCACTTGCCGCTCATCACCCAGGTGATCTGCTCGTTGTCGTGCTGGTGGTGCGGCACGACGTAGCCCTTCTCGACGTCTGTGCGCGCGATCATCATCTTGCCGTCCCAGGCCAGCTTGCGAACGAAGTGGTCGTTCACGCGTTCGGCGGGAATCTCGTCCCACTTGAAATGTTTCATGGTGCCCTGGCTCCTGTGCGGTGAGAGCGACGAGTCTACCAGCGCCCGGGCACCGCAGCGTCGATCATGGTTTGGCGCGATCCGGGTAGCTCACCGCCATCCCGGCGCGCACATCCTGCTGGATGCCGTACTGCGGGAACGGATAGCGGAAGCCGTTCTTCGCGAGCTGCGCCATGCCGCCAAGGGCCTTGGCCACGTACTCAGGCGGCGACGCCATGAGCATCTCGTCGTCGAGCACCCCACCGTAGCGGCGCTCGGCGAAGCACGGAATGGACAGGCTGGGCGTTCGCGTGACGAGTGCGCGCCCCCAGGAATCGGCACACGCGGATTCCCCCACGACGCTCCAGTCGAAGCGCTGGTAGCCGGACCACTGCAGGCCGTTGATGAAGTAGATCATCGCGCCCGGCGTGGCGTAGAAGAGCACGATGTCGGGTGGGTCGAGGCGTGCGGATGACAGGGGCGACACCGCCAGCGCCCGGTACTGCCCGTGAGGCACCACGTGCATGGCCGCCTGGTGCGCGGCCGCATCGGGCTGGGTGGCGAACCACACTCCACTCATGTGCTGTCCCGAGCGCCAGGCCTCGTCCTGCGCGCCCAGGCCCACGACGGCGCGGCACTGTGCGCCCACCAGGTCTTCGCCGGTGATACCCACGGTCCAACCCAGCCGCGCGGCTTGCGCCACGATCTGGTCGGTGGTGTGGACGTTCTTCGGGCGGCGGATCTTCGGCACCGCCTCCATGTCCTCGACCCGCTCGAACAGCTTCATGGCGAAGGGATGGCTGCGTAGCCGGAGCACGCGCTCCAGATCGGACGCGATGCGCGCCCAGTCGAACTCGGGATGTGTCATGGCGCCTTTCCGAACGACGTGCGAGTGAACCGTCATCGTCGCACAGTTCGATCCGCTGCCCGATCGAGCGCCGGGCGTCGGCGAAAAAGCGGGACGCCGGCAAAAAAAAACGGGCGGCACCGCAGTGCCGCCCGACAACGGGAGAGGAGCCTCGCGTGCCGTCGTTTAGACTCGACACGCGCCCGGTGCGGGACCGGGGAAAACCCTAACGGGATGCTACATCTGGCCGTGCTTCTTCTTCGCGTCGTCCATGCACTTCTGCTTGTCCGCCGCCGGGCCCTGCTCGCATTTCCTCATGGCTGCTTCCAGCTGGGCATTCGCGCCCTGGGCGCCGGTCTGGCCGCCCTGCGCGTTCTGCTCGTTCTGCTGGGCAGCCGATGGCTGCTGACCGCCCTGCTGCTCCTCGGCAGCCGAGGCTGCACCGACCATTCCGAAAGCAAGAACGAAAGCACTGAGTGTCGAATACATCTTGAACATGAGAGATCTCCTGATGTTGTCATGGCATTGCCGCACTTGCGACTCGTGCGCGCTCGTGCAGGCGTCCGGGTGGTCTGTATGAACATCCACCCTGCTTCGCTGGCGCTCGCGCGCAGCTCCTTCTCGTGGCGTCAGTGTCAGTTCCGCGCATTGTGCTGACTCTTGGTGGTCACGCGGGCTGGCAATCCTTCTGCAGGGAACGTGCCCGTCGCCACGCATGCGTTCAAGTCGTTCATTGAAAGAGGATTGGCGCACGCTGCGCGACCGCGCAACGGCCTGCCGAGCCAGTCGACTCGTCTGGCGGCTGCGACGCTTGCATCGCATGACTGCACTGCCGTGCGGGCGCTCGCCCGAATGGCATGCCCACTGCGGCTGCGACGTCGTCGTTGCGCAACGTCGCACAGCCGATCACCTGGCGACCGTCCGTCGCCTGCATGCGACGCCGCGCCATCGCCTACAATCGAGCGACAACTCGGGAGGAGAGCTGCATGGGCAACATCGTCAACGTGGCGCGCGAGCGCCTGAGCCAGGGCGCGCTGGCGCTCGGCATGGGGGTGCGCGCCGTGCGCGGCGTCGAGGTGGCGCGGGTGATGAAGACCGCCGGTTACGACTTCCTCTTCATCGATCTCGAGCACGGCGCCATGTCGGTGGAGACCGCCTACGGCATCTGCGTGTCCGCCCTGGACGCCGGGATCGCGCCGCTGGTGCGCGTGCCCAACGGTGAACTCGCGATGGGCACGCGCTGCCTGGACGCAGGTGCTCTCGGCATCGTAGTCCCCCACGTCGACAGCGCCGACGAGGCGCGCGCCATCGTGGACGCGTTCCGGTTCGCGCCGCTCGGCCGGCGCTCCATCGGCGGCGCCTACCCGCAGTTCGGCTTTGCCCCCGCGTCCGCCATCGAAGTGATCGAGCAGCTCAACCGGGCGACGCTCGTGGTGGCGATGATCGAGACCCCGCGCGCCGTGGAGAATGCCGAGGCGATCGCGGCGGTGCCCGGCATCGACGTCCTGCTGATGGGAACCAACGACCTGTGCCTGGAGATGGGCATCCCGGGCCAGATCGAGCACGAACGCGTCGGGGCAGCGATGGACAGCGTGCTGGCCGCCTGCCGCAAGCACGGCAAGTGGCCGGGGCTGGGCGGCGTATACGCGCGCGCGCCGATGAAGCGCTGCATCGACCGCGGCATGCGCTTCATCCTGGCCGGCAATGACATCAGTCTGTTGCTCTCGGCGGCACAGGACCAGGCGGACTACGCACGCGGCTGCCTGTGACGCTCGCACGCGCGGCCGGGTGCTATATTGACCGGCGCACCGCACGGTGCCGCGCGCGATCGGGACTTGATCACGACAGGGCGCGGTGCTGCGCTCGATCACCACAAGCACAAGACGAGGGAGCCGTCGAATGAACACTGGACGCGTGTCGCGGGCGCTGCGTCGCGCCTGCATCGGAATGGCCATCGCCGTGGCCGCCGCCGCGCCTGTGCGCGCCGAGGAGGGTCTGCTCCAGGCGCTGCGCTCGGCAAAGGTCGTGGAACTGAACTTCGTCTGGGATGCGCGCTCGCCGCTTCTGCCGTTCAACCCGCCCTTCGCTGCCTCGCTGGTGAACACCCACAAGCAGACCGCGGGCTGGATTCCCGGGCTGTCCTTCGCGGCCGACATGATGTTCTTCAGCGGCCAGCACGGGGCGCCGACGATCGACGCCCTCGGCCACATCGCCCACGACGGCAAGCTCTTCGGCGGCCGTTCCGCGGAACAGAGTGAATCGCCAGCCGGACTGACCGCCCTGGGCATCGAGCAGTATCCAGCCGAGCGCTTCGTCAATCGCGGCGTGCTGCTCGACGTGGCACGCCACAAGAAGGTGGACGCGCTCGCGCCGGGCGAGGAGATCACCGCAGAGGATCTGGAGGCGACGGCCAGAGCGCAGGGTGTCGAGGTTCGCCCCGGCGATTCGGTGCTGATCCGCACCGGCTTCGGGAAGTTCTTTGGGGACAAGGCGAAGTACATGGGCCTGCGCCCCGGCCCGGGGGAAGGTGCGGCGAAGTGGCTGGCAGCGAAGAAGGTGTTCCTGACCGGTGCCGATCAGCTCACCTACGAGGTCTACCCTGAGAAGGGGACCGTGTTTCCCGCACATCGCATCCTGATCGCCGATCACGGCATCTACATCGTCGAGAACATGAACCTCGAGGCGCTGGCGGACATGCTGGCCGAGCGCAAGGATCACAGCTTCGTCCTCGTGCTCAATCCGCCGCGTTTGGGCGGCATGACCGGTGCGCCGGTCAATGCCTTCGCCATCGTGCCGTGAGCGACGCCGCGCCGCCGCTGCGCGGCAAGGTGTTCCTGCACGACCAGCTCGTGCGCTTCTCGCACTGCGATCCGGCCGGCATCGTCTACTACCCGGCCTTCCTCGACCTGGCCCATGCCACCAAGGAGGACTGGTTCACGCAGGCACTGGGCTACTCGCACTTCGACCTCATCCGCGAGCGCGGGATCGGCACGCCCACGGTGAACCTGCAGTGCGACTTCCTCCGCACCGTCGAGATGGGCGATACGCTGCGCTTCGAGATGCGGATGGTGAAGGTCGGCACCTCCTCGCTGCAGTACGAACTGCTCGGCAAGGTCGGCGAGATCGAGTGCCTGCGCATCCTGCAGACGGTGGTGTTCATGCATCTGGCCCAACGCCGCGCGGTGTCGATCCCGGCCGACCTGCGCCCGCGCATCGAGGCGTATCTGCCGGCGTGACCGCGTCACCCTCCATCCCGCCCGGCCCGGACGGCGCCATCGGCGTGTTCGATTCCGGCGTGGGGGGGCTGAGCGTCTGGCGCGAGATCGTGCGCCAGCTGCCGCACGAGGACACCATCTATTTCGCGGATCAGGCGCACGTCCCCTACGGGCCGCGCTCGGAGGACGAGATCCGCGGCTTCTGTCACGACATCGCCGGCTTCCTCGTGGACCAGGGCTGCAAGGCCATCGTGGTGGCGTGCAACACCGCTTCCGCTGCCGCGCTGAAGTCACTGCGCGAGACGTTCACGCAGGTGCCGGTGATCGGCATGGAACCGGCGGTCAAGCCGGCGGCGGCCATGACGCGCAGTGCAGTGGTGGGGGTGCTCGCGACGCCGGCCACCTTCCAGGGGCGGCTGTTCCAGGCCACCGCGGGACGTCACGCGAGCGGAATCCAGCTGGTCCGGCAGGTGTGCGAGGGCTTGGCGGAGCGGGTCGAGCGCGGCAAGCTGGACGGCCGCGAGACCGAGGACATGCTGCGGGGATTCCTGCAGCCCATCCTTGCGGCCGGAGCCGACACCGTGGTGCTCGCCTGCACCCACTACCCGTTCGTGATCGAACCGATCCGTCGCATCGTCGGAGCGGGCGTGAGCGTGATCGATCCCGCGCCTGCCATCGCCCGCCACCTGGGCGAGGTACTCGACAACCGCGGACTGGCTGCGCACCGCGGACGCACCGGGTCCCACACCTTCTTCACCAGCGGCGCAACCGAAGCCTTCCGCGCCTCGCTCGCGACCCTGGTCGGCGTCGATGCGCCCGTTCACGCGACCGCCCTCGCATCGCGCTGAAGCGTCCTCGCACTTCGCCTGCTGGAGTGGGAAACGTCGCGGCGCGCCGACGGGTGCCGCGCTACACTGCGCCATGCTCGAAGAAACGCTCAAGCTGGTGCTCGACACCACGCACGGCACACCGTGCGCCGCCCTCCCCCGCAGCCTGGATACCCTGTTCGAACAGCTAGCCCGAGCCGAGTCGGCCGAGCATGCCGCCAGCGTGGAGGACGAGATCTGGGCGCAGTGGCTGCGCCACCCGCAGCCGGTCGCGACGGAGGCCCTCGAGCGCGCCGGGCAGGCCATCGCCGGGCGGGATTTCGAACAGGCCGGCCGGCTGCTCGACCGCATCGTCGAGGAGTTCCCGGACTACGCGGAAGCCTGGAACAAGCGCGCCACCCTGCGCTTCCTGCAAGGGCGGGACAGCGACAGCGTGCATGACATCCGTCGCACGCTGCTGCTCGAGCCGCGTCACTTCGGCGCCATCTGCGGGTTCGCGCAGATCTGCCTGCGCCAGGACCGCGGCGACCTTGCGCTGTTCGCCCTGCAGCGCGCGCACGCTCTGCACCCGACGATGGACTCGGTCAACGAGGCCATCGCACAACTAGCCACGAAGACGAACGGACTGGCGCACTGAGTGCCGGAGCCCACCGTCGGAACGAGGAGGAACTGGAGAAGATGCACGATCTGCTGATAGAAGGCGCGCGCGTGGTGGACGGCACGGGCGCCCCTGCGCACGTGGGCAACGTGGCGGTCAAGGACGGGCGTATCGTCGCGATCGGTCCGGATACCGGACCGGCGCGCGAGCGCGTTCGCGCCGAAGGGCGCGTCCTCGCACCGGGCATCATCGACCTGCACACGCACTACGACGCGCAGCTGATCTGGGATGCGTTCGCCACGCCATCGGTCCGCCTGGGCGTGACCAGCGTCGTCATCGGCAACTGTGGCTTCACCATCGCGCCCTGTCGCGCACAGGATCGCTCGCGCACGCTGCGCAATCTCACCCATGTCGAGGGCATGTCGCTCGAGGCCCTCGAGGCCGGCGTGCAATGGGAGTTCGAAAGCTACGCGCAGTATCTCGACATGCTGCAGCGCAAAGGCCTCGTGCCCAACGTTGCCTCGCTGGTGGGGCACTCCTCCGTGCGCACGTACGTGCTGGGCGAGGAGGCATCCTCGCGCGCGGCCACGCGCGAGGAAGTGGCGCGGATGAAGCAGATCGTGGCGCAGGCACTGCGCGAAGGCGCGGTCGGCTTCTCCACTTCGACGCTCGAACAGCACAACGGCGAGAACGGCATTCCCATGCCATCGCGCCTCGCCGACGACCACGAGATGCTGGAGCTGACCGGGGCGCTGGGCGAAGTGGGCAAGGGCGTATTCCAGATCACCAAGGGGATGAAGACCGGCATCGACTGGCTCGAGAACATCGCCGCACGCAATGGACGCCCGGCCATGATCGCCGCGATGTTCGTCGACCCCAACGATCCGCGCCGCGTGTTCGACGAGTTCGCGCAGATCGACGCGGCACGCGCGCGCGGTCGCGAACTCTGGGGCCACGTCACCTGCTTCCCGCTGGGCATGGAGTTCACGCTTCGCCATCCCTACCCGCTGGAGGCGCTGCTCGCGTGGCGTCCGGCCATCGTCGCCGAGGGCTCGGACGCCTACCGGGCGGTGCTGGCGGATCCGGCGTTCCGCGCCGCAGTCAAGGCCGAGGCGCGCACGACCAGCGTACCGAACCGCTTCAGCTATCACAGCCTCGAGCACATGACCATCATGGCGGTGGAACAGGAGCGCCATCGCGATCTGGTGGGCCGCAACGTCGCCGGACTGGCGCGCGATGCCGGCAAGGATCCGTTCGACTGGTTTCTGGATTTCGGCCTGGACGACGAGCTCGACGCGATGGTCGACTGCAAGCTGTTCAACACCGACGAGGATGCGGTGCGCGACTTGATCCGGCAACCGAACGGCCAGATCACCCTTTCGGACGCGGGCGCACACCTGTCCTTCCTGTGCGATGCCGGTTTCGGACTCCATCTGCTCTCGCACTGGGTGCGGGAGCGCGGCGACTTCACCCTCGAACAGGCCGTGCAGGCGATCACCAGTCGCCCTGCCGACCTCTATCGCATTCCCGACCGGGGGCGGCTCGCGCCGGGCGCGTGGGCAGACATGATCTTGTTCGACGCCGAGACGGTGGGGCGCGGCGAGAAGCGCCGGGTGTGGGACCTGCCCGCTGGTGCCAGCCGCGTCGACACGCCGGCGCTCGGTCTGCACGGTGTGTGGGTGAACGGCGCTCGCGTGGTGGACGAGCGCGGTCCGGTCGAGGACGCCGGACGTCCCGGCCATCTGCTGCGGGAGTTTCACGCATGAGCCGGTCCACGGACAATACGGCGGCGGTCGACCAGGTGGCCGCGTTCTACGACGCGCACCCGATCAACGAGGAGCAAATCCTGCACACGCTGCAGGCGCGCGGCATCGCACTGGAGGGCCTGACCGAGGATACGCTCCAGGAGTTCGACCAGGATCACTTCGGCGGCACGGCGGTGAACGACATCCTCGCCCAGGCGGCCGGGATGAATCCCGCGCACCGCGTTCTCGACGTGTGCAGCGGGATGGGCGGGCCGGCGCGCTACTTCGCGCACTACTACGGGTGCCGCGTCACGGGACTGGACTACACCCACACCAGGTTTCTCGGTGCGCAGCGGCTGACGAAGCTGGTGGGCCTGGATCGACTGGTGGACTTCCGTCACGGCAATGCGCTCGACATGCCATTCGCCGATGGCAGTTTCGATGTCGTGGTCGGCCAGGAGGCCTGGTGCCACGTCCCCGACAAGCCGCAGTTGATCGCCGAGTGCGCCCGGGTGCTAAAGCCGGGCGGCGTCGTCGCCTTCACCGACATCCTGCGGCGCGATCCACTCGCCGGTCAGGAGATGGAACGCCTGCAGCGCGAGATGACCTTCCCGACGCTGGAAACGCTGGACGGCTATGGGGCGCTGCTCGAGGCGAACGGCTGCACCGTGGAGCGCTGCGACGATCTGAGCGAGGAGTGGGCACGCATCCTGGTGGCCCGCCTGGCGATGTATCGCAGTCTCGAGTCGGAGACGGTACAGAAGTTCGGCGCCGCGCACTTTCGACGCTGGGACGATACCTACGCCTTCTTCGTGGGGCTGTATGCCGACGGCAAGCTCGGCGGAGGACGCTTCGTGGCGCGCCGGCGCTGAACGGCGCTGGCATCGATCGACGGCGGTGCCGCGGGGGTCGCGGCACTGCGCTACATCCTCGCCAGCTTCTCGAGCGCCGCACCGCTGACGCGGAACATGGTCCAGTCCTCCAGCGGCGCCGCGCCGAGCGCACGATAGAAATCCCAGGCCGGCGTGTTCCAGTCCAGCGCCGCCCACTCGAAGCGCCCGCAACCGCGTTCGTGCGCAATGCGGGCGACGGCCAGAAGCAGGGACTTCCCCACGCCCTTCCCACGCATCGGTGGCTCCACGAAGATGTCCTCGAGCCACATCCCGCGACGTCCGAGAAAGGTCGAGAAGTTGTGGAAGTACACGGCGAATCCGGCCGGTGCGCCGTCCACGTAGGCAAGCAGCACCTCGGCAGCTGGCCGCTCGCCGAACAGCGCCTCGCGCAACCCCTCCTCGGTTGCGCTCACCAGATGGGCCAGCTGCTCGTACTCGGCGAGATGGCGAATGAAAGTCAGAACGATGCCGGCGTCCTGCCCGGTTGCCGGTCGTATTTCGATATCACGCCTCATTCTCGTTCTCCGACTGGATCATGTTCGCACATCCTGCCGCGGATTCTGCACATCGTCACGCGTCGAATCGCATTGCGACACCCAATCTGGGACATAAGCGCTTTACACCGCATCTGATCATCAGTAGAAATACCGAAGGTATAACTTGCAGGTCGCCTGCATGACGAAGGAAGGCCGGGACGTCCATCATGACAACGACCAATTCGAACCCGGAAGCGAGCCTGAAGCAGGTCGAATGGCTGCTCCAGGAGTTCTTCCTCTGGAACATGAACCAGGTTCGGTCCACATTCGACGGCGACATCGACTCGGCGCTCATCCTGGGTGAAATCGCGCACCACAACCGGCTGATGAAGTTTGGACGCAGCGCGAGCGCAGATCGAGGCGACGGCGCCGACCCGCCAATGTCGCCCGCCAACATACGCGGCATCAGTCGGGCGACTGGAATACCCCGCGAGACGGTGCGGCGCAAGGTGCAGCGGCTGGCACGGCAGGGCTGGCTGCGCGTCGGTCCGGAATGGCAGTTGTTCGCGACGCCGCCGGCGAATCCCGAGGGGGAGCGTGAGACGCTCCTGCGTTTCCTCGAGGTCGCCTCCACGGTCTGTACATCGCTGCGGGAGGAAGCCGAAAACGACCCGGAATTGAAGCGGCTGCTCACCCGGCTGGACCGGGCGTGGCCGCGCGACGTGACATCGGTCACCTCGCTGTCGAAGTAGGCACTGCCGAGCAGGCAAACGAGGCGGCAGTCGGCCGCGCGCTACAGCTTGCCCAGGTGGAGTCCGCCGTCCACCTCGATCAGTTCTCCCGTCACCACGCGCGCGCCCTCGATCAACCATCCGATCACGTCGGCGACATCGCCCGCGGACGCCGCCGTCGCGAGCGGCACGCTGGCCTCGTAAGCGGCCTTGAATCGTGCGTAGCCCTCCGCGTCGAAGCGCTGGGTGTGCCAGCGCGTCTCGATGAAACCGGGACACACCGCATTCACCCGGATGGTGGGTGCCAGTGCACGGGCGAGCGCCAGCGTCATCGCATTGAGCGCACCCTTCGATGCCACGTAGGCGGTCGAGGATCCCACCCCCTGCGTGCCGGCAATGGAGGAGACGTTCACCACCGCGCCCTGTCCCTGCTGCTTCATGGCGGGCACGCACGCCCGGATCATCTGGTAGGCGCCCACCACGTTGACGTCGTAGAGGTCGTGAAAGTCGCGTCCCGACAGGGCGTCGAGCTTCGCTGCGTGCGCGAAGCGCGTGATGCCGGCGTTGTTCACCAGAGCGTCGATCCGCCCCCAACGGGCAATGGCCGCTTCCGCGAGGGCGCGGCAGTCGGCATCCTCGGCGACGTTCCCGCGCACGGCCAGGGCATCGGCACCGGCCGCCTGGCATGCCTGCACGGTTGCCTGGGCGTCGGCTTCGCTGCGACTGTAGTTGACCAGCACGCGGCAGCCCTTGCTGGCCAGCAAGGTCGCGCAGGCCGCCCCGGTTCCGGTCCCGCCCCCGGTCACGATGCACACCGCTCCATCCAACTGCATGCTCTCACCCTCCCGATCGAGTCCGCACGGTGGCGGAGGGGGGGATGATACGGGGCATCGATGCGGCGCGGCGGCCGCGTGAGAGGCGGGCGCGCCGCGTACCAGGCGGCGCGCTCCTGGGGGGCGCCCGTCTTAGCTGTTACCGACCTCGCCGTGCGAGCGCAGGACGCGCAGCGCCTCCTGAAGCTGGCAGTCCAGTTCGGATGCCGGCTTGGAAGCGTCCGTCCCGTTCGTACGCACCAGGTCGGTGCAGACGCCGGCGGCCGGACGCTTCGGCGCAGCCACCGCCACGTCGCCGGTGACTGCCACCGATTGCACGACTTTCTCCCCGTCGAGCGGTGCCGCAGCCACCATGGGCGCCGGATCCTTCTCGACCACGAAGTCGGGCTGGACACCCTTGCCGTGAACCTTCCGCCCACCGGGCAGGTAGTAGTGAGAGGTGGTGATCTTCAGGCCGGAGCCATCGCTCTGCCTGAACATGCGCTGGATCGAACCCTTGCCATAGGTCAACGTGCCCACCACGACGGCGCGCTTGTGATCCTGCAGGGCGCCCGCGACGATCTCCGACGACGAGGCCGAGTTCTTGTTGACCAGCACCGCCATCGGCACTTCCTTCACGCCAACTGGCAGATTGGCCAGGTAGTCGTCCTCGCTGGGACGCAGGTAGTCCTGCCTGCGGGCGTAGAGCCGCATCTTGGACGCACTGCCCTGGCCCTCGGCGTAGGCAATGGGTGAATCCGCGGGCAGGAAAGCGCTGGACACCCCCACGGCCGCCGTGATCAGGCCGCCCGGATTGTCACGCAGATCCAGCACGATCCCGGCGACCGCGCCGTTCTGCGATGCCCACAGATGCTCGAGCGCGGAGGCGAGCATCTCGCCGGTGTGCTCCTGGAAGTTGGTGATGCGCACGTAGGCGAAATCGTCCTCGATCATGCGCGCACGTACGCTCTGCCACTTGATTACCGCGCGATGCACGGCGACCTCGACGCGGTCGGTCGCGCCTTCGGGCACGAACGTGATCCGGACCTCGGTATCCGGCCGGCCCCGCATGAGCTGCGTGATCTGTTCGAGTTCCAGCCCTTCGAGCGATGTCTCGTCGATCTTCACGATCAGGTCGCCGCCCTTGAGTCCCGCACGCTGTGCCGGGGCATCTTCGAAGGCGGTGAGGATGCGGGCACCGCCGCTCTCGGTACGCACTTCGATGCCCACTCCGCCGTATTCGCCGCGGTTATGGCTCTGCAGCTTGTCGAAGCTCTCCGGATCCATGTACTTGGAGTACGGATCCAGTCCCTTGAGCACGCCGTTCACGGCATTCTCGACGAGCTTGTCGTCGTCGATGTGTTCGACGTAACGCGCGCGGATCTGCTCGAGCAGATCGGCGATGCGCTCGACCGCCTCGCTGTGCTCCGCCGCATTCGCGACCGGCGCCAGGGAGGCGCAGAGCAGTGCCGTGATCACTGCGCGCCTGACACGCGACGGCAGGTTCGTGCCGCGCGACTGCCCCCTTACGTCACCTTCCAGCGCCCATGCAGGCACCCGGCGAACAACCCCCGAAAACGAATCCAAATCGACCTCGCTGTTTTCGCTGACTGTTTTTATGTGCAGTACCATTCTCTGGCCGGCACGGCACGCATAGTCTGCAGAATTCATGCAAATACTGCTAGCCCTTGTACAAAATTCAGTGGCGAGAACGCAACACGCGCTGTCCCGGTGCAACGTTCGCCGCGGCTGCACGCCTGCGGGGCGCGCGGTCGCAGCCGCCGCGCCGCTGGGAATCTATAGCGGCAGGGCGGTGGCAGGACTTTCGGGTGACGTGAAGAGTGGGCGGGCCGACGCGGGCACTGGATAGGGAACCAGTGCTGAGGGGGCCGCCGCCATCGCGGGGGCGGCCGGTGAATGCGGCCGAGGCGGCCGGGCGCGCCAGCGCCCGGAACTCAGGCGGCCAGGGGCTTGTAGCGGATGCGCCGGGGCCGGGCGGCCTCTTCGCCCAGCCGCTTCTTCTTGTCGGCCTCGTACTCCTGGTAGTTGCCGTTGAAGAACACCACCTGGGAGTCGCCCTCGAAGGCGAGGATGTGCGTGGCAATGCGGTCGAGGAACCAGCGGTCGTGCGAGATCACCAGCACGCAGCCGGCAAACTCCAGAAGCGCCTCCTCCAGCGCGCGCAGCGTCTCGACGTCGAGGTCGTTGGACGGCTCGTCCAGCAGCAGCACGTTGGCCCCGGCGATGAGGGTCTTGGCCAAGTGCAGGCGGCCGCGCTCTCCTCCCGACAGGTTGCCCACCGGTTTCTGCTGGTCGGCGCCCTTGAAGTTGAAGCGCCCGATGTAGGCGCGCGAAGGCATCTCGAACTTGCCGACGTTGAGCACGTCGGCGCCGCCGGAGACGAACTCCCAGACCGATTTGTTGCCTTCGAGGGAGTCGCGAGACTGGTCCACGAAGGCCAGCTTCACCGTCGGTCCGACCGCGATCTCGCCGCGGTCGGGCGGCTCATTGCCCGCGATCATGCGGACCAACGTGGACATGCCCCCGCCGGTCGGCCCCAAGATACCG
>CAYLTE010000053.1:0-21570 GCA_964386195.1 uncultured Burkholderiales bacterium | reverse complement strand
CGACGATGGCCTGCAGCACTACGCGCTGGCGCGCGACGTAGAGGTCGCGGTGGTCGACGGCGAGCGTGGCTTCGGCAACGGCATGCTTCTGCCGGCCGGTCCGTTGCGCGAACCGTGTTCGCGGCTGCGGCGGGTTGACGCGGTGGTGGTCAACGGCGGTGAGCAGCGCAAGACACCGGCGCCGGCGCATTTTCCAATGCGGCTGGTCGGCAGCCGCCTGATCAATCTGCGCGACCCGGCACTCGACACGACGCCCGATGCCTTGGCGCAACGCACGGTGTTCGCCGTCGCGGGGATCGGCAACCCCGAGCGCTTCTTCGCCCATCTGCGTGGACTGGGCCTGCGCATTCGTCCGCAGCCGTTCCCCGACCACCATCCGTTCGTCGCGGGCGATTTCGACGCGTTCGGTGACGAGCCGGTCGTGATGACGCAGAAGGATGCAGTAAAATGCCGGTCGTTCGCGCGCGAAAACCACTGGTATCTTCCGGTGGACGCGCAGGTCGATGACGCACTCGGCCAACGCATCCTGGACACCATCGAGGCCCGCCATGGACGCCAAGCTCCTTGACATACTCGTGTGCCCCGTCACCAAGGGTGCCCTGATCCACGACAAGGCCAACCAGGAACTGATCTCGGTACAGGCCGGTCTGGCCTATCCCATCAAGGACGACATCCCGGTCATGCTCGAGGACGAGGCTAGGCGCCTCACGCCGGAGGAGATCGAGGCCTGGCGCGCGAAGCGCTGAGCGCGGCGTGAGCGGCTTCGTCGTCGTCATCCCGGCGCGCCACGCGTCCACGCGCCTGCCAGGCAAGCCGCTCCTCGACATCGCCGGCAAGCCGATGGTGGTGCACGTCGCAGAGCGTGCCCGCTCGAGCGGCGCCGACGAGGTGTGCATCGCCACCGATGACGCGCGCATCCTCGATGCGGCGCTCGCACATGGCTGCGATGCGGTGATGACGGCAGCGGACCACCCGTCCGGCACCGATCGGCTGGCCGAGGTTGCGCGCAGACGCGGATGGCCGCAGGAACGCATCGTGGTGAACGTGCAGGGCGACGAACCGCGCATCGCCCCCGCGCTGATTCGCGAGGTCGCCGCCACGCTCGCCGCGCGCCCGGAGGCGGATATGTCCACGGCGTGCCACCCGATCCACGGCGCGCGCGAGATGTTCGATCCCAATTGCGTCAAGGTCGTGCTCGACCGCGACGGCAATGCGCTCTACTTCAGCCGTGCGCCGATCCCCTGGGCGCGCGACGCCTTCGCCGGCAATCGATCCCAGGGGCCTGAACAGTTGCCTGGCCAACTGCCCGTCTTCCGGCACATCGGCATCTACGCCTATCGCTGCGGGTTCCTGCTGCGCTATCCGTCGATGCGCGCGCCCGCCATCGAGTCCTTCGAAGCACTCGAGCAGTTGCGCGCGCTCTGGAACGGGCATCGGATCGCGGTGTCGGTCACCGGCACGGCCCCCGAGGCCGGAGTCGACACGCCCGAGGATCTCGAGGCGGTGCGGCGGCTCTTCGCCGACGAGTCCGCCGCCCGGGGCCGCACCTAGCCGCGCCGTATAATCGACCCGGCCGTATCGTCTTGACTGGCAGGTCGGTGCGCGATGACAACGATTCGAGGACAACGAGCATGAGACTCATCCTGCTGGGCGCACCGGGCGCCGGCAAGGGGACCCAGGCGGTCGCCATCACGCAGAAGTTCGGCATTCCACAGATCTCGACCGGCGACATGCTGCGCGCGGCCGTTCGTGCCGGTACGCCGCTGGGACTGAAGGCGAAAAAGTTCATGGATGCCGGCGCACTGGTGCCCGACGAGGTGATCATCGGCCTGGTCAAGGACCGCATCCAGCAGCCCGACTGCGCGAACGGCTTCCTGTTCGACGGATTCCCGCGAACCATTCCTCAGGCCGAGGCCATGAAGCAGGCCGGCGTCGATCTCGACTACGTCGTGGAGATCGACGTGGACGATGCCGAAATCGTGAAACGCCTGTCCGGACGTCGCACGCATCTCGCCTCGGGCCGCACCTACCACGTCGAGTTCCAGCCGCCGAAAGTGCCGGGCAAGGACGATGTCACTGGCGAGGATCTGGTCCAGCGCGAGGACGACAAGGAAGAGACCATCCTCAAGCGGCTCCACGTCTACCACAGCCAGACCAAGCAGCTGGTCGACTACTACTCGTCCTGGGCATCGAAGGGCGATGCGCGCGCGCCGAAGTACCGCAAGGTCGCGGGCACCGGCAGCGTCGAGGATATACGCGAGAAGATTTTCGCTGCATTATCCTGATGTCGGCGGCGCGTCCTGCCATCCGGGACGCCCGCCTCGCCCGCGGGGACACGATGGCCAGGAAGAACGCCTTCTATGCGCAGTCCGGCGGCGTCACAGCCGTCATCAATGCCAGTGCGTGCGGCGTCATCGAGACAGCACGCCTGCATCGCGATCGCATCGGCAAGCTCTACGCAGGACGCGACGGCATCATCGGCGCCCTGACCGAAGCGCTCATCGACACGGGCAAGGAATCCGCACGCGCGATCGCCGCCCTGCGCCACACCCCCGGTGGCGCATTCGGATCCGCTCGCTACAAGCTCAGGAAGTTCGAGGAGAGCCGCGCGCAGTACGAGCGGCTCATCGAGGTCTTCCGGGCACACGACATCGGCTATTTCTTCTACAACGGCGGCGGTGACTCCGCCGACACCTGTCTGAAGGTCTCGCAGCTCTCGGCGCAGATGGGCTATCCGATCGTCTGCGTCCACGTGCCGAAGACGATGGACAACGACCTGCCGGTGACCGACTGCTCGCCAGGATTCGGATCCGTCGCCAAGTACTGCGCCACGAGCATCCGTGAAGCCGGCTACGACGTCGCCTCGATGGCGCGCACCTCCACGCGCGTGTTCATCCTCGAGGTCATGGGACGTCACGCCGGCTGGACCACTGCCGCCTGCGGCCTGGCCTCCGAGAGCGAGGGCGAGGCGCCGCACGTGCTGCTGTTCCCCGAGATCGCCTTCGACCAGCCGAAGTTTCTCGCGAAGGTAGACGACGCGGTGAAGCGGCACGGCTACTGCGTGATCGGCGTGTCCGAGGGACTGCAGGATGCAGAGGGCAGGTTCGTGTCCGAGAGCGGCCTGCGCGATGCGTTCGGGCACGCTCAGCTAGGCGGCGTCGCGCCGGTGCTGGCCGGTCTGGTCAAGGAGCACCTCAAGCTCAAGTACCACTGGGCCGTGGCGGACTACCTGCAGCGTTCCGCCCGCCACATCGCCTCGAAGACCGACGTCGATCAAGCCTATGCAGTCGGCAAGGCCGCGGTGGAAATGGCGCTTGAGGGGCGCAACGCCGTCATGCCCGCGATCGTGCGCAAGTCGGACAAGCCCTACCGCTGGAGCATCGGCGTGGCCGAGTTGAAGGACGTGGCGAACGTGGAGAAGAAGATGCCGCGCGACTACATCAGCGCGGACGGCTTCCACATCACCGACGCGTGCCGGCGCTACCTGCTGCCCCTCATCCAGGGGGAGGACTACCCGCCGTTCAGGAATGGCATGCCGGACTACGCACGGCTGAAGAACGTGCCGGTGGCGAAGAAGCTCGCCGCGGACTTTTCGATCTGAGTCGGCGGCCCGTGGGGACCGCCGGAACGCTCAGGCTGCGATCGCTTCCTCGACCTCGGCCGGCGGCGCGGCAGTGATCATCGTGGACTGACGGGACGCAGCAGCCAGCTTGCGGTAGAGCGTCTCGCGCGTCAGGCGCAGCAGCCGGCACGGCGCGCCCACCCGCAGGCAGGTCCGCTCCGGCCCCAGGGGCTCGAAGCCGAACACGCGCTTGTAGAACGCAACATGACGAGGGTTGACCTCGATCAGGATGTCGGTGCGGCGGTGCTCGACCATGCAGTACGAAACCAGCGTCTCGAGCATGGCCAGCCAGACCTTCTTGGAATCGACTCCATCCTCGATCGCGAGGCGGACCAGTTCGGCCACCTTCGCCCCGCCCTCGCGCAGGGCACCGACTTCCGCCGGATTGACCTCGTCGACCAGCATGCCGTGGGGATTGTCCAGGCCGACCGTGATGGTCGCCACCGGGCGGCCGTGCTGCAGCGTCAGCATGGTGGTGTAGTGCTGCACGCGTCGCGCATCCGGGAACGGCAGGCCCATATCGGGGAACTCATACTGGCGCCAGGCATACCGTCGGGCCGCAAGCTCGAAGGCCTGAGCCCGGTGCGTTGGGCTACGCGCGATCACCACCTGCAAATCGGAGGAGCGCTGGATGCTGCCTCGAGGAGATCGACTACTGCACAGGCCCAGCCTGTCCTGTCCGAAAGCATCGGGAACCCCGGTGCTCCACGCAGTCGAATCTTCCACACCGCTTCTCTCGAGATACATCAGACCTCCCGCTGGATCGTGCAATTTATGCTGGGAATACTGTGGATGCTTACAGCATTTCGGCCATACGTTGGCGCGGACCCGATTTAGCAATCTCGGTGCCAGAAAGTAAAATCACGGGAAATCAATGTGTTATTTGTTATTCATCGACTTGCGGCCACGTCATGTCGTCTGCGGAGGGAGACAGCTGCGTGGCGAACTTGCCGTAGTCATCGAAAATTCGCCCGAGCGGCCCGAGGTTCCACCACGACAGCGGAATACCTCACTGGAGATTGGCCCGGCACGATCGAAGGGACGCCGACGGCCTTCTCATGCGATCGCCATCCGCCCTCATGCACGACGACAGCGTGAAGCATGACGGCGGTCATGACGCAAGACAAGTGTCTCTATTTAGCGTCAGCATGAAGAAATCTTTGGAATAACCGATTACCATCACTGAGTGCCGTCCCGATCCGCATCCAGCGCGCCGGGCATGGCACCAGGATTCAGGAGATCGCTTGTCCCCGGTTGCCACAGGTCTGCTCGAGGCGTTTCGCGAATGGTTCGACGTCGTCCCGGCGACGATCCCGAGCCTCAAGGAGAACGCGTATCGCATCCGCCACAGTGTCTACTGCGAGGACCTGGGATTCGAACCTCCCCGGGCAGACGGCCTGGAAACGGACCAGTACGACGAGAATGCGCTCCATGTCCTGATGCGGCATCGCCCGTCCGGGACGTTCATCGCCTGTGTGCGCCTGGTCCGCGTGCCCAGGGACCGCCCCCTGGAGCAATTGCCCTTCGAACGGGTGTGCACGCATCTCAATCCCGGCATCGTTCCCCTCGACCCGATCCAGCGCATCCGGATCGCCGAAGTCTCCCGTCTCGCCGTGGTACGGGGATTCAGGCGCCGGAAGGGCGAACTCGCGCAGGAAGGACCGGGGACCGACTCGGACACGGCAGGCGCGCCGCGCCAGCGCTTTCCTCACCTGCTCGTGGGGCTCTACCTCGGCGTGATTGCCGCCGCCATGCTCAACGAAGTCGAGCGCCTGTTCGTGCTCACCGAACCGCGGCTGTCCAGCCATCTCGGTAATTTGGGCATCGGTATCCATCAGATCGGCGCGCCCGTGGATCACCGCGGCGTGCGGGTGCCATCGATGATCCACGTCGGCTCGATGCACTCGGGCCTGCGCCCGACCATCCTGCCCTTCTACGACCACATCGTGGAGTCCATGCGGCGGGCCTATGCCGAACAGGCAGGCTCGCGCGACGTGCGCGCCTGAGGCACCTCAGATCGCCCGGCGCAGCTGCTCCGCGATGGGCATGCGCGCCACGCGCGCCGCGGGCGGCAGCGCTGCCAGGACGGTGGCGAGGAAACCGACCGCGAACGCCTTGAACAGCACAGCCGGCGTGAGCAGGATGTGGGCGGTATAGCCGATGTCGGAATTGGGCGGGGGAGGCATCGGAATGCCGATGGCCGAGACCAGCCAGGCAAGCACGACCCCTGCGAGCACGCCGACCAGTGCCCCGAAAACGGCAAGCATGGCGTTCTCGATGATGACGAGCATGAAGACGTCGACATTGCCATTGCCCAGTGCCCGCATGGTGCCGAACTCGCCCACACGCTCCAGAACCGTCATGTTTACAAGATTGACAACTCCCAAGCCGACCATTACCAGAATGATCAGCTCCAGCACGCCGAGCTGCCGGCGGTACAGCGCCACGGTCTTCTCGTAGAAGTCGTTGAGCTCCATCCAGGTCTTCACTTCCAGTCCGCGCCCCGCAGCCGCACTCTCGAACATGCGTGCGACGCGTTGGGTGTCCGCCGTCCGGTGGAGAAGGACGACCAGCGCGTTCACTCCGGCGGTACCGAGCAGTTCCTGCGCAGCAGGCAAGCCGAGGCGCACTGCGCGCGCGTCGAACTCGTTCGAGAAGGTCTTGAACGTGCCGATCACCTGAAAGTCCAGGGTGTTCAATGCACCCCCCGCGGTACTCACCAGCAGGCTGACACGGTCCCCGGGCACCAGCTTCATCGAGCGCGCCACTCCGTGGCCGAGGAGAATCCCGTCGTGATCCGAGCTCGTGAGCGCACGACCGCTTTCGATCCGCAAGTGCGTGCCGAGCTTGGCCTCGGACTCAGGCTCGATGCCTTCCGCCACGATTGCCAGTTCCGCTCTGCCATTTCCCAGAAGCCCCGAGAAGCGCACGCGCGCCATCACGTCGTCGACTTCCTTGCGATGCGCCAGTGCCTTTCTCAGTTCGTCCGTGTCGGGAAGCAGGTACTTCTCCGGAGAACGGGATCCGTACGTGAACGATCCGACCTTGCCCAGCTGGATGTGCCCGGACTGCGAACGAATCAGGGACTCACCCAGCTGGTGGAACAGATCCTCCACGAAGCCGCCGGCCAGCATCAGGCTCGAAACCCCGACCACGATTGCAAGGATCGTCATGGCAGAACGCGACCGATGGCGCCGGACGTTGCGCCAAGCCAGCCGAACCAGTTGGCGGAAACTACTTTCCTTGCCGAATTGCATCGACGATCACCATTCGGGACGCTCGGATGGCCGGGAGCACCGCCCCTGCGAGTGCGCTCAGGATGCCCACGGCAATGGCCTGGACCGCCAGCCCGGACGTCACCAGGATTTCTCCCGTGTACCCCTGATCGGCCCCCGGTGGGGGTGGCATGGGGATACCGGCCGAGGAGATACCATGCGCAGACCCCAGCCCTATGGCAAGCCCGAGTGCTGCGCCGACGCCGCCCAACACGAGGCCTTCGACGATGAAGCGACGCCGGATCGCCTGCTGGGTCCCGCCGATGGCCAATGCAGTGCCGATCTCGCTCGTACGCTCCACCACGCCGATCGTCATGCAGTTGGAGATCGTCAGTACGACGATCACGGCAATGATCAGGTTGAGAAAGCCGAGCTGCTTGGAAAACAGATCCGCCGTCTTCGTATAGAAGTCGGCGAGTTGGTACCAGGGCGTCACTTCGAACTCTGCCGCGGGGAGGCGCTCACGCAGGAAGGCCATCGCGCCGTTCGTCCTGTCGGTATCGTCCAGCAGCACGATCCAGCGCGAAGCGCCCTCCACGCGCAACAGTTCCCGGGCCAGTTCGATCGGCACGCGCAGGAACACGTCGTCGTAAGCCTTGGTCGACGTGGCGAATATTCCTTTGATCGTCACTTCGATCCCGTTGACGCCGCCGCTGCCCGTGCTGCTCAGCAGCACCACCGACTGGCCAACCTCGGCGCCCAGGTTCTCCGCCAGGCCACGGCCCAGCAGCACCTCCTTCGCCCCGACCTGCCCGGAAAGCGGTCCCCCGGCGACAATGGTCATGGCGGTGACGAGTTTCCCCTCCGCCTCCGGGCTCAGGCCTTCTCCCTGAAAGGACAACGTCGACTCTCCCAGGCTGACGAGGCCACTGAACGATAGCCGCGGCGCAATGGCCGTGATGTTCATGCCGGTGACGACCGACGCGGGGTCACTATCTGGCAGCAGATAGGCGAGCGGATCCGACAATCCCGAATCGACAAAGCCGGGCCGCGTCACCTGAAGGTGTCCGACGGTGTGGACGGCATCCTCGCGCATCGAAGTCAGGATCCAGTGGATGAAACCAGACGAGAGCAGCAGCGCGATCACGCTGAACGCCACGGCGAGCACGGCAACCCCGCTTCGGCGCTTGCGACGGGTCACCTCCTTGAACGCCAGTTCGAGGTCGATCGCAAGGTGACGGGCGGCACGTATCGCCCGGGTCTTCCAGTGGGGCTTGCGCGAGGCAGCCGGTATTGCAGTCTGGACGGTCGAGGCAGTGGTCATGGACTCACGGGGTCTGGAGCGACCCGCTACCATGTGCGAACTTGCTTGCGGTCTCGGGCACGCGATTGTTAACGACGCCCCTGCAGTGCCCTGAAGACCGGGCTTCGCGGCTCGCTTAAAGCGAGGCTTCCCTGCGTACGATAGAGGTCCATCTCCGTTCCCACTTGCCTGCCGCACGATGACTACGTCCGAAGGGATCAGCACCGCCCTGAATGAGGCCGTCCGACTCTGGCGCGACGCCGTAGGGGTGGATAACGTCGTCGTGGACGCCGACGCCCTGGCTGCGCGGGCGCGTGCCACCTTCGCCAGCCGCAATCGGATCCTGGCGATCGTGCGCCCCGCGTCGGTGGAAGAAGTCCAGGCCTGCATGCGGATCGCCACTTCGCAGCGGGTGCCGGTCTACCCAGTCAGCAGCGGACGCAATTGGGGCTACGGTTCTTCGCTGCCGGTGGGCGACGGGAACGCTCTCCTGGATCTATCCAGGATGAACCGCATCATTCAGATCGATTCGCGCTTGGCGTATGCGACGATCGAACCGGGCGTGACGCAAAGGCAGATGCTCACAGCTCTCGCGGGCACCGATCCGGCATTGTGGCTCGATGCGACGGGGTCCAGCCCCGACTGCAGCATCGTGGGAAACACGATGGAGCGAGGCTTCGGCCATACGCCATACGGCGACCACTTTGGCCATGCCTGTGCCCTTCAGGTGGTCCTGCCGGACGGGCAACTGCTCGAGACCGGATTCGGCCAGTTTCCGGGCGCGGCAGCCGCGCCGGTGTATCGCTGGGGCGTCGGCCCGGCCATCGACGGCCTGTTCACGCAGTCGAACTTCGGCATCGTCACGCGCATGACGGTGTGGCTGATGCCTCGACCGGAATACTTCCAGGCGTTCTTCTTCCGCGCACGTGAAGAGGCGTTGGAGCAGGTCGTGGACGCGCTGCGAATACTGCGATTGGAAGGTTCATTACGCAGCGCGATCCACTTCGTGAACGCCTACAAGGTGGTGTCGTCGAATGGCCGCTTCCCCTGGGATGCGGCGGACGGCAGTGGCCGATTGCCCAAACCGGTCATGCAGCGCCTGGTGGCGCAATGGGGGTGCGATGCCTGGAACGGTTCCGGTGCGCTCTACGGCTCACGCGCCCAGGTCGCGGCATCCAGACGACGGGTTGTGGCCTTGCTGCGCAGCCATGTGACCGAGTTGCGCTTCCTGGACGACAGGCTGATCGCGATTGCGCGTCACCTCCGCACACCATACAAGTGGATCACCGGCATCGATGTCGAGCAAGCGATGGAACTGGTCAAACCGGTCTACGAGTTGATGAAGGGCGTCCCAACCTCGAAGATGCTGGCGAGCGCATACTGGCGCAAGCATGATGTTCCCGAACAGTGCGACCCCGACCGCGACCGCTGCGGACTCATCTGGGCGAACGCCGTGGCACCTGCCGATCCGGCACAGGTCCGGCGCATGGTTCGCGTCGTCGAGGACGTCTTTGCACGGCACCCGTTCGAACCGGCCATGTCGATGACCCTACGAACTGAGCGGACAGTGGACAACATCATCTCCATCACCTACGACCGGGACCGCGACGGGGAGGACGAACGGGCCATGGCCTGCCACGACGAACTTACCAGCGCGCTGATGGACGAGGGTTTCTATCCCTATCGGCTGGGTGTGCACTCGATGGCATTGGTAGGAAGGCGGCGCGACGCGACGGGACGCGGTCTCATCGCGCAACTCAAGAAGACACTCGATCCGGCGGGCATCCTTGCGCCCGGCCGATACGAGGTCTGAACGAGAAGGAGGCCGTCCCGGGTGGGACGGCCTCCCGTCTGCGAGGCAAGTGCGTGGATAACGCCTAGCGCATCAGGCCGTGCGCCGACGCGTCGCCAGTCCACCCGCGATCAGAATCGCACCGAGCGCAGCGAGAGTTCCGGGCTCGGGCACCTGCTGCGTGATGATCCGGATGTTGGCAAGCACGGTGTTGTCGGTGCCTTCTATGGTCAAGAATCCTACGCAACCGGCCGCCAACCCGGCTTCCGCACACGCCTCGTTCGACAACGTCCCCAGCGGGTCACCGCCGATCAGTTCCGCACCGATGATGACGGTGTGGATGGTGCCGCCAACATCGATATCGAACGTAAGGTCGAACGGATTCAGGAGCACGAAGATGTCGTCGCAGATCGAGTCGACGTCACCGAAGCAGGGCTCCAGGTTACGGGTCTCCACCACATCGATCTCGAAGCTCTCCGTCACGGATCCCAGAATTCCCAGGTCGGGATCGATCGCGGTGAGCGTCAGGCTCGAGCGCAGCACTGTACTCTGCAGCGCCGGGCAGACCCCGCCTGCAGGGACCCCTGCGCACAGGATCGCGTTGTTGAAGTGCGTGATGCCGATGGTGTCGACGCGCGGCCCGTTGGTGGTGACGTTGACGCTGTCCCCGCCGGCGAAGACTCCTTGCGACACTTCCAACCGGCTCTGTTCCTGCGTCGGGTTGGTTGCCACCGACCCTGGAATTCCCCAAGCCAGCGTAAGGTAGGTATCGTCGAACGGTGGGACCGGATTGGGATTCAGGTACTGGAAGTTGTCGCCGTTCTCGACGGTCTCGCTCTGGTCGAACCCGTTGTCGAACGTCGCTTCCCACGTGACGACCGGTACGGCTAAAGCCGCCGAGCCAAATGCCAAAGCTGCTGCAGCCGCGGGGATTACGGCGAGCAAGCGATTGAATCTGCGCATGCTGTCCTCCTGAGTAACGCCGGAATCGCCGGCGAACCCAGGCAGCGAGCGACGTGCCAAGCTAAAAAGTCATTTATATCTAATGGTTTGTCGCAGAACCGCAAAATCGCTCGATGGAATCGTAAAAAATTCCGACAGTCGGCCAAAATAAAAAAGGGCGACCTGGTAAAGGTCGCCCTTTCGAGCTACAGGGTGGTGAACCACCCTGTGAGCGGTACTTACGCGCGCTTGCGGCGGCTGGCCACACCACCGGCGACCAGCAGGGCACCGAGCATAGCCAAGGTGCCGGGCTCCGGCGCTTCCTGCGCGGTGATCGTGATGTTGGCCACGACCGTGTTGGACTGGCCTTCGGCGGTCAGGAAGCCGATGCAACCCGAACCCAGGCCGGCTTCGGCGCAGGCAGCGTCGGACAGCGTTCCGAGCGCTTCGCCACCCAGCATCGTCGCACCGATGGTGACGTGGTGGATGGTGCCGTCCACGTCGATGTCGAACTCGAGCGCGATGGGGTTGAGCAGCACGAAGATGTCGTCGCAGACGGTTTCCAGGCCACCCTCGAAGCAGGGCGACTGGTTCTTGGTTTCCGCGAACTGGATGCCGAAGGACTGAGTGGCCGAGAGCGGGCCGACACCAGCCGGATCGATCGAGGTCAGGGTCAGTTCCGACAGCAGGGTCGTGGTGGTCAGCGCGGGGCAGATACCGCCGGCCGGGACGCCGCCCGTGCAGGTGATCGCGTTGTTGAAGTGCGTGATTCCGATGGTCTGCTCGGTCGCACCGTTGGTCATCACGTCGACCGAGGGGCCACCGGCGTAGACACCCTGCGACACCACCAGCTTGGATTGCTCCTGGGTGGGGTTGGTCGCCAGGGAACCGGGTGTGCCCCAAGCGATCTGCAGGTACGTGTCGGCTTCACCGCCCACCGGATTCAGTCCCGAGAAGTTCGGGTTCTGCGTTCCCGCTGCGAACGTGGTCAGCGACTGGTCGAAACCGTTGTTGAAGGACGCCTGCCACGTATTGATCAGCGTGGCGGACGCTGTGGTGCTGATACCCACGCCGGCTGCGATGGCGCTGGCAGCGAGTAGGGCCTTTAGCTTGGTCATGTTCGATCTCCTGATTTATCCGGGCCTTGAGCCGGCGGAGGCCTCTTAAGCCAAAAGCATGCCCTCTCAAATTTACTATTACTATCTGACACTTATATCGACAACCCCCGAACCGCAACATGGAACCGTAAAGGTATCCGACACAGCACTCACGACCCCACCTGTCGCCAAACGGGCATGGGGGAAACCCTTATAGAGGAATAGCGGATTCGGAAACACGATGCCTGTAAGGCGGACCGACACCCCGATCAATCCGGTTCGCTCGGTGCGCCCATAGGGGTGGCAGGGACTAGAACGTATAGCGAGCTTCGGCGTACACGCGGTCGCTGTCATCGAATGTGCCGAAAGCACCGGTGTCCGGTCCGGCGAATATGTCTACACCGGCAGAAATCCGAAGATTCGGGCGTGCGTACCAGTTGATGCGCGGACGCAGCAGTCGGTCGTTACTATTGAGGCTCTGGATATAAAGCAACTGTGGCTCGAGTTTGGGCAGCACCTTCGCCGACACCAGTACGCTGAATCCGGTTTCGAATTGGTCGAACAGGATGTCCTCGTCGTGGCCGAAGTACACGCGCTGAAATCCCTGCAGGTTCAGCCGCCCGTCCAGCGGGAGGATGAAGTCGAGGCCGACGAGGTAGTCGAGCGTGTTCTGCTGGACGGCTCCGTCCGCCGACGAAGGATCGGTCACCTCGAAGTGGCGACCGTGGGTGTACACCGCCTCGCTCTTGAGCACGACGCTGCCCAGGTCCTTGGCAAGAGTCCCGCCGACCTGCCATATCCGATCGTGGCGGGGTTCATAAACGATCGAGGGGGTCGGCGCGGCGATCACCTCCCGGTAGAGGGTGGCCGCTACGCTGTTGCTGCGGTAGTAGAAGCCAGACAGGTCCCACCCGCCGACGAGTCCGGAGACGCGCACTCCATAGTTCGTATTCGACAGCGTGTTGGCCGGGCGCTGATCGCCGCGCAACACGGTCTCGAAACCGGGCACGTCCTCCGGGCGATACGGATAGAACTCGGCGCCCGGCTTCCCGATGTTGTCATAGCTGGGGAACGGGATCCAGAGCACCTCGAAGTGCAGGCGCTCGCCGAAGTACTCCGCGCGCGCCGCCCATTGCGGAATGCGCATGATCTCGAACTCGGGCAGAATGTAATCGCGCAAGTCCCGGGCCGAGACCACGTCGGCGAAGAACAAGCTGACGGCCTCGCCCCAGATCACGTGCTGACGGCCGAGACGCAATTCCCAGTTGCTCGGAAGCGCCAAGTCTACGTAGGTCTCGCGTATCAGCAGTTCCAACCGCTGATCCTCTCTCACCTCCTCGGGATAGAAATCGGTGGCGAAGTACACCGGATCGGCATCCAGCCTCACGCTCGCCTTCCACTTGGCAGAACCGAGGACACCCTTGGCTTCCACCTGCGTACGCACCACTCCGCGCGACCAGTGCCCCGGGGATTCGTAGGCGTATGCCGGTGCGAAGTCGACGAATCCCCTGAGCGGGAACGGATTCCAAGTGGGCTTGCCATTCGCCGTCGCGGCAACCCCCGCATTGCCGTCAGTCTCGGACTCGAAGAGTTCGCTGTCGACAGTGCCGAACAGCAGATCTCGGTCGAGCGGGAGTTCTTCGCTCTGCTTTGCCGCCTGCGTCGCGGCGGGCGATGGCACTGGCGGGAGCGCGTCGACGTCCGCCATCTGTAACGGAGGCGCGGGCACCACCGAAGGGGATACATCCTTGATCTCGCGCGGCATCGCATAGGACCGGACGCGCGGATTCTCCGACTCCGCCGCCACTGCGACCGTAGCGGTGCAGAAGGCAAGGCAAACAAGCGAATACAGGACCTGCGGAGAACCCGGCGCACACAAAGGCGGGCAGATCATTGTTCGGTCCTTTCCGGCTCTTGTGCGCGCCTGGGACGCACCGGGTGCCAACGACCGTCCTCCCGCGTCGCGATGTAGCGGATGCTGCCGTCCTCGATGCCCACCAGGCGATCCGCCGCGTCGATGACCTTGCGGTCGTGGGTCGAGAAGATGAAGGTGGTCCCGAAACGTCGATTGATGTCACGCATCAGGGCCAAGATGCCCTCGCCCGTCTTGTGATCCAGGTTCGCGGTAGGCTCATCCGCGAGGACGATGTCAGGCTGAGTGACGAGCGCGCGGGCGATGGCCACCCGCTGCCGCTGCCCCCCGCTCAGCTGGTTGGGACGGTGCTTGGAGAATTTCGTCAGCTGCACGACGTTGAGGAAGTGCGCCACACGCTGTCTGCGCTCGGCGGCATCCACCTCATCCATCTGCAGTAGCGGATACTCGACGTTCTCCTCTGCCGTAAGGACGGGGAATAGATTGAAGGTCTGGAAGACGAAGCCGATATTTCGCGCACGTATCAACGCCAGATCATGCGCAGATCGACGAGTCACATCATGACCCGCAATTCGAATCGAACCCTTGCTTGGCCGGTCGATGCAGCCGATGAGATTGAGCAGCGTCGACTTCCCGCTGCCGGACGGTCCGGCGATCGCCACGAAGCCACCCTCCTCGATCGCCAAGTCGAGGGGATGCAGCGCCGTCACCGTGTGCTCACCCAAGGCGTACTCCTTGCACACGCCCTCCATCTCCACCACTTTCCGAACCTGTTTGGCCACTTCGCGCGCTCCTTCGCCTGCCTGCCACGCTACTTTCGTCCCCACGGACGGGAAGTTGAGGAGGGCTTGCCCGGTGCAGGCGCCCGAAGGCGGCGTGCCGTCGTAACGATGGCAATCGGCGCCGCGGCGATCCTGTTGCCGATCGGGCGAGGCCGGGCCCAGCAACGCTCCACCCAGCCGAGCCAGGCCGAGGGGGATCCGCAGGCCGAAGCGCTGCTCAGGCAGGCGGACGAGGTGCGCTTCCCGCTCAGCGGTGCCGAGCTGACGGTGTCGATCCGGACCACGAAGAGCGGTCAGCAAACCGATGCGCGCGTGTACCGGGTCCTGTCCAAGGGCCACGACAAGTCGGTCGTGATGGTTGTCGAGCCCCAGATGGACAGAGGCCAGATCATGCTGATGAGCGGGCGGGAGCTGTGGCTCTTCCTGCCCGCCGTATCACAGCCGGTGCGTCTCTCCCTGGCACAACGCCTGTCCGGCCAAGTTGCCAACGGCGACATCGCCCGTGCCAATTTTTCGGGCGACTACCGCGCGCGCATCCTGGGAAGCGAGGAATCCGAGGCGGGCCCGCTGCACGTGCTCGACCTGACCGCGCGCGACCGCACCGTGACCTATCACCGCGTGAAGCTCTGGCTCCGGCAGCGCGACGCCTGGCCGGTCAAGGCGGAGTTCTACTCTGTGTCCAATCGCCTGCTCAAGACCTGCACCTACGGCGAGTACAAGGAAGCGGCCGGTCGCATGCGGCCCACCCGCCTCGTCATGACTGACGCATTGAGACAGGACGAGGTATCGGTGATGGAGTACGCTGACATCCGAGCGCGGGCGCTACCCGATCGGGTTTTCAGCAAGGAGTACCTGAAGAAACTCCAATAGGCCCTGCTTCAACGCAGCATTCTCGAGCCGAAGCCGGCAGGGCAATTGCCACGCGCGGCAGCGCGCTGGCATCGATCGTGCACGATTTGTCGCCCCTTGACGCCATGGGCGGCGAGAGCGGTTCCCCGACGGTCAAATTGTGTGACATTCGGGTCGCTTTAAGGGGATCGCTGAAGGCCTCTATGTATAATTGCAGCGCAAAATTCGGGATTTATGCTACGGCATTCATTGGGGAGCGCCATGGGTACTGACCGTCGGATTTCTGCCAGGGCCGTCTGCGCGGCAGTTCTGGCTCTGCTTATTGCTGCGTTCGGAGCAGGTTGTTCCACGCGAACCACGCATCCTCCCGCACCGACCTCCGTTGCCTCGCCTGAATACACCTATCTCATCGGACCGGGCGACAACGTCAACATCATCGTCTGGCGCAACCCCGACCTCTCCACCAGCGTTCCCGTACGTCCAGATGGGAAGATTACGGTCCCGCTGGTCGAGGATCTCCCTGCGATCGGCAAGGATTCCACATCCCTCGCCCGGGACATCGAGAGCGCACTGGCCAAGTACATTCGCGATCCAGTCGTCACGGTCATCGTCACCGGTTTCGTGGGCCCCTACAGCGAGCAGATCCGGGTGGTCGGTGAAGCAGCGCGTCCACAGGCACTGCCCTACCGTCAGAACATGACGATTCTGGACGTGATGATCGCCGTGGGCGGCATCACGGATTTCGCGGACGGCAATCAGGCCCATATCTTGCGCCCGGCCGACGGCAACAAGCTCTACAACGTTCGCCTCAAGGATCTCCTGCGCAGAGGGGACGTCTCCGCGAACGTAGACATGAAACCCGGCGACGTCGTCGTCATTCCGCAGAGCTGGTTCTAACGGAACCTGCCGGAGCGCAAACGCCCCGGCACAACTCGAGATAACGCTATGCATTACATGGTCGAGCAGCTTCTCGACTACGCCCGCGCCACCTGGCAGCGGCGTTTCGTGGGGCTGACCGTCGGGTGGCTGGCTGCCTTCGGCACCATCGTGGCTATCGTTCTCACGCCAGACAAGTACGAGGCGTCGGCCAGGCTTTTCGTCGACACGCAGTCCGTGCTCAAGCCCCTCATGAGCGGCCTGGCGGTCCAACCGAACGTCGAGCAGCAGGTTCGCATGCTCAGCCGGACGCTGCTTTCCAGGCCGAACATGGAGAAGCTGGTCCGAATGGCCGACCTGGATCTCGATGCGAAGACCCCGCAGCAGCGTGACGCCATCATCGATGGGCTGATCGGATCGATCAAGGTGCAGGGAAATCCGCGCGACAACCTCTACGCGATCAGCTATCGCAGCACGCAGCCTGCAAGAGCCAAGAAGGTAGTGGATTCGCTCCTGTCGATCTTCGTGGAATCCGGTTTGGGCAACAAGCGCCGGGACACTGAGAAGGCCAGGCAATTCATCGACGAGCAGATCCGCGAGTACGAGAAGCGCTTGCAGGAGGCGGAGCGGCGCCTCAAGGAGTTCAAGCTCGATAACTTGAATGCAATGGCAGGTGGCCAGGATGCGGTGAGCACCATGGTCGCGATGGAGGACCAGATCAGCCGCGCACGCATGGATCTCCGCGCCGCCGAGCAATCGCGCGACGCATTGCAGCGCGAGCTGGCCGGAGAAGAGCCCGTGTTCCTGCCCGACCCCAACTGGTCGGCCCCGAGCAACAAGAACGAATCGTTGTCGACGGAACTTGATCAGCGCATCGACGCACTGAAGCGCAATCTCGACGAACTGTTGCGCAAGTACACCGATCAGCATCCGGACGTGACCGGCACCCGCCGCGTGCTGGCCGAACTGGAGGCGCAGCGCCAGGAACGGCTCGAGGCGCTGAAGAAAGCCATCGCCGCTGACAGGGGCGACGGCGCACGCTCCGTGTCGGGCGTGGAGCGTAACCCCGTCTACCAGCAGCTCAAACTATCGCTTGCGGAGGCTGAAGCTAACGTCGCCGCCCTGCGTGGCCGGCTGTCCGAGCTGGAGACCCGCTACAACCAGGTCCGTAACACCGCCCGCATGCGTCCCGAGATCGAAGAACAGCTCGTCCAGCTCAACCGTGACTATCAGGTCCAAAAGTCGCAGTACGACAGCCTCTTGTCGAGGCGCGAATCGGCGTCCATGACCAGCGAGTTGGAGGAATCGGCAAGCATCGCGGACTTCAGGGTGATTGACCCGCCGCGTGTCTCCCCCAAGCCGGTGGCCCCCAATCGTCTATTGCTGTTGCCCGCAGCGCTGGTCGTGTCGCTTGGAGCCGGCGTATTTGCCGCTTTCGCCTATGGTCAAGTGTTCCCCACTTTTTACACCGCGCGTGGCCTGCGCCGGGTCACCCAGCGCCCGGTGCTTGGCGCCATCACGCTGCAGGAGACGCCACAGTCAAAGCGCAGGCAACGCGTTCGCTCGTTCGCATTCAACAGTGCACTGGCCGGCTTACTTGGCCTGTTCGGATCGGCGTGGATCGTCATGCTGCTGATGTCGCGGACCGCGTAGGAGCATCACGATGAGCCTAGTCGAACAGGCGGCAAAGCGTCTGGAAGAGATGAGAAAGGCGGCGGCAGCGGGCACTGCCGCCGAGGCCTCCCCACCTCAGGAATCGGACAGCAGACCCGACAACGCCTCTACGATCGAGAGGATGGTCCGGCGGATGGAGGCGGCGCAGGCGGAGCCGCGCCAGCAAGACGGTGCGGCGCCTATCCCGCCTACACGAGCCGAGCAGGATCTACCGCTGCCTCGGCACGCGGCGCCTGACGCGGGATCAATGCGTCCAGGTCCAGACGGTGCCGCCGATATCGACGCACGGCGCGAACCTGTGCTTGACCTCGGAGAGCTTCCAGACACCGATACGCGGGACGACACACGAACCTCCCGCCGTGTTGCGATCGATCTGAAGCGTATCGCCGCAGCAGGGGTGCTGACGCCGGATGCCGTAGAGTCCCGGCTGGCGAACGAACTGCGAGTGATCAAGCGGCCGATCGTTAACAACTGCGCAGGCAAGTCCGCGTCTCGCGTCGCCAACGCGAACCGGGTCATGCTCACAAGTTCCTCTCCTGGGGAAGGCAAGAGTTTCCTGTCCGCGAACCTGGCAATGAGCATCGCCATGGAAAAGGACAGTACCGTCCTACTGATAGAGGCCGACACGGCACGCCCCACGCTCAGCACGCTGTTCGGACTGCCCTCAACGCCCGGTCTGCTCGATCTCCTCGCCAACCCCGGTCAGGATGTAGCCTCGGCTCTCATTCGGACGGACGTGCCCAAACTGGCGTTCATGCCGGCCGGAACCCGCCATCAAAACAGCAACGAATTGCTGGCCAGTGAGCGGATGGAACGGCTGGTGGACGAACTCGCAAACCGGTACCCGGATCGCATTCTCATTTTCGACTCGCCGCCTCTGATGTTCTCGCCCGAGGCACGCGTGCTGGCGCGCTACATGGGGCAGATCGTCGTGGTCGTGGAAGCGGAAAAGACCACACACAGCATGCTGAACCAGGCTTTGGCGATGGTCGAAGAGTGCCCAATCGTCCTGCTCGCGCTCAACAAGACGACCTCACCCGAAGAGAAGAGCTACTACTACTACACAGGCTGATCGGCTTTCCGGTGCCACCCATCGCGTCTTTCACTTTCCCGCAGTCCGAGCGCCAGCGAACCAGCCGCCATTTCCTGACGGCAGCGGTAGCGTGCGGGTTGCTCGCGACAGGTATCGCCTATGCCGGTGATCCAGAATTTTCCGCCCGAATAAACGCAGAGCTGACGCTGACCGACAACGCCAGGCTGTCGAGTTCCAACGAGGAGACGGATCTCATCCTGCGGGTCACGCCAAGCATACGTATAGCCGGGCGGGGTGGTCGGCTGAATTGGAACGTTGGCTACGCACCGAATCTCGTCTTTTACCTTGCCAATGGCGATCTCAACAACGCCCAAAGTAACCTGAATGCACGGGCGACCTTCGAGGCGGTCGACAACTGGCTCTTCGTGGATGGGCTTGCCTCGGTTCGCCAAACCTTCGAGAACCCGTTCCTTCCGACCCCCAGCGATCCGACATTGTCCACCGACAATCGGCTGGAAACGTACACACTTGGATTGAGCCCTTACATTCGCGGAGAACTGCTTGGCGAGTATCGGTATCTCGTCCGCAACGAAAATTATTACTCCAACGCCTCGGGCGTTTCGGGTGACGTGCTCACTAACAGCGTGTTCGGCACGATCGACAGCCCTGTAGATCGACGGTTCTTCTACGGCGCCGATGGCAGCTACGACCGCACGAAGTTCGAGAACCGGCAATCGTTCGAATCTCAGCTGGTGCGCGCCCGGATCGGCCTGAAAGCTACCCCGGAGCTATCGCTGCGGGCGAGTGGTGGTTACGAGTGGAACAACTACGGACTCACGGATTACAGCGGGTCAATCTACGGTGTGGGCTTCGACTGGCGTCCCACCCCTCGTACCAACATCTCCGGCACCTGGGAAGAGCGCTTCTTCGGGCCATCCTACCAAGCTTCCTTCAACCATCGTACACGCCTCACCTCCTGGTCGCTGACCGGATATCGCAATACCCAAACCTACAACAACACGCTGCTGAGCCTCTCACCCGGCGGAACCCGAGAGTCACTCGACCAGATTCTCACTGCGCGAATCAGCGATCCCCTGGTACGCGAGGCTGCGATCGACCAGTTCATGTCTGAAACCGGGCTTCCCGAGCTGCTCGGGGGCCCGGCATATTTCTACAATCAGAACATCTTTCTCGTCGAACGGATCGACGCCCGCGTTGGAATTCTCGGCGTGCGCAATTCGTTTCACGTACGTCTCTTCTACGAGGAATCGGAATCGATCACAGTCGAAGATGATTCGGTCGCAACGGATCTGTTTGGGCGGAACACCCACTTCCGATCCCGAGGGGCAGGCGCCGCGTTCAACCACAAGCTCAGTGCACGCACCAACCTTACGTTGAGCGTCGACCGCTCCTACACGAAGAGCCTCTCGGAGCAGCTGGAACTCGTGACCGGGCGAGATACGACTCAGACGGTCGGTCGACTTTCTGTTTCACGTTCGCTCAGCCCGAAGACCAACGTGACGGGCCGGATTCGCATCGCGCGCTACGACTCCGACGTGTCCAGCTATGACGAGCACGCCATCCAGGCTCTGATCTTCCATCGCTTCTAAGGGCATCGCATGTACGAGTCCTTCTATCACCTCACCGGCAAGCCGTTCCAGCTCAGCCCGGATCCCGCCTTCTACTACGGCAGCCGGGTGCACAAGCGCGCGTATGCCTACCTCGAGTACGGGCTGTACCAGGGCGAGGGCTTCATCGTGATCACCGGCGAGGTCGGCGCGGGCAAGACCACCCTCGTACGCAGCCTGCTCGCGAACCTGGACCAGAACAAGGTCGTGGCGGCGCATCTGGTCAGCACGCAACTGGATGCCGACGACGTGCTGCGAGCCGTGTGCGCAGCCTTCGGCACACCGATCAAGGGCACCGACAAGGCCTCGCTGCTTCACCAACTGGAGGCGTTCCTGCGCAACGTGGCGCTGGAGAACAAGCGCGCGCTGCTGGTGGTGGACGAGGCACAGAACCTGACTCCGCGCGCGGTCGAGGAACTGCGGATGCTATCGAACTTCCAGATCGGTGAACGCGCACTGCTTCAGAGCTTCCTCATCGGGCAACCGGAGTTGCGCCAGATGATGCAAGGACCGGACATGCAGCAGGTGCGCCAGCGCGTGATCGCCTCCTACCACCTGGGTCCCCTTGACCGGGAGGAGACACAGGCCTACATCGAGCACCGGCTGAAGTTCGTCGGATGGACCGGCGACCCGCGCATCGACGACGCGGCCTACGACGCCATTTTCAGCTTCACTGCAGGCATTCCCCGTCGCATCAACCTCGCCTGCAATCGGCTCATGCTCGCCGGCTTCCTCAACGAGATGCACGTCCTCACTGCCGAGAACGTCGAGGGCGTGGTGAAGGAGCTGAAGGAGGATTTGGGGGTCGTTGGCACAGATCCGACGCACCAGTCGTGGAGCGACGCCGCCGATGCCGCACCCGCACCGTCTCCAATGGCAACACA
>CAYLTE010000052.1:20326-21613 GCA_964386195.1 uncultured Burkholderiales bacterium | reverse complement strand
TCGCAATCGTCGACGACCATGAACAGCCGGCAGCTTGCGGACAAGAACGAAGAGCACTGCCTTCACGCGCGCCTCGGCCTGGCGGTCTCTGTGTTCCAGGATGACACCGCCGTACCGTTCGTGGTCGTGATTCCGGTGCTCGCAACGGTGGAGATGGCCGGGCTGGGTCAGTCTCTGGGGATGGCACTTGGCAAGGGTGCGCTCGCGCTGGGCTTGGTCTTCTTCGTCGGCCGAAGACTTCTGCGCCCGCTGTTCCGGCTCGTCGCAGCCAGCCGCTCGGCCGAACTGTTCACGCTAACGGTCTTGCTGGTATCTCTCGTCGCCGGATGGACGACGCACGTGCTTGGCGTGTCGATGGCCTTTGGCGCCTTTCTCGCAGGCATGGTTTTGGGCGAGACCGAGTTCCGTCATCAGGCCGAGTCCACCATCCGTCCGTTCCGAGACGTTCTGCTCGGGCTGTTCTTCGTCGGCATTGGTATGCTGATTGACCCGCTCACAGTGGCGAGGGTATGGCAGTGGGCAGTGCTCGGGACATTCGTGCTGATGGTGGTCAAGACGCTGATCGTCGTGGCCATTGTGCGTTGGTCCGGAATCGACATGATCACCGCCTGGCGAACCGGGCTGCTGCTGGCGGTAGGCGGAGAGTTCGGCTTCGCTCTGCTGGCGTTGGCGCTCGAGGCCCAGGTGGTACCGGACGACCTCGGTCAGATCGTGCTCACCTCGGTGCTGTTCTCGATGATCGTCGCGCCGCTGTTGATCCGACACAACCATCGAATTGGGACGCTGCTTGCGCCGAGGACGCCGGAACCGGTGGATCGGACGCTCGAGGCGCCCGCCAATGGTTCCGCCGTGCCGACCGGACATGTCGTGCTGTGCGGATACGGCCGCATCGGTCAGAGTCTTGGCCACTTTCTGGAGGCCGAGAAAATCGAATACACAGCCCTCGAGCTCGACATCGGTCGGGTACGCGAAGCGCGGCTTGCCGGAGAGCGCGTTCATTATGGTGACGCTTCCCAGCTCGATCTGCTGGAGGCGGTCGGGCTCGCGCGCGCGCGCCTGCTCGTCATCACGCACACGGATACCGCGGCTGCCTTGCGAACGCTGAGCCAAGTGCATGCACACTATCCGCGGCTTCCGATAATGGTTCGCACGACTGACTGGTCGTCGGTCGAAGAATTGCGCGCGGCCGGCGCCTCAGAGGTCATCCCGGAGACAGTCGAGGCCGCCCTGATGCTGGCATCGCAAGCACTGCTACAACTCAATATTCCCCCAAAAAAAATAAAACAC
>CAYLTE010000052.1:15773-20316 GCA_964386195.1 uncultured Burkholderiales bacterium | reverse complement strand
TCGATGTTCCCCCGGAGGAGGTGGGACGCATCCTCGCACAGGAGCGCGCGGGCCGGTACCGCCGGCTGCTGGAGGTGTTTCCGGGTGACGTCACTCATGCCAGCGCCGGACGGAACGTCGGGCGCCTGCACGCAGTGCAGGTTCAGGCTGACAGCCCAGTTGCGGGCAAGGCCCTGCGCGAGCTGGACTTGGACGGAGTGGTGGTCACCGCGCTCGTACGCCACGGCCGACGAATGCTACAACCCGGTGGGGACGAGTGCATCGAGTCCGGCGACACACTGGTACTGTTCGGGAGCCCGGCCGACTTGAATGCCGCCGAAGCGCGTCTGCGGTAGCGCACGTTCATGTCACCGGCCGGGATGCGGCGCGAACGTCCACGGGTCGCACCAACTCCCGTTCGCGCTGCCGCTCGAGGAATTCGTCGCGAGTCTCGCCCGGCATGCCGAGCGCTTCGAGGACGTGCCCCGCAAGCTGCAGGCTGGCCTCCAGGGTCTCCGGTACGACGCCGGTCGCTCCCGCCGCGCGCAGCAGGCGCGCGTGGGCCTCGTCATGGGCGCGCGCCAGGACCGGGACGTGTGGGAAATGCATACGCGCGGCGTTGACGGCTCGCACGGCGGCATCGGCGTCATTCATCGTCGCGACGATCGCTGCTGCCCGGGACGCGCCGGCACGTTCCAGCAACTCACCTCGGCTGGCATCGCCGTAGAACACCGGAAGTCGTGCCTTGCTGGTCGAATCCACGAGCCGGGCGTCGCTGTCGAGGGCGAGGTAGGGAATCGCATTGTTGTCGAACACTCTCGCCAGCAACTGACCGACGCGGCCGAACCCCAGCACGATGACATGCCCCTCCAGTTCGGGAAGGACAGTGGATTTGTCCGACGACGCCTCGCGTTCCCGCCGCTGCAGCCTTTCGTGCAGGGCCTTGCCGAGCGCGGCGACGAGGGGTGTAGCGAGCATGCTCAGACTCACCACGATCAGCATGAACTGTCCGACGTCGCGGTCCAGCACGCCGCCAAGCATCGCCCCGCCGATGGCAATGAACGCGAACTCACCGCCTCCCCCCAGCAGCAGGCCGGCTTCGAGGGCGATCGGCAGCCCAAGACCGAATCGGTGCAGGAGTGGAACGATCACTGCCGCCTTCACGGCGAACAGCCCGCCGACCGAAGCAAGGATCCAGAACGGATCGTCGAGCAGCACCGTCAGATCGATGCCCATGCCGACCGACAGGAAGAACAGTCCGATCAGCAGTGCCTTGAAGGGCTCGATGCTGACTTCTACCTCATGGCGGTACTGGGTCTCGGCCAGAAGCAGTCCGGCGAGGAAGGCGCCGAGCGCCGTGGACAACCCGGCGCTCGCCGTGATCGCTGCCATGCCGATCGCCACCAGCAGCGTCAATGCCATGAACGAGCCGGGCTGGCGCAACGCGGATACGCGATTGAACAGGGCGCGCAGCAGCACGCGACCCGCGAGCAGGATCGCCGCGATCGATACTACCGCCTTGACCAGCGCGAGGCCGGCGAGCTGCAGCACGTTGGCTTCGGGTGCACCCAGGACCGACAGCAGCACCAGCAGAGGGACCACCGCGAGATCCTGCAGCAGCAGGATCGAAAAGCTGGCCCGTCCGACCGGCGTGCCGAGTTCACGCCTCTCGACCAGAATCTGTACAACGACCGCGGTCGATGACAGGGCGAGGCAGTAGCCGAGGACGAGTGCGGCCTGGAACGCATTGCCGAACAGCGCGGCGACAATCCCGATGGCCACGGTGGACAGTGCGACTTGCAACGAGCCGGCGCCGAACACCAGGCGGCGCATCGCAAGCAGCCGCTCGAAGGACAGCTCGAGTCCGATGACGAACAGCAGCAGCGTCACGCCGACCTCGGCGAGCCGGCTCACACCCTCGATGTCCGCGATGACGAAGTTCAGCAGCCACGGCACGTCGGCGGCGAGCCGGCCCAGTCCGTACGGACCGACCACGTTGCCGAGCACGAGAAAACCCAGCACCGGACTGATCCTTCGCGCCTGCAACAGGGGGATGACGATGCCTGCGCACGCGAAGAAGATCAGCGCTTCGCGCAGGTAGGGCATGTGCTCGTGCGCTTCCATGCAAAGAGTATAGGGCAGGGGGCGACGCAGGCAATGACCTGGCGCAAGGCCGCCCCGTGCCAGACGGTACAATCGGCCGGAGCCCAAGTTCCAAGGCAAGGATTCCCATGATTGCCACGATCTTGCGAGCCGTCGCGCTCGTACTCGTACTCGCAACGCCCCTCCATGCGACGGCCGAGGCCCTGGAGAAACCCCGGCTGGTGCTTGCAGTAGGTGGACAGACCACGCTGTACTACCTGCCGCTGGCGATCGCCGAACGGCGCGGCTATTTCCAGGACGAAGGGCTCACGGTGGAGATCCAGGATTTCCCCGGCGGCGCCAAGGCGCTTCAGGCGCTGGTCGGCGGGAGCGCGGATGTGGTTTCCGGCGCGTACGAGCACACCATCGTGATGCAGACGCTCGCGCAGAAGATGCAGGCATTCGTGCTGCAGGGCACGAATCCGGGGCTGCAACTGGGCATCGTATCGGCCAAAGCGGCGAAGTACTCCTGGCCCAAGGATCTCAAAGGCATGCGCGTTGGGGTGAGCGCGCCGGGCTCGAGCACCCACATGCTGGTGAACCACCTGCTCGCATCGGTCGGGCTGACGCCCGACGACGTCTCCATCGTCGGCGTGGGTACGGGCGCGCAGGCGGTGGCGGCGGTCCGGAGCGGCGAACTCGACGCGCTCTCCAGCGTCGATCCGGTCATGACCCTGCTCGAGAAGCAGGGGATGATCCGCATCGTGCACGAGACGACGACGGCCCGCGGCGCGCGCGAGGTGTTCGGCGGTTCGCTGCCCGCCGCCTGCCTCTATGCGAAGAAGACCTTCGTGGAGAGCAACCCGAAGACGATCCAGGCGCTGACCAACGCCATCGTGCGGGCGCTGATCTGGCTGCGCACTGCCTCTCCCGAGGATGTCGCCAAGACGGTCCCGCCCGCCTACCTGCTGGGGGATCGGGAACTGTATCTCGACGCGTTCGAGCGCGTCCGCCAGACCTACTCGAAGGACGGGCGCATCGAGGCGAAGGCCGTGCAGATGAGCTACGAGGTGCTGTTCAAGCACAACCCGGCCGTGCGCCGGGCGCCCGTGCTCTTCCTCGAGCAGACCTACACCAACAAGTTCGTGGACGCGGCCCTGGCGCGCTTCGCACAGTGACCGGCTGCTACTCGGTCGGGCCCTTGCACCACTTGGGAAGCACGCGCAGGACCCACTTGCGGCTGGTGGAGTAGCGCACGCCACGCACCATGATCTCCTCGCCGCGCGTGACGTTCTTCACCTTGCGGATCTGATCGATGAACGCGAAATCGCCCTCGAGCCGGTCACCCGCTTCGATGAGGTTGTCGTTGAGCCGCAGGACCGTGCCGAACTCGCCGTCCGACTTCTTAACGAAGATCATCTCGCACTTGGGATCGGCCCAGAGTACTTCCACCTCCTCGGCGCGCAGCGGTGCGGCCGCTGCCAGCAGCGTCAGGCCGGGCAGGATCGATCGGAACAGATTCTTGACGATGGAACGGTTCAACAGGGTCATGCCGGGACTCCTCACCTTTCGTTCTTCGATTCTGGCGTGCGCTGCCGTGGCGGTCCGCCGTCGGGACGCTCGGCACGAGGCGGGCCGATGATGGCATTCAAGCGGTGGCGCGGCAAGACTGCCCGCGGCAGATTATGATGCGCGGCCACGCCCCGTCCTACGACCCCGGCTTCGTGTCCCCGGTTCCATCGTCCCCGCACGCTTTGGTCCTCGACCAGGTGACGTGCACGTTCCCCGCCCGTGGCAGCTTGCGCGCCGACTACACCGCGGTGCGCGCTGCGTCGCTGCGCGTGCGCGACGGCGAATTCGTCTCCCTCGTCGGTCCCACGGGCTGCGGCAAATCCACCCTGCTCAACGTTGCGGCGGGACTGCAAACGCCCAGTGAAGGCGCGGTGAGCATCTTCGGCGATCCGCTGCGCGGCCTGAATGCTCGTGCGGGCTACCTGTTCCAGTCCGACGCACTGTTTCCCTGGCGCACGGCGCTGGACAACGTTGCCATGGGGCTGGAACTGCGCGGCGTGAACCAGGCCGAGTCGCGCGAGCGCGCGCACGACTGGCTGCGGCGGGTGGGGCTGAGCGCCCACGCCGCGAAGTATCCCCACGAGATGTCCGGCGGCATGCGCAAGCGTGCCGCGCTCGCCCAGACGCTCATTCTCGAGCCGCGCATGCTGCTGATGGACGAACCGTTTTCGGCGCTCGACGTGCAGACGCGGCAGCTCATGGAGAACGAACTGCTCGCGCTCTGGGCGCAGGACAGGCGCTGCGTGCTGTTCGTCACGCACGATCTCGAGGAGGCGATCGCGCTGTCCGATCGGGTCGTGGTGCTCTCGGCCGGGCCGGCTTCGCGGCCCGTGGCCGAGTACGAAGTCGATCTGCCCCGGCCGCGCGATGTGCAGGAGATCTCGATGCACCCGCGCTTCGTCGAACTCCA
>CAYLTE010000052.1:0-15763 GCA_964386195.1 uncultured Burkholderiales bacterium | reverse complement strand
ATCTGGAGCGCACTCAAGCAGGAGGTGATGAAGGCGCATGGACAAGCAGAGCGCTGATCGTCGGGGGCCGTCCCGGGAGGGGCCGATGTGGCCCTGGCAGATTCTGCTGCTGGTCGCGCTGTTCGGCCTGTGGCACGTCCTCACCCGCACCGAGGTCCTGCCGCCTTTCTTCTTCGGCGAGCCGTTGCAGGTCCTGGGACGCATCTGGGACTGGTTCGCCACGGGCAGGATCTTTCCGCACCTCGGCGTGACACTGCTCGAGACGCTGCTCGCCTTCGCGCTCGGCACGGTGCTCGGGCTGCTCGCCGGGCTGTGGCTGGGGCTCAGCCCGCGCGCCGCGCGCCTGCTCGACCCTTACATCACCGCGTTCAATTCGATGCCGCGCGTCATCCTGGCGCCGATCTTCGCCGTTTGGTTCGGGCTGGGAATCTGGTCAAAAGTGCTGCTCGGTGTCACCCTGGTGTTCTTCATCGTGTTCTTCAGCGTGTATCACGGGGTGCGCGAAGTCAGTCCGGTGCTGCTGAACAATGCGCGCATGCTCGGGGCGAGCCGCGCTCAGCTATTGCGCCACGTCTATCTCCCGAGCGCGATGGGATGGGTGTTCGCCAGCCTTCACACTTCCGTGGGCATGGCATTCGTGGGCGCGGTGGTCGGCGAGTACCTGGGCTCGGCCAGAGGGGTGGGTTACCTGATCCTGCAGGCCGAGGGCGTGTTCGACGTGAACACGGTGTTCGCAGGTGTCATCGTGCTCACGCTCGCGGCGTTGTTGCTGGATCGCCTGGTCACGCTGGTCGAGCGCCGTCTGATGAACTGGCGTCCGAGCGCGCAGGATCCGGGCGTGCGCGCGTAGGGTCGGAGAAATCGAGCATGGATGCAGTGCGAAAAGCGATGGGCGCGGTTGCGCTGGCTGTCCTGACGGGCTGCGCCGGGATGCCGCATGGAATGGAGCCGCTCTCGGTGACGCTGGTCGACGTGCGGCCGGGCCAGGTGGGATTGCTCGAACAGGAGTACGCGATGAGAATCCGCGTGCAGAATCCCAACGGTGTGGAGGTGCCGCTCAAGGGTGTGGCGTTCGACGTGGAGCTGAACGGGATGACCTTTGCGAAGGCGGTGAGCCGTCAGGACAAGGTCGTGCCGGCCTTCGGCGATGCCATCCTGGACGTCAAGGCGATCAGCACGCTCGGCGATGTGCTCGAGCAGGTGGGAGCGATGCGCGACGGTCCGCCGGGCCGCATCGCCTACCGTCTCCAGGGCAGGCTGGCTCCGGTGAGCGGTGCCGATCTGCCGTTCGATTCTGCCGGCCAGATCGACTTTAGCGCATTGTCGGGAGGAAAGCCGCAGTGACCTCGCGTCGTGCGGCCCTGTCCGCTCTCGCCGCTTCGCCGTTCATCCTGACGGGCGCCGGAGGTGTGCGGGCGGCGTCGCGCAAGGTCACCATTGCCGTGGGGGGCAAGGCCGCGCTGTTCTACCTTCCGCTCAGCCTTGCAGAGCGCCTCGGCTACTTCCGGGACGAAGGGCTCGATGTGCAGATCCTCGACTTCCCCGGCGGCGCCAAGTCGTTGCAGGCGATGATAGGCGGCAGTGCCGACGTCGTGTCGGGCGGATTCGACCACGTCGTCATCCTGCGCGCGAAGGGCCAGGCACTGAAGTCCTTCGTGCTGCAGGTGGCCACCCCGTCGTTGGCGCTGGGCGTGAGCACGAAGCGCGCCGTGCGTTACCGCACGCCGGCGGATCTGAAGGGAATGAAGATCGGCGTCACGGCACCCGGTTCGAGCACTCACATCTTCGTCAACTACCTGCTCGCGAGTGCCAATCTGACTTCCGATGACGTCGCCATCATCGGCGTAGGCACCGGTCCTACGGCGGTAGCCGCGATGCGCGCGGGTCACATCGACGCGATCGCCAACGTCGAGCCGGCAATCACGATGCTGGAGCGCGCCGGCTCGATCAAGGTGGTGCACGAGACGATGAGCGTGCAGGGAAGCCGCAAGGTGTTCGGCGAATCGTTGCCGGTGGGATCGCTCTACACCAGGGAGCGCTTCCTGGTCGACCGGCCCGACGCCGCTCAGGCCCTGGCGAACGCGATGGTACGCGCCCTGGCGTGGCTGGCGAACGCGAGCACCGAGCAGGTGCTGCGCACCGTTCCACCCGAATACATGCTCGGCGAGCGCGGCACCTACGTCGCTGCGCTCGAGCGCTCGCGTCCCGGCTATTCGAAGGACGGACTGATCCCGCCCGAGGGGGCGCGTGCACTGCATGCGGTCCTGCGGCGCTTCGACCCGTCGGTGAAGGCGGCGCAGTCTCTGGACATCGCGCACGCCTACGACAACCGTTTCGTCGCCAGCGCGCTCGAGCGGCGTGCTGCGGATCCGGCCCGCTCGCGCTGAGCGCGGTTCAAGTCGACAGCCAGCGGCACACGTCGCGCACGTCGACGTTGCCGCCGGACAGGATGACGCCGACCCGGGCTCCCGGAGGCACTGCGACCTTGCCCTCGAACAATGCGGCGATGCCCAGCACGCCAGTCGGCTCCACCACGATCTTCATGCGCTCCCACAGGTAGAGCATCGCCGCCAGCAACTGCGGATCGGTCACCGTGACCATGTCGTGCACGCGCGCGAGCACGATCGGGAAGGTGACGCTGCCAAGTGAGTGCGTGCGTGCACCGTCGGCAATCGTCTCGGGATTGCGGCATTGCTGGAGCGTGCCGGTGTGGAAGCTGCGGGTGGCGTCGTCGCCCGCCTGGGGTTCCACGCCGATCACCTTGCAGCCGGGGGACAGAGCGTGCGCGGCCACTGCGCAGCCGGAGATGAGCCCGCCGCCGCCCACGCATACGAACAGGTAGTCGAGCACGCCGACGTCCTCGATGAGCTCCTTGGCGGCCGTTCCCTGCCCCGCTGCCACGTGGGGATGATCGTAGGGCGGGATGAGTGCCAGACCGCGTTCCTGCGCGATCCGCTGTGCGAGTTCCTCGCGCACCGTCCGATGTTTGTCGTAAGTCACGACCTCCGCGCCATAGCCACGCGTGGCGGCGAGCTTGACCTGCGGCGCGTCCTCCGGCATGACGATCACCGAGCGCGTGCCCAGCAGCTGCGCCGCCAGGGCGACCGCCTGAGCGTGGTTTCCGGAGGAGTAGGTAATGACGCCGCGCTGGCGCTGCCCCGCGTCCAGACGCGAGATGGCGTTGTAGGCGCCCCGGAACTTGAACGCGCCGATGCGCTGGAGGTTCTCGCACTTGAAGTAGACACGGCATCCGGTGCGCGCATCCACCTGACGTGAGGTCATGACGGGCGTGCGATGGGCGTGACCGGCCAGCACGCGGTGCGCATCCGCGACGTCGTCGTAGTCGAAGGCAAGCTGCGCCATCATCGTGCCTCCTTCGATTCCAGCCAGCGGTTGCGCCGCCGGCGGCCGGCCGCCTCGCCCGTCACACTCAGGTGGCAGGTGTCTGCCGGTGCCGGCTGCGCCTCGAGCGTGCACTCGATCAGCTCGTCGCGGCGGAACGCGTGGATGCGCGCGCGCTGTTGTGGACGCAGGCGCTGCAGCTGGCGGTCGAGGCTCTTGTGCGTCACCCGCAGGCCGTCTAGTGCGACGAGCACGTCGCCGGGGGACAGGCCGGCGCGTTGCGCGCTGCCCCCGTCGAGCACGTGGGTGAGCCGGGCGCCGAGCGCGTCTTCCGCCGTACGCGCGCCCAGGCTCACACGCGCCGTCGCGGCCTTGGACGGGGGGCGGCCACCGCGATCGCCGGGGGCGTCGGCCGCGCGCAGGTGCAGCGCGATGCCCATCTGCGCCATCGACTGGGCCAGCGGCAGTTCCATCGTGCTGCGCAAGGCCCGGTCGAAGAAGGCGCGCAGGCGCAGTCCCGTCACTTCCTCGGCCAGTTGCTCCCAGCCGTCCTCCTCCACGCCGACGCCGGTCATGCCGTGGCGCTCCCACAGTGCGCGCAGGATGTCGTCGAGCGACTTGCGTCCGCGCGTGCGGCTGCGCACGTGCAGGTCCAGGCACAGCGCGATCAGGCTTCCTTTCAGGTAGTAGCTCACCAGGGCGTTCGGTGCGTTCTCGTCCTGACGGTAGTACTTGATCCAGGCGTCGTAGCTGGAATCCGAGACGCTCTGCCGCAGGCGTCCGCCGGTGCGCATGAGGCTGGTGATGTTGCGCCCGAGGATCTCCAGGTAGTCGTGCTCCGGGATCAGGCCGCTGCGTACCAGCGCCAGGTCGTCGTAGTAGCTGGTCACGCCTTCGAACGCCCACAGCAGGGAGGTGAGGTTCTCGCGCTGCAGGTCGTAGGGTACGAACGCCGCGGGCTTGATGCGCTTGACGTTCCAGGTGTGGAAGTACTCGTGGCTGCACAGGCCCAGGAAGGTGCGGTAACCCTCGCTCATGGCCTTGATTCCCACTCGCGGAAGGTCCTCGCGCGAGCACAGCAGCGCCGTCGATGCGCGGTGCTCGAGCCCGCCGTATCCCTCGCCCAGCGCCGTGACCAGGAACAGGTAGCGCTTCATCGGCGCAGGCCTGCCGAACAGCTCGATGTGCCAGGTGCACAGCCGGCTCAGGTCGCGACAGAGCCGGTCCGTGTCGGCATCGTGACGGCCGGTAATGGCGATGTCGTGCGGGACCCCTGCGGCCTCGAAGGTCGCGAGCGTGAAGGTGCCCATCTCCACCGGATGGTCGATCAGTTCGTCGTAGCCGCTCGCCGCGTAGAGCCCGAAACCGTAGGCCGGTGCCGATCGGCGCGGGAGCGTCGTGGCCACGCGCCAAGCGCGATATTTCGCGCCAGGAGGGGGAAGGATCTCGACCTCACACGGGTGTGACTCTGCGCCCAGGACACGCAGGAACACGGAGGTGCCGTTGAAGAAGGCGTGCGTGGTATCCAGGTGGGCACCGCGCACCGACAGGTCGAACGCGTACACCTCGATGGTGACCGTCAGCGGGCCGTCGCACGGTGCCGCTTGCCACGTGTCCTTGGCGACCTTGCGGATGGGCACCTCTCGGCGCCCGGTGGCGGCGCGCACGCCGAGCACGTGACGGGCGAATTCGCGAATCAGGTAGCTTCCCGGAATCCAGGCGGGCAGGGCGAAGCGCTGCCCGTCGGGATCGGGCTCGGAAACGGTGCAGCGGATCTCGAAGCGGTGCGCTTCAGGGTCGATCGGAACGATGCGGTAGCGGATTGGCGGAGTCTTCTTCATGGTCGGACGCTCGTGTGCGCCGACATTCTACGGTGCCGGCGGCGTGTGCCGCGCCCGAGGGGCGGGTCAGTGTCCGAGCATGCGGCCGACGATGTGGAAGTGGTCTTCGAAGCACTGCTCTTCCATGTCGAGGAAGCGCGGCAGCGCAATCCACTGCGCATCGCCGGCGTCGTCGCCACCGGCGATCGACGGACGCGGACCGCTGGCCAGATCGAAGCGGAACACGTGCGTGACGATGCGCGCGCGCAGCGATCGGGTCGGCGCGTCGAACACCATCGGTTGCACCGCTGCAACGGCCGCCGCTGCGTCGCCGGGCGTGAGCCCGGTCTCCTCGTGCAGTTCGCGCAGACAGGCCTGCAGCAGCGTTTCCCCAGGATCGACGAAACCGCCGGGAAGCGCCCACAGCCCTGCGCCGGGGTTGCGCGCGCGTTGCACCAGGAGCAGGTGTCCCTCGTGCAGCACGAGGGCATCGACCGTCGCCAGGACTGGAGCATAGGGCGCACGGCGCCACTTCGCCCGTGTCGACTGGATGTCCTCATACTCGCCACGCAGTGCATCCCAGGCCGGGGTGCCGCGCAAACTCCCCAGGAATGCAGCGCCCCCCGGCGTGGTGGCGTCGAGCACGCGCTGCCAGCCCGGACCGTCCGTGCCGAACAGGCACTCGCGCAGCGCCCAGAACTCCGGGCCGTCCAATTCCACGGCCGGCATCGCCGCCCAGTCCGACAGGAAGGGGACGGGTCGGCGAGACGGGCAGAGCTGGACGATGCGCCCGCCGGCCTTCGCGTGAGGCGCCACGGCCTGGCGCAGCGCACCGCGCCACAGCTGCGGCTGGTACAGCCGGTCAGGCAGTGGCTGCACCGCCACGCGCTGCCCCCAGCGCGCGCACTCGGCGCGCGACAGCTCGAGCCGCTCTGCCGTCGTGAATGGATGGCGGACGCTGCGTGCGGCGCCAGCCGCGCTGACCAGCAGTACGACGCGCGTGGCGTGCTGCAACGCGCGCTCGATCGCCTCGACGTGACCGAGCCGCCAGGGCTCGCAGGAATCGACGACGACGGCCAGATCGAACTTCGGCGCGGCCCGGCCGGTGGTCGGATCGGCCGCCTGATGAATGGACAGGGTCATGCGTGTCTCGTCAGGAGCAGGCTGCTCGGGGTACACTTGCGCATTGAATGCGGGCGCGCCGCGCGCGCCGCGGATTCCAAAGGCAACCATCGTACCGACTGTCGTCGCAATCCGACACCGCTGTGGCCGAACAGACTTCCCCCTCCACGCAGTACCCCTCCGAGGCCGACCTGGAAGGCTGCCTGCGCAGCCTCGCGCAGGAAGCTGGAGATCGATCCAGTGCGCCGTTTCGCATCAGCATGGTGCGCCTGCACGGCCGGCCTCCCATGTATGCCGTGGTGATCCTGTCGCCAGCCCGGGAGCCGCTGCGCCAGCGGCTCGGCCAGATTCTGTCGCGCAACTTCAGCCTAGGCGTCACGTCGATCATGCTGACCGTCACCGATGCCGAGACGCTGCTGGCGCGGTGGCAGTCGTCGCGGCCAGCGGCCAACGACCAGGATCGCATCTAGGCCCATTCGGCCCCGAGGTCCGGTCCGTCGTTTCCGACCGCCCATGGCGGCACGCGCGGTCCTGCGTGCCACGACAACCCTGCGAGTCGTACGCCCACGCCTGGAGGCAGCCCTGAACTGGTCGCCGACAGGCGCGGTGATACAATTGCCGCTTTGCAGCGAATCTCCACATGTTCGATAAAAATCAGACGATTGCACGCTTCGATCCGGAGCTGTCCATGGCGCTTTCGAGTGAGGCCCAGCGCCAGGAAGACCACATCGAACTGATCGCCTCGGAGAACTACGCCAGCCCCCGGGTACTGGAGGCGCAGGGCTCCGTCCTGACCAACAAGTACGCCGAGGGTTATCCGGGCAAGCGCTACTACGGTGGCTGCGAGTTCGTGGATATTGCCGAGCAGCTGGCCATCCAGCGGGCCCGTGAGCTGTTCGGATGCGACTTCGCCAACGTCCAGCCGCACTCGGGAAGCCAGGCGAACGCGGCGGTCTACATGGCGAACCTGCAGCCCGGCGACACGGTGCTGGGCATGTCGCTGGCGCACGGCGGCCACCTCACGCACGGCTCGCCGGTAAACTTCAGCGGCAAGCTCTACAACATCGTTTCCTACGGCCTGGACGCCGACGAAGTGATCGATTACGCGCAGGTCGAGGAACTGGCCCATCGGCACCGGCCGAAGATGATCGTCGCGGGCGCCTCGGCGTACTCCCTGGTGATCGACTGGAAGCGCTTCCGGCAGATCGCCGACGCGGTCGGCGCCACCATGATGGTCGACATGGCGCACTACGCCGGCCTGGTGGCGGCAAAGCTCTATCCCAGCCCGATCGGCCACGCGCATTTCGTCACCAGCACCACGCACAAGACGCTGCGCGGTCCGCGCGGCGGCCTCATCCTCGGCCACGGCGACAACGAGAAGGCGCTCAACTCGGCGATCTTTCCCGGTAACCAAGGCGGGCCCCTGATGCACGTGATCGCGGCGAAGGCGGTCGCGTTCAAGGAAGCGATGACTGCGGATTTCCGCACCTACCAGGAGCAGGTTCTGGCCAACGCGCGCGTGCTGGCCAAGGTGCTGCAAGAGCGCGGGTTGCGCATCGTCTCGGGGCGCACCGAGTCGCACATGTTCCTGGTCGATCTGCGCCCCAAGCGCATCACGGGGAAGGACGCCGAGGCCGCGCTGGGCCGCGCGTACATCACCGTCAACAAGAACGCGATCCCCAACGATCCCGAGAAGCCCTTCGTCACGAGCGGGGTCCGGCTGGGTTCGCCGGCAGTGACCACGCGCGGATTCGCCGAACCGGAGATCGAGCAGTTGGGACACCTGATCGCCGACGTGCTCGATGCGCCCGGCGACGACAAGGCGATCGGTGCGGTGCGGGAGAAGGTTCTCGCGCTGTGCCGCCGCTTCCCCGTGTACGGCTAGCAGTCCACGACGAGGCTCCGGTCGATGAAATGCCCCTTCTGCAGCGCGCCCGATACCCAGGTGGTGGACTCGCGCGTGAGCGAGGAGGGGGACAGCGTGCGGCGCCGCCGCCGCTGCAACGCCTGCGACAAGCGCTTCACCACCTACGAGACGGTCGAACTGCGCATGCCCAGCATCGTCAAGGCCAACGGCATCCGCGAAGAGTTCGATCGCGACAAGCTCCGCACCGGCTTCGTGCGAGCGTTGCACAAGCGACCGGTGCCCACGGAGTACGTCGATGGCGCCATCGAGCGCATCACGCAGAAGCTGCTGGCCCTGGGAGAGCGCGAAATCGCTTCGCGCCGCATCGGCGAGATGGTGATGCGCGAGCTCTATCGCCTCGACAAAGTGGCCTACATCCGCTTCGCTTCCGTGTACAAGGACTTCCAGGACGTCGAGGACTTTCGCGACGTGCTCAAGGAGGTCGAGAAGCCGGCGCCCAGCGCTCCGCGCCGGCGCGTGCGCCGTCCAGCCGCCTCCTGAGCGCCTGTTCCGTCCCTGCTTGGACCCACGCCGTGTTCTCGCCCGACGACCGACGTCACATGCTGCGCGCATTGGACCTTGCCGCGCGCGGCATGTTCACGACCACGCCCAATCCGCGGGTGGGGTGCGTGCTGGTCCGCGACGGGGAGACGGTGGCGGAGGGCTGGCACGAGCGTGCCGGTGAACCGCACGCCGAGGCGCGTGCGTTGCACCAGGCGGGCGCGCGCGCGCGCGGGGCGACGGCCTACGTCTCTCTGGAGCCCTGCGCGCACCATGGCCGCACGCCGCCGTGCGCCGACGGCTTGATCGAGGCCGGCGTGGTTCGCGTCGTGGCGGCGATGGAAGATCCCAATCCCCTGGTGGCAGGGAACGGGCTCGCGCGGCTGCGCGCGGCGGGGATCGACGTGGCATCCGGTCTGATGGCCGACGAGGCGCATGAACTCAATGTCGGCTTCGTGTCGCGCATGCGGCGCGGACGGCCGTGGGTACGGGTGAAGAGCGCGGCCAGTCTGGACGGCAGGACAGCGCTCGCCAACGGCGTCAGCCAGTGGATCACGGGACTCGAGGCACGACGCGACGGACATCGCTGGCGCGCCCGTTCGTGTGCGGTGCTGGCCGGCATCGGCACGCTGCTGCACGACGATCCGCGCCTGACCGTGCGCCACGTCGAGACGCCGCGCCAGCCGCTGCGCATCGTGGTCGACCGCGACCTCGAACTGCCGGCGACCGCGAACGTGCTCGAAGGCGGCAACGTGCGGGTCTTCACCGCACACGCCCGCCCCGAGCGGGCGCGCGAACTGCGTGCGCGCGGCGCGGAAGTCATCGAGATGGGCGACGCGCGCGGCAAGGTCGATCTGGGCGCCGCGATGCGGGAACTGGCGCGCCGTGAGATGAACGAGATCCTGGTGGAGTCGGGCAATCGGCTCAACGGCGCGCTGCTGCGCGCAGGGGTGGTGGACGAGTTGCTCCTCTATCTTGCCCCGCAGCTCTTGGGCGATCGCGGGCGCGGCATGTTCGACCTCGGGGAACTCACCGCGCTCGAGCAGCGCATCGACCTCGATGTGAGGGAGATGCGCACCATCGGCTCCGACCTGCACGTGCGCGCACGCCCACGGCGCGCACCGGCTTCCGATTCATCCGCCGCTTGAGGCAGCGCACATGTTCACCGGCATCGTCGAGACCACCGGCACCGTTGCCCGCATCGTCCCCGCCGACAAGGGAGCACGCATCCTCGTACGTGCACCGCGTTTGGACTACTCCGACGTGCGCATCGGCGACAGCATCTGCGTCGATGGCGTGTGTCTCACCGCGGTTGCGTTCGAGGCCGACGGCTTCGTGGTCGACGTCTCGCAGGAGACGATGGATCGCACCGCGGGTTTCCGCGAGGGGGCGCAGGTCAACCTGGAGAAGGCCCTGCGCCTGTCGGACCGTCTCGGAGGCCACCTGGTGAGCGGGCACGTGGACGGATGCGGCGAGGTGTTGCGCTTCGACCGAGTCGGCGAGAGCTGGCTGCTCGAAATCCGGTGCGATCCTGGCCTGGAGAAGTACGTGGCGCGCAAGGGATCGATCACGGTCAACGGCGTGAGCCTGACCGTCAACCGGGTCGCGGATCGCGACTTCTCGATCAACCTCATCCCGCACACGCTGCAGGTCACCAACCTGGACGCGCTCGCACCTGGGAGCCGGGTGAACCTGGAAGTCGATCTGATCGCCCGCTACCTCGAGCGCCTGCTCGATGCGGGTGCTGCTCGCTGAGACTTCCCCACTGCGCAGACGCTGCACGGCGTGGCTCCTTCCTTCTGGCAAAATGATCGTTTACCGCGCAGGATCGCTCTTTCCATGACCGGCATCAGCCCCACAACCGAGATCGTCGCCGAATTGCAGGCCGGCCGAATGGTCGTGCTCGTCGACGAGGAGGATCGCGAGAACGAGGGCGATCTGGTGCTCGCCGCGGATTTCGTCACGCCCGAAGCGATCAATTTCATGGCGCGTCACGGACGCGGGCTGATCTGTCTCACGCTCACCGAGGAGCGCTGCCGGCAGCTCGAGCTCGCGCCGATGGTGGGGCGCAACCGTTCGCAGATGGGTACGAACTTCACCGTCTCCATCGAGGCGGCGCAGGGTGTCACCACCGGGATCTCGGCAGCCGATCGCGCCCGCACGGTGCAAGCCGCGGTACGGCGCGAGGCGCGTGCGCAGGATCTGGTGCAGCCCGGCCATATCTTCCCCCTGATGGCGCAGCGCGGTGGGGTGCTGGTGCGCGCCGGGCACACCGAGGCGGGATGCGACCTGGCGGCCCTGGCCGGCCTGACGCCGGCCGCCGTCATCTGCGAGATCCTCAAGGATGACGGCGAGATGGCGCGGCTGCCGGACCTGCTCGCGTTCGCCCAGACGCATGGTTTGAAGGTGGGAACGATCGCGGATCTCATCCACCACCGCAGCCGTACCGAATCGCTGGTCCGCCGCGTGTGGGAGCGACCGCTGGAGACCGCGCACGGCCGCTTCCAGGTGGTCGCCTACGAAGACGTCACCGCCGGGCAGGTGCATCTCGCGCTGGTGCGCGGAGAGATCGACGCTGCGAAGGACGTGCTGGTGCGCGTGCACGAGCCGTTTTCCGCGGTCGACCTGCTGGACACGGCGAGCGCTGCCCACTCGTGGAATCTGGGCGAGGCGATGCGCACGATCGCGGCCGGCGACGCCGGCGTGCTCGTGCTCCTGCACCGTGAGGAAAGCGGGCAGGCGCTGCTGCAGCGACTGCAGGCGCAGCCCAACGAGGCGATGACGAAGGTCGATCTGCGCACCTACGGCATCGGCGCGCAGATCCTGCGCGACCTGGGCGTCGCGCGGATGCGCATCATGGCGCAGCCCAGGAAGATGCCGAGCATGGCAGGGTTCGATCTCGAGGTGACCGGCTACCTTCTACCCGACAAAGCGCCGGCGGCGTCAGTGACCGCCATCGGCGAACGCAAACGCTGACGATTCGAAGACGAAGATCCATGGCGCGTTACGACGACATCGAAGAACTCGAACCCGGCTTCGACGGCAGCGGGCTGCGCATCGGCATCGTGATGAGCCGGTTCAACCTCGACGTGTGCGAAGGACTGCTCGCTGCCTGCGCGGCGGAACTGCGCCGCTGCAAGGTGAAGCCGGCTGACATGCTGCTGGTGAGCGTGCCCGGCGCGCTGGAGATCGCGCTTGCTGCGCAGAAGATGGCGGCCAGCGGCAAGTTCGACGCGCTGTGCGCCCTGGGTGCCGTGATCCGCGGCGAGACCTATCACTTCGAGGTGGTCTCGGATCAGTCGGCCGCCGCGCTGGCTCAGGTACAACTGGACACCGGCATTCCCGTGGCCAACGGCGTGCTCACCACCGAGGACGACGATCAGGCGCAGGCGCGCATGCACGAGAAGGGCACCGACGTGGCGCGGGTGGCGGTCGAGATGGCGAATCTGTTGAGGGCGCTCGATGTCCGCCGCTGAGCAGACCGCGGGATCCCCTCGCGAGACCGGGCGTGGCTCGCGCCGGCGTTCGCGCGAGCTGGCGCTGCAGTCGCTCTACCAGTGGCTGGTTGCAGGTGCGGAGGTGCGGCAACTGTGCCGCGAGGCGCTCGCCGACGCGGATGCGCCGCGGCCGGACGAGCGCTACTTTGCCGCGCTGGTCGAAGGCGTGGCGCAGCGGCGCGACGAACTCGACGACGGCTTGCAGCCATTTCTCGACCGCCCTGCCGAGTCGCTCAGTCCGGTCGAGCACGTCCTGCTGCTGCTGGGTGCCTACGAGCTGACCGCCTGCCTGGACGTTCCGTATCGCGTGGTGATCAACGAGGCGGTGGAACTGGCCAAGAGCTACGGAGGAACGGACGGGCACCGGTACGTCAACGGGGTGCTCGACAAGCTCGCTGCGCAGGTGCGACCGCACGAAGTCCGACGATAGATCCGAAGGAAGGGGAGAAGACGATGGCGGAGGCGGCGAAGAAGCTCACGATTTTCGACCTTCAGGCCAAGGTGGATCGCGGCGAGAAGATCTTCCAGGTGACGGCGGTGGATTTTCCCACTGCGCAGCTGGTGGATCGCGCGGGCATCGACTGCATTCTGATCGGCGATTCGCTCGGGATGACCGCGCTCGGGTATTCCAGCACGGTGCCGGTGACGATGGACGAGATGATCCACCACGCGAAGGCCATCTCGCGTGCGGCGAAGCGTTCGATCCTCGTCGGCGACCTGCCGCTGGGCGCGTATCACGCATGCGCCGCGGACGCGGTGAACAGCGCCATGCGCATGGTCAAGGAAGGCGGTGCCGACGTGGTCAAGCTGGAGGGCGGCGAGGATTTCGCGCCGATGGCCGAGGCGGTGGTGCGCGCGGGCATCCCGGTGATGGCGCACATCGGCCTCACGCCGCAGCTCATGTCCAAGCTGGGGGGGTTCAAGGTGCAGGGCAAGGATGCCAGCGCAGGCGTGCAGCTGCTCCAGGACGCGCTCGCGATGGAGCGCGCCGGCTGCTTCGCGATCGTGCTCGAGGCCATCCCCGATCGCGTGGCCCAGCTCATCACCGAGCGGCTGCGCATCCCCACCATCGGCATCGGCGCCGGTCCGCACTGCGACGGACAGAATTTGGTCCTGCACGACATGGTCGGGCTGTTCGATCGCTTCGCGCCGAAGTTCGTCAAGAAGTACGCCGATTGCTGGAGCCTGATCAGCAAGGCGCTGGGGGAGTTCCAGGACGAGGTGCGCAACGGCCAGTTTCCCCTCGCCGAGCACAGCTTCACGATGAAAGAGGACGAGTACCAGGCGTTGCTCCGGCAGCTGCCGCGCGAGTGATCGCCGGCGACGTCGATTCTCCGCGAGCGGGAGGCGGTGCGCATGCCTGGTGAGTTCGAGCTGATCGCGCGCCACTTCTCGCCGCCCGTGCGTCACACCGTTCTCGCCGGTGGCGACGACGCGGCGCTCGTGGCTCTGGCGCCGGGCATGGAACTGGCGGTTTCCACCGACATGCTGGTGGCCGGGCGCCACTTCCTTCCCGACACCGACGCCGAACGTCTCGGTCACAAGGCGCTGGCGGTGAACCTCTCCGACATGGCGGCGATGGGGGCGAATCCCCGCTGGGTCACCCTGTCGCTGGCCCTGCCGCAGGTGGACGAGTCGTGGATTGCCGCGTTCATGCGCGGCTTCCTGGCGCTCGCCCGTGAACACGACGTCGACCTCATCGGCGGCGATACCACCGCGGGACCGTTGAACCTCTGCGTGCAGATCATGGGCGAAGTGCCCGCCGGGCGGGCGCTGCGCCGATCCGGCGCACGCCCCGGAGACGCGATCTGGGTGTCGGGCATCCTCGGCGTTGCCGGCATCGGCTTGCGCCACCTGCGCGGCGAGTGGCCGCTGGCGGCGCAGGAACGCTCGCACTGCCTGGAGCGGCTCGAGCGGCCGACGCCCCGGGTGGCCCTCGGCCTGGCCCTGCGCGAGGTCGCGCACGCGGCGATCGACGTGTCGGACGGCCTCGTCGCAGACCTCGGCCACATCGCGCAGCGCTCGGGCGTGCGCGCGGTGATCCAGTGGAGCCGTCTGCCGCGGGCAGACTTCGCGGGCGAGGGCGCCGCTGCACGCGACTGCGTGCTGGCAGGTGGCGACGACTACGAGTTGTGTTTCACCGCCCCGTCCGGCGCCGGCGAGACCATCCGCGAGATCGCGAGACAACTGTCGTTGCCGCTCAGCGAGATCGGCCACGTCGAGGAGGGCGAAGGGGTGAGGGTGTACGATGCGCACGGCAAGACCATCGCCCTGCACAGCGCGGGCTTCGATCACTTCCGCACACCTCCCTCCTGATCCATGGCTCACGGCAGTCTCTATGCAGGTCGCATGGTCGCGCGCCCCGGCGTGCGCTTCATGCTGCGCCATCCGGCGCACATCCTCGGCATGAGCTTCGGTGCAGGCCTGATTCCGTTCGCGCCCGGCACCTTCGGCACGCTCGTCGCGTTTCCCCTGTTCTGGTGGCTTCACCCGAGGCTCGAACCGCTGCAGTTCCTGTCCTTCTTGGGCCTGCTGTTCGTGCTCGGCGTCTGGGTGTGCGGGCGCACCGGGCGCGCTCTGGGCATCGACGACCACAAGGCAATCGTGTGGGACGAGACGGTCGCCTTCCTGATCGTGCTGTTCTTCACGCCGCCGCTGCTCGCCTGGCAGGCGTTCGCCTTCCTGCTGTTCCGCCTGTTCGACATCTTCAAGCCGGGACCCATCCGTGCGATCGAGAAGATGTTTCGCGGCGGTTTCGGCGTGATGATCGACGATCTCGTCGCGGCGTTCTTCGCCCTGCTTTGCCTGGCGCTGTACAAGGCGTTCGTCCCCGTCGGAGGCTGGTTTGGATCCGGGCTTGTCTGATCGCGCGCAGCGCGTGGGCGAGACCCTGTCCGCGCGCAGCTGGATGCTGACCACCGCCGAGTCGTGCACCGGCGGCTGGATCGGGGAATGCGTGACCATGGTGGCGGGCAGTTCGGGCTGGTACGACCGCGGGTTCATCACCTACACCAATGCCGCGAAGATGCAGATGCTCGGCGTGCGCGCAGAGACGCTGCGCGACCACGGTGCGGTATCGGAGGCCACGGTGGTCGAGATGGCGCTCGGCGCCCTCGCCCGCAGCGACGCGCACATCGCGGTCGCGGTGTCGGGCATCGCCGGGCCCGGCGGGGCAACGGCCGGCAAACCGGTGGGGACGGTGTGCGTGGGCTGGGCGGTCGCCGGGGGCGAGGCCTGGGTGCGCAGCGTCCGCTTCGGCGGCGACCGCGAGTCGGTACGGCGGCAGGCCGTGCTGGTTGCGCTGGACGGGGTGATCTCCCTCGCGCAGGGTAAGGGTCCGGAGGGGGCGCCTAGGAGCGCTGCTTGATCGCCAGCACCGCCTGGTTGCGCAGGGTCTTGAGCAGGTTCAGTTCACCCGCCTCGAAGGAGAGTTCGCCGACCTGGTCGCTGTCACCGTAGAACAGCGCGACCGGCTTCTTGTTGACGACCACGGGAAACAGCGCCAGCGATCGCGCCGGCATGGTTTCCCGGTACCAGCGAGGGATGTGCGAGCGGATGCGCTCGCCGTCGATGTC
>CAYLTE010000051.1:0-21626 GCA_964386195.1 uncultured Burkholderiales bacterium | reverse complement strand
GGCACTCGAACCAGCGCGTGCACCAGCGGCATCGGCACCGGCATCCACAGCGGGCTGCCGAGCCCGAGCAATGCGCGGTACTCGGCGAGCATCTGCCGGTAGGACATCGACGCCGGCCCGACCACCTCCACGACCCGCCACGCGGGCCTGCAGGCAAGTGCCCGCAGCACCGCGTCGACCAGATCGCTCAGTGCCACCGGCTGCAGGGTCTGACGCCCCCGGCCGGGTAGCGGCACGACAGGCAAGGCGGCAAGGCTGCGGAACCAGCGGCTGCTCGCTCCGTCACGTCCCGCCACGAGCGAAGGCCTCAGCACCATCCAGTCCAGCGACGACTCGATCAGCGCCAGATCCGCTTCGTACTTGGTGCGCAGAAACGGTGTCGGCGCATCCACGGTCGCACCCAGCGCGGAGATCTGCACCACGCGGCCCACCCCGGCGAGTGCACAAGCGTCGAACAACGCGATCGGCGTCAGCGCATGGACCGCCCGCACCTGCGGACCGGACATGACGCCCACTGCATTGACCACCGCATCCACGCCTTCCAGGCGTGGCAACCAGACGTCGGCCCTGTGATCCCGGGCGAAGTCCATACGTACCTCATCCGCGCGCCCGCCGGGTGTGCGCACGCCACGGCGGACACGGTGACCGACGCGCACCAGGGCTTCGCAGATCGCTCCGCCGATGAAACCGTTCGCCCCGCATACGAGCACCCGCATGGATCCGGTCGTCCTCCGTTCGACCTCAGGCTGCGAGCAAGCACGGTTCCCTGGCGCGCGGCACGGCGGTTGCCGGGCGCTCCCGCCATGCCTAGAGAACCCATCTACCGCCTGCTTCGCGATGCCGCCCTCACCGCGCTCATCGCTTCGGCCACGTGCACCGGGATCGGCATGCGGCTCGCGCGCCGGCGCGGCAAGCGGCCGGCTGCCCTGCCCAATGCCGTCGCACACATGACCGACGGCATGCCGGCGGCACGCCGCCAGGACTGGTCGGGACATACGCTCAGGGGACTCGCGCTGAACTTCGCCGGGTGCATGGCCTGGGCCTGCGTCGCCGAGGCGTGGGCGAGCATCCGCCCCTTCCGCCAGCCGGCGGACGCACTCGCGCGAGGCGCGGCGATGGCGAGCGCCGCCTACACCATGGACATGCATGTGCTTCCCGCGCGGGCACGCCCTGCCTATGACAAAGTACTCGCGCGCGGCGAACGCCTCACGGTCTACGCATCCCTCGCGGCGACACTGACCCTGCGCGCAGCGATCGCCCAGCTTGCCGGCGCGCTTGGCAGCGGCCCGCGCCTCGGCTAATCTCTGGTCCGGTCATGACAGCCGGCACAGCCCGGCACTCGTAAGGGGACGGATCGACGAATGAAGACGTGGCGTTGGATCGGCGCACTGGCGCTGATCATCCTGGGAGCGTGCGCAGGGATGGGCGGAGATAGCGGGCCGGTGCTCATCGACAGCAGCAACGTCAATCGACTGTACGGGATGGAGTGGCAACTCAAGACGATCACCGTCGACGGCACCCGCGTCATCATGCATACCGACGGCGACATGAGCCTGGTCTTCGCGCCCGACGGCCAGGCCGGAGGCTATGCCGCGGTCAACAACTTCAGCGGCCGCTACAGTTTCGACGAACAGGGCCGCCTCACGTGGTCGCAGGGACTCGCCGCCACCCGCAAGGCCGGTCCGCCTGAACTCATGGAGAAGGAACGCGCCTATCTCGGAGGCATTCCCAAGACCACCCGGGCGATCCTGTCCGGCAATGCGCTGCAGCTGCAGAGCGAGGACGGCAACACCGTGCTCACCTTCGTCAAAGCGGGCACCTAGCCCGATCCTGCCCAATCCATCTGCTATCCTCGCACTGAAGCACGCGAGCGATTGCAGCAGATGGCGGAAGGGACATACCCGGATTTCGACACGCAGTGGGATGCAGGTGACCTCGGTTGCGGGGACCTGGTGATCCGGTTGCGCTTCCTCCTCAAGGCGATGCAGCCTGGCCAGGTGATCCGCGTCCGCGCCACAGATTCCGGTGCGGCCGAGGATCTGCCGGCATGGTGCCGGATGACCGGCGAGACGCTCGTGGCGCACGATCCGGGAAATCACCTCTACTTCATCCGGCGCACCGGCCGCTGAACGCGGCAGGCGCACCACATCCCCACGGAGCTTCACATGGCCGGCACCGGCAAGTTCTGCGTCAATCTCACCTGCTCGACGGACAACACCGACAAGGCGACGGTCGCGTTCGTCGTCGCCAACGCGGCGGTCGCATCGGCCCAGGACACGCTCGTGTTCCTGAGCATCGAGGGCGTGCGCCTGTCGCAGAAGGGCTTCGCCGACGCCATCCATGAGGAGGGCTTCGCGCCGCTGAAGGAATTGATGGACAACTTCGTGAAGGCCGGCGGCAAGATCTACGTCTGCTCGCCCTGCTTCAAGAAGCGCAAGCTGGAGGAGACGGCGCTGATCGAGGGTGCAACCATCGTGGGCGGTGCGAAGCTGGTCGAGTTCCTCGCCGACGGCACGCCCTGCATCAGCTACTGATTCCCGCTGCGCCGGATGGCGCGCACACCGTGCGCGCCCCGGTGGTCATCATGTCCGATCCGCATCCGCACACACCTGACGTCAGCTTCGACGGCGGCGATCTCGACTGCGGCAGCGGCTTGTTGCTGCTGATCCGCAAGCACATCGACCCGCTGCCCCGTGGCGGCTTGCTGGAGATTCTGTCCACCGAGATTTCGGTGCGAGAGGACCTGCCGGCGTGGTGCCGCCTGACCGGTAACGAGTTCGTGTCCCAGGCGCCAGCAGGAGTTGGCATGTCCTTCCTCGTGTGCAAGGGTGCGCTCAGCGAACGCGCGTCCATGCGCGCCGGGCCGCGGGTGCGCTTCGAAGCCGACCGCGCGCCGGTGCCCGTGTCGATTCCGGACCGATTGCCCACGCCGGCGCTCGCGCCAGCGATCGCCCCGCTGTCGGTGATGGGCATCGGCAGCTGGCCGCGTCCGCGCTGGATGCTGCAGGCCGTGCACGAGCATCTGGAGGGGCGCCTGTCCGAGGAGGCGTTCCAGGCGACCGCCGACGACGCCGTGCGCCTCGCCGTCGAGGCGCAGCTGCGCGCGGGCGTGGACGTGCTCACCGACGGCGAGCAGCGCCGCGACAGCTACGCGAGCTTCGTGGCCGGCCGCCTCGACAATTGCCAGCTCATTCCGCTGACCGACCTGCTGCCGCTGGTGGACGATCCCGCGCACTTCGAGCAGGAATTGCGCGCGCTCGACGTGCCGGCGGCGGACGTGCGGCATCCCGCCGTGTTCGGACCGCTGGGGCGCAGCCGCCCGATCGCCGCGCACGAGGCTCGCTTCGTGCGGGAACTCAGCGAGCGCCCGGTGAAGGTTGCCCTGCCCGGTCCGTACCTGCTGGCGCGCACCATGTGGATGGAGTGCATCTCCGACAACGCCTACCGATCCCGGGAACACATCGCGCAGGACATCGTGCGCGTCCTGCGCGAGGAACTGGCCGATCTGCTCGCCGCCGGCGTTGCGCTGGTGCAGTTCGACGAGCCGGTGCTCTCCGAGGTCGTCTTCACCGGCGCGAAGAACCAGCGCAGCTTCATGTGCGGCGCGCTGTCGGAGAAGGGCGATGCGCCGCAAGAGCTTGGCTTCGCGCGGGAGCTGATCAACGCCGTCGCCGCGGGCTTCCCGCGCGAGCGCATCGGCCTGCACATGTGCCGCGGCAACTGGACGCCGGACGAGAGCGCGTGCCTTGCGGGCAGCTACGCGCCGCTGCTGCCGACGCTGAGCGCGCTCGACGTCGGCACGCTGTTTCTGGAGCTGTGCACGCCGCGCGCGGGCGAGATGCAGATCCTGCGCGGATTGCGGGAGGACCAGCGTGTCGGCGTGGGCGTGGTCAACCAGAAGCATGCGCGTGTCGAGACACCTGACGAGATCGTCGCCAGGGCACGCGATGCGATCGGCCTGTTCGGCAGGGATCGCGTGCTGCTCGTGCCGGACTGCGGATTCGCGACGTTTGCGGACAATCCGGTGACGTCGGCCTCGATCGCGCAGCAGAAACTCGCGGCGATGGCGGAAGCGTCCGCGCGCCTGCGCGCCCAGGCCTGAACGGACACCGGAGTTCGCCATGCAGCTGCGTCTCGCCATCGGCAACAAGAACTATTCGTCCTGGTCGATGCGGCCCTGGGTGCTGCTCACCCAGGCCGGCATCGCCTTCGAGGAGATTCAGCTCAAATTCGCCGACGACGGATCGGTGCGAGACGTCGAGCGCTGGTCGCCGACCGGCAAGGTGCCCGTTCTGTGGGTGGACGACGAACCCGTATGGGAATCGCTCGCGATCTTCGAAACCGTGGCCGAACTGTTCCCGCAGAAGCGGCTGTGGCCGGAAGATGCCTCCGCGCGGCGGCACGCGCGCGCCGTGTGCTCCGAGATGCACGCAGGCTTCGGCGCGCTGCGCGGGCACATGACGATGAACATCCGGGCGTCGCATCCGGACAAGGGCCGCACGCCCGAGGTGCTGCGGGACATCGAGCGCATCTGCGCGCTGTGGGCGACGTGCCGGGCACGCCATGGCGACGGCGGCGAGATGCTGTTCGGCGCCTTCAGCTGCGCGGATGCGATGTTCGCGCCGGTGTCGATGCGCTTCGCGACCTACGCGGTGGCGCTGCCGACGGCAGCGCAGGCCTATTGCGATGCCCTGCGGCGGCTGCCGGCGGTGCAGCGCTGGATCGAAGGCGCTCTCGCCGAAACCGAGTTCGTGCCGGCCGACGAGCCGTACGCGCGAGCGTGACTGCGCCGCGGCGCGAGGCAGTCACCTCGATGCGTCGCGATGTTTCGAACGCACTTTCGGTGCAATTCCGAACGCACTGCGGCGTCATTGCCAACGCACTCTGATTGCCAATGCACTCTGGTGGCATTTCCCTCTGGTGTCATTCCGAACGCAGTGAGGAATCCTCGCCGTACACGCAGCAAGACGAGGATCCCTCGGCTTCGCCTCGGGATGACATCGTGGTGTGGTATCCGCTTCCCCCTGACGGACGCCGCGGCGCGGTCTTGAGCTTCGCCTCGGGATGACGCCATACGGATGAAGCGTTCCGCCCGAATGCGCCGCCCCGCGCGTCAGATCGCCTTCAGCACGTCGTATCCGGTCAGGATGAAGGTCTTGCCCGCCTTGAAGTCGCGCACCAGCACGGCGGGATGCTCGGGCGTGATCATCGGCGCGAGCAGCTGCACGGGGGTCTCGATGTCGACGAAGCGAAACGCCTTCTGCATGATCGACTTCACCGGCTCGTCGCGCAGCTTTGGATCCTTGACCAGCGCGGCATAGGCCTGCGTCTCGTTGAGCGAACCGACCACGCGCTTGTCCTGCGTCACCGGAATCTGCGAGAAGTTGTGCCTGCTCATCACCTGCACGGCGTGGCCGACCGTATCGGTGACCTCCACGCCCACCAGATCCGCCACCTCCTTGTTGCGCACCAGATCGCGCGCGGTGGGCCCGGCGAGGTCGTCGTAGCCCATCATGCGCATCCAGTCGGGGTTGAACATCTTGCCGACGTAGCGCGTGCCGTGATCGTGGAAGATCACGACCACCGTCTCTCCCGGCTTGAACCGGTCCTTCAGCTGCAGCATGCCGGCGATCGCGGAGCCGGCCGAGTTGCCTACCCAGATGCCTTCCTGCTTGACGATCTCGCGCGTATAGATGGCGGCATCGCGATCGGTCACCTTCTCGAAATGATCGACGATGGAGAAGTCGACGTTCTTCGGCAGGAAGTCCTCGCCGATGCCTTCGGTGACATAGGGGTAGATCTCCTCCTTGTCGAAGATGCCCGTCTCCTTGTACTTCTTGAACACGGAACCGTAGGTGTCGATCCCCCAGATCTTCACCGACGGCTTCTTTACCTTCAGGTACCTTCCGGTGCCGCAGATCGTTCCGCCGGTGCCAACGCCGACGACGAGGTGGTCGACCCTGCCCTCGGTCTGCGCCCAGATCTCCGGACCGGTGGTCTCGTAGTGCGCCTGGGAGTTGCTGAGGTTGTCGTACTGGTTGGCCTTCCAGGAATTGGGCGTCTCCTTCACCAGTCGCGAGGACACCGAATAGTAGGAGCGCGGATCCTCGGGATCCACGTCGGTCGGGCAGACGATCACCTCCGCGCCGAACGCGCGCAGGGCGTCGACCTTCTCCTTGGACTGCTTGTCGGTGGTGGTGAAGATGCACCGGTAGCCCTTCACGATGGCCGCGATGGCCAGGCCCATGCCGGTGTTGCCGCTGGTCCCCTCGATGATGGTGCCGCCTGGCTTCAGAGCGCCGCTGCGCTCGGCGTCCTCGATCATGCGCAGCGCCATCCGGTCCTTGATGCTGTTGCCGGGGTTGAATGTCTCGATCTTGGCGTACACCGTAGCGGGGATGTCCCGCACGATGCGGTTGAGCCTGACCATCGGCGTGTCGCCGATGGTACCGAGAATGTCGTCGAACACCTTGTGAGCCATGGTCAACCCCTTTGTCGTTGTAGGGCGCTCAGCGCACGTCCACGCGCGCAGCGCCCGATCGCATCTCGCCGATCGCCGCGGCGCGATCGAATCCCTGCGCGCGGAACAGTTCGAGCACGTCCTCCACCGCATCGGGCGCGCAACTGACGAGCAGGCCGCCGCTGGTCTGGGGATCGGTGAGCAGATCGCGCTGGGCATCGCCTTGCCCGCCCTCCTCGGCCTGCGCGCCCAGGTCCACCTGTGCGCCGTAGGCAGCCCAGTTGCGCACCGAGGCGCCGGTGCGCAGCCCGGCTTGCGCGAGTCCCAGCGCACCGGGCAGAAGCGGAACGCGCGCCCACTCGATGCGCGCACCCAGTCCCGAACCGCGGCAGATCTCCAGTAGGTGGCCGAGCAGGCCGAAGCCGGTGACGTCGGTCAGCGCGTGCACGCCCGGCATGCGCCCCAATTCGATTCCGGGCGTGTTCAGCTGCGTGGTGCTTGCCAGCATCGCCCGATAGTGCGCGGGTTCCAGCCGGTCCTTCTTCAGTGCCGCACTGTACATGCCGACCCCCAGGGCCTTTCCCAGGATCAGCACGTCCCCGTCGCGCGCACCGGCGTTGCGCTTGAGATGTCGCGGATCCACCAGACCGATCGCGACCAGGCCGTAAATCGGCTCCACCGAGTCGATGGTGTGACCGCCGGCCACCGGAATGCCGGCCCGCCGGCACACCGACTCGCCGCCCTCGAGGATCAGACGAATGGTCTCCACGGGCAGCTTGTCGATCGGCATCCCCACCAGTGCCAGGGCGAACAGGGGAGTGCCGCCCATGGCGTATACATCGGAGATAGCGTTCGTCGCGGCGATCGCGCCGAAGTCGAACGGATCGTCCACCACCGGCATGAAGAAGTCGGTGGTCGCCACGATGGCCTGCGACTCGTTGATGCGATAGACCGCGGCGTCGTCGCTGGTCTCGATGCCCACCAGCAGCGCGGGCGGCACCAGGCCGGCGGCGCCGCGTGCGACGATCTGCTGCAGTACGCCGGGCGCGATCTTGCACCCGCAGCCGCCTCCGTGTGCGAGGCTGGTCAGGCGGGGAGGCTGCTGGGGCGCGTTCATGGCGTTTCTCCGGAGGCGAGCCCGAGATTCTAGCGCCCTCAGTAGAGCGTGCTCGGACGCACCTTCATCCACGGCCGGCCGGGCTCGCGCTCCACGGCGCAGGTGTCGCCCGCCGGATTGCAGCGGTAGGTCAGCAGCATGCGCTCGCGCACGTCGGACAGCCGCTCGCGCTGGAAGACCGCGCCGTTGACTCCCTTGCAGCGCGCCGAGCGCACCAGCACGCCGTTGCTTCCCTGGCCGTGCAGGAAGGCGCCCAGGCGCTGCGTGAACGCGTAGCTGCCGCGATGCACGAGATCGGGATAGCGGCGCTCCTTGCCGCGCAGGTCGATCAGCAGCGCCTCGCAGCGCACGTCGTAGACGCGGCGCTCGCCGAGGATGTCGCGATCCTCGCCCGCGAAGCTGTCCATCAGGAAGCGGTGCCAGTGGTAGACCGTCTCATACACGGTGGTGACGGCGTCGGTGGAGCCGTACCAGACCCCGTAACGGCTGCCATCGCCGAAGCGCGTCGACTGCCAGTGCCCGGGATCGAAGGAGTAGCCGATCACGGTGCCGTAGTCGAAGGGGCGCGTGATGACCGAGGCAGCGGTGGGAATGCGCTCCTCGGCCTCGGCGGTGATCGCGGTGGCCCAGTCCCGCGGGTCCGTCGACAGGTCGTCGAACAGGTCCTGGGAAGCGCGGATGGTCTTGATGTTGCGCGCCAGATCGCCGGCCCAGGCGACGTTGGTGTCGACCAGATCGGGCAGCATCAGGTGCCGCGCTCGAAGTCGAGATAGCGCCGCAGCGCCAGCAGGCCCTCGAAACCGTGCTGGACGGCGACATCCACCGGCCGCGTCCCGAATCGCCGGTTCGGCGTGGTCATCCAGCGGTAGGCCAGATCGCGGTCGTGCGGGAACAGGATGCGCAGGGACTTGTGGATGCCGAGCAGGTGGCCGACACGATCCAGCAGGTCGCGGCTGTCGGCGAGCGGGTCGCCCTTGCGGTAGCGCGCCAGGGTGGAGCGGTTGTCGGCGGACAGGCCCAGCAGCGCGGCCTGCTCCGCCACCGACACCTGCCACAGGTCGAACAGCTGCGTGACCATGCGCGCCAGGCGCTCGCGCGCCTCGCGCGTGCGCAGATCGACCGGTGCCGGCAGTTGGGGGGCAAAGGCTTCCATGACAGTCCTCACTTGATGCTACGTCAAATGTAGCAAATGAGGCAATGCGGCGCAACGCCGCGTCGCCGCGAGAGGTGGCTCACCCGCTGAGCCAGTACCCTGCCTATACTTGGGCGACCCTTGCCTAGGACTCGAACGCAACGATGCACCCGAACGATCTCGCCGCCGTGCCGATCGACCTTCCCGATGCAACCACCGGGCTGCGCCTCGAACTGGACGTGACCGACCCCGAGTGCGTGGACGCGCTCGGCTCCCTGCCCGAGGGACGCACACGCAACGACTTCGCGCGCCAGGCGCTGCGCATCGGCATCATCGCCATGCGCCAAGCCCAGGGACGCATCGACGGCGAGGCCGTGCGCAACGAGGGCGAGCGCGTCATCGCCGCCCTCGCCGGCACGCTCGCGGACTACCGCGCCCAGACCGAAGCGCTTCTGCAGGGCACGCTCAAGTCCTACTTCGATCCGAGCGACGGACGTTTCAGCGAGCGCGTGGAGCGCCTCGTCAAGCAGGACGGGGAACTCGAGCGCGTGATGCGTGCGCAGATCGAGAACAACCAGCGTGCGATCACCGACGTGCTCACGGAGTTCATCGGTGAGGGCAGCCCGCTGCTGCAGGTGCTCACCCCCGACGAGTCCAACCGCTTTCTGGCGGGCATGCGGCAGAGCCTCGAGACCACCCTGTCGGGCCAGAGCAGCCAGATCCTGCGCGAGTTCTCGCTCGATAACCCCGACAGCGCGCTGGCGCGCCTGGTGCGCGAGCTCAAGGCGCGACACGGGGAGCTGACCGGCGATCTCGCCCGCCAGCTCGAGGCCGTGGTCGGCGAGTTTTCCCTGGACAAGGACGACTCCGCCCTCAGCCGACTGGTGCGCCGCGTGGAGCTGGCGCAGAAGCAGATCAGCAGCGAGTTCTCGCTCGATGCCGAACATTCCGCGTTGGCCCGGCTCAAGCGCGAGCTGCTGGCCGTGCTCGACACCCAGCAGCAGCGCAACGACGCGTTCCAGGCGCAGGTGCAGGAGGCGCTGTCCAACATGCGCGTGCGCAAGGAGGAGGCCGCACGCTCGACGCTGCACGGCCGCTCCTTCCAGGACGAGGGTTTCCGGCTGGTGCAGCGCCTGTGCGAGCAGGCCGGCGACGTGGCCGACGACGTCGGCGATACCACCGGTGTCATCGCACGCTGCAAGACCGGCGACTGCCTCGTCACCCTCGGCGCCGACTGCGTGGCGGCAGGCGCCAGGGTGGTCGTGGAATTCAAGGAGGACGCGTCCTACACGCTCAAGGCCACGCTGGAGGAGTCGGAAACTGCACGCAAGAACCGTGGCGCGGAGGTGGCGCTGTTCGTGCACTCGCGCCGCACTGCGCCGACGGGCATGAGCGAGCTCGCGCGGCACGGAAGCGACATCGTCGTGGTCTGGGACGCCGAGGACGAGGCCAGCGACGTCGTGCTGCGCGCCGGCCTCATGGTGGCGAAGGCGCTATGCGTACGTGCCGGCGTGCAGGCGCAGGGGCGCGCCACCGAACTGGCCGGGATGGACGCCGCCGTGCGGGCCATCGAGAAGCAGTGCGAGAAGTTCGACATCATGCGCACCCGCTGCAACACCATCCGCGCGGCGGCCGACGAGATCATCCGCCACGCGGAGATCGGGCAGCGCGAGATCCGGCGGCAGCTCGGCGAACTCGACGAGCACCTCGCCGGGCTGAAGACGCAGGACGCCTGAGCGCCCCGCCCGCCCCGCAGGCCATCGCCCACGGCAGAAGGCGGGGCTGCGGGCATCTTCAGCGCCCTGCGTTCTCCTGCATCTGCTTGAAGCCCTCGGCAGCTTTCTGCACGTCGGGCGGGAAGTCGTCGAATGCCTGCACCTGGCGGATCTCGATGACCTCGTTTTCCGAGGCAGGGCAGCGCTTTGCCCACTCGATCGCCTCCGCCTTGGAGCCCACCTCGATCATCCAGTAGCCGCCCAGAACCTCCCGGGCCTCGATGTACGGACCGTCGGTCACCATCGGCTTGCCGCCTTCGAAGCTGACGCGCGCGCCCATCGAGGGCGGGTGCAGGCCCTCCAGGCCGCGCAGGATGCCCGCCTCCTGCAACGCCTCGTTGTACTTCATCATCGCCTCGACCGCGGCGGCCTCCGGCATCGTACCGGGCTGCGCCTTCTCGTAGCCCCTGGGAATCATCAGCATCATGAAACGCATGTTCTCACCCTCCCTCATCCCATTTCGGTGATCACGTTGACCATCCAGGCCACGCCGAACCGATCTTCGAGCATGCCGAAGCGCGGCGACCAGAACGTCTTTCCGAGCGGCATGGTCACCTTCCCGCCTTCGGCCAGGGCGTTGAACACGCGATCCGCGTCCGCCTCGGCCGCCAGTGCGATGGCAAGAGAGAATCCTTGAAAGCGTGCGCCGTCGAGGCACATGCCGTCTGATGCCATCACCGTCGTTTCGCCGATGCGAAAGCTGCAGTGCATGATCTTTTCCTCCGACCCCGGCGGCAGCATGCCCGGTGGGGGCTGATCGGGCGCTTCCCTGAAGCGCATCATCGTCTCCACCTTCGCGCCGAGCGCGCGCTCGTAGAACCGCACGGCCTCCTCGCAGCGGCCATTGAACGTCAAGTACGCGTCCACCTTCATGTCATCGATCTCCTCAGCTTGTTCGATTCAACCGCCGGCGATGGCGCCGACGATCAGCAACGGTTCCTTGCCCTCCAGCACTTCCTTCGGCAACGGCCGGTCCATGGGCTCGTGCGACAAGTCGCGCTCACAGGCGAAGAAGCGGATCAGCGGTCTGCGCTGCGATGTCCCGGGCGGGCGGATCGTGCCCAGCAGCATCGGATAGCGCGTCTCCAGAGCGTCGAGCACCGAGGCGATGCTCGCGCACTCGCCGGCCTCGATGCAGACCTCGCCCTGCACCCGCGCCAGCGTGCGCAGGTGCGCAGGCAACAGCACGCGGATCACGGCAGCGTCTGCACTTCCACGGACAGCACCGGCGGCAGGTCGCGCACGATCGCCGTCCAGTTGTCGCCCGAGTCCGGCGAGCCGTACACCTGGCCGCCGGTGGTCCCGAAGTACACGCCGCAGGGATCGAGGCGATCCACTGCCATCGCGTCGCGCAGCACGTTCACGTAGCAGTCGCGCTGCGGCAGGCCCGCGGTGAGCGCCTCCCACTCGTTGCCGCCGCTGCGGCTGCGGTACACGCGCAGCCTGCCATCGGGCGGGAAGTGCTCGGAATCGCTCTTGATCGGCACCACGTAGATCGTGTCGGGTTGGTGCGCGTGCACGTCGATGACGAACCCGAAGTCGCTCGGCAGGTTGCCGCTGACTTCGTGCCACGAGTCGCCATCGTCGTCGCTGCGCATCACGTCCCAGTGCTTTTGCATGAACAGCACGTTCGGACGGGCCGGATGCATGGCCAAGCGGTGCACGCAGTGCCCGACCTCGGCGTCGGGATCGGGCAGCTGGTAGAGCGAATGCAGTCCCTTGTTGACCGGCTGCCAGGTCTCGCCGGCGTCCTCGCTGCGAAACGCCCCGGCTGCGGAGATGGCGACAAACATGCGTCCGCGACGCGACGGATCGAGCACGATGGTGTGCAGGCACATGCCTCCGGCGCCCGGCTGCCACAGCCCGCCCTTCACCGCGCGCAATCCCGGTAGTTCCTTCCAATTGCGCCCACCGTCCCGGCTGACGAACAGCGCCGCATCCTCGACCCCGGCGTAGACCGTGTCGGCGTCGGTGTAGTCCGGCTCGAGGTGCCACACGCGCTTGAACTCCCAGGGGTGGGGCGTGCCGTCGTACCACTGGTGCGTGCCCGGATCGCCCTCGTAGGCGAAGACGTTGCCGACCGCCTCCCAGCTCCGCCCGCCATCGTCCGAGCGCTGCATGGTCTGGCCGAACCACCCGCTCGACTGCGACGCGTACAGACGGTCGGGATCCACCGGCGAGCCCTTCAGGTGATAGATCTCCCAGCCCGCGAAGTGCGGCCCGTCCACCGCCCATGTGCGGCGCGTGGCATCGGAAGTCAGGATGAATGCGCCCTTGCGCGTGCCCACCAGCAATCGCACGCCGCTCATGGCCGGCCTTCGGCGTGCGCACCCGGCAGGCCGGGTATGTCCATCACCGGCCGCACCTCGACCGTGCCGTAGCGCGCGCCGGGAATCCGGCCGGCGATCGCGATGGCTTGGTCTAGGTTGGCTGCCTCCACGAGGAAATAGCCGCCCAGTTGCTCACGCGTCTCGGCAAACGGCCCGTCCGTCACGAGCTGGCGCCCTTCGCGCACGCGCACGCTGGTGGCGCTCGACACCGGGTGCAGCGGATTCGCCGACACGTAGGCGCCCTTCTCATTGAGATCGCGCGCCAGTTGCGATGAATCCACGTAGCAGGCGGCGCGCTCCGCTTCCCCCATCGCCTGCTCGTCCATGTAGATCAGCAGCATGTACTTCAATTCGATCTCCTCCTCCAATGGATGAGGCGCCCGGCAGGAACCGCCCGCCCCTCGCCTTCTAGTCGAACTCGGGCCGTGCCGATCGACAGGCAGAGCGAGAAAAACTCACGGCGTGGCGCCGAGCTCGCTCAGGCGGCGCAACAGGAAGCGCCGCTCCGGTTCCTGGCGTGCAAGCGCGAGCGCCTGCCGGTAGGCGACGATGGCGTCCTCGAGCCTGCCCAGCCGCCGACACAGGTCTGCACGGGCAGCGTGCGCCAGGTGATAGCCGGCCAGATCGCCGCGCGCCAGCAACGCGTCGATCTCGGCCAACCCTGCACCGGCACCGCTGCGCATGGCGAGCGCGACGGCGCGATTGAGCTCGACGATGGGCGAAGGCTCGAGCGCGAGCAGCGCGTCGTAGAGCGCGACGATGTGCGCCCAGTCGGTCGTTCCGGCGGTGGACGCCCGGGCGTGCTCAGCGGCGATCGCCGCCTGGATCGCGTATGGTCCCACGCGCCCGCCGAGGAGGATGCCGCGCACCAGCTCGGCGCCCTCCCGGATCTTTACCGCATCCCACAAGGTGCGGTCCTGGTCGTCGAGCAGCACCACGTCGCCCTGCGCCGTGGCGCGTGCCGCACGACGCGACTCGTGCAGCAGCATCAGCGCAAGCAGGCCGGACACCTCGGGGTCGGGCAGCAGTTCGGCCAGCAGGCGCGCCAGACGGATTGCCTCGGACGACAGGTCCTGGCGCGTGAGCGCGTCGCCGGCGGAGGACGAATAGCCCTCGTTGAACACCAGGTAGATCACGCGCAGCACGCTGTTCAGGCGCTCGGGCAGCTGCGAGCGCTCGGGCACCTCGTAGGGGATGCGCGCGGTACGGATCTTGTTCTTGGCCCGCACGATGCGTTGCGCCAGCGTCGCGGGCGCGGCCAGGAACGCCCGCGCGATCTCCTCGGTGGTCAGGCCGCAGACCTCGCGCAGCGTGAGCGCGACCTGCGCCTCGGGCGCCAGCGCCGGGTGACAGCAGGTGAAGATCAACCGCAACTGATCGTCTTCGACGCTGACCGGTTCGGCGCTCGCACGCTCATCGGCCAGTCCGTCGATCAGGCCCGACACGTCCTCGATGGCGTCGAAGCGCGCATTGCGGCGGATCGCGTCGATCGCCTTGAACCGCCCGGTCGATACCAGCCAGGCACGTGGATTGGCCGGCGTCCCTTCGCGCGGCCACTGCTCGAGCGCTGCCCGAAAGGCATCGTGCATCGCCTCTTCGGCGCGGTCGAAATCGCCCAGCAGTCGTATCAGGGTGGCGAGGACGCGTCGGGATTCGGTCCGGTAGACGGCCTCGACCTCGCGCGCGGACGCTGCCTGCGTTTGCTCACCGTCGGATCGATGCATCGGCGCGAACCTGGAAGGACATCCATGAGGGACGTTTGAACTCCGATCATACCCAACGGTCAGAAAATTCTTCGACAAACAGGACTTACACGCGTATAATCCTCTGTGCATGCTTTGAGCGCTGAATTCGGTGTTGCCCTCGCCAGTGTCGCGTCCGCGGCGCTGCCTGTTCTTCCTGCCTTCTCCTCTTGAAGTCTCTGCGCGACCCGCGGGCTACCGCCCGCACATCTTTATTTCTTTTTCGAGGTATCTCTCATGGCAGCAGGTAGCGTGAAGTGGTTCAACGACGCGAAGGGTTTCGGGTTCATCACGCCGGATGACGGCGGCAAGGACTTGTTCGCGCATTTCTCCGAGATCCAGGGCAGCGGCTTCAAGACCCTGAAGGAAAATCAGCGCGTGACCTTCACGGTGTCGCAGGGCGCAAAGGGCCCTCAGGCCACGGCCATCCACCCGGAGTAAAGGCTTCACTGTCGCGGGCCGGCCGTCCGGCCCGCGCGTCCTCAACGTTTTCGCAGGAGGCACATGGCGAAGGAAGACATGATCGAATTTGAGGGTGTCGTGGACGAAGTCCTGCCCGATTCCCGATTCCGCGTGACACTCACCAACGGCCACGGCGTGATGGCCTACAGCTGCGGCAAGATGCGCCGCCACGGCATCCGCATCATCGCGGGCGACCGCGTAACTCTCGAAATGACGCCCTACGATCTCTCGATCGCCCGCATCACCTTCCGGCACAAGGACGAAGCGGCCCCTCGCGCGTTCGCACGCCGCCCCTATTCAGCGAGAAGGTAGGCAGGTTCGGGTCACCGCTCCCATGTAAACTCGCTGCCCGTTCACCTGGTCAGCGAAGGGAGACACGAGCATGGACGATTATCAGCGCGGCCTGGCGCAGTTCCGGCAGATGGTGGGCGAGCAGCGCATCGACGCATTGGTGCAGCGCTTCGCCAGCGTCTGCCCGGACTTCGAGCGCGAGGTCGTGTCCGTCGTCGGCGGGCGAATCTGGACACGCGGCGGCATCGACCTGAAGACGCGGTCCCTGTGCAGCATCTGTGTACTCGCCTCGCTGGGCCGCATCAACGCGCTGAAGCTCAACTTCGAGATGGCGATCAACAACGGCGCCACGGTAGAGGAGATCTTCGAGGCGCTGTTCCAGGTCGCCGTCTACGCCGGATTTCCCGCGATGTGGGACTCGCTGGTGATGCTGGAGCAGGTGCTGCAGGACATGCCCGGGAACGCCGCGTCGCGCTGACTGTCGCGAACGCGCGCGGCAGAAGTACCTCAATGCCCTTGCGGCAACTCACTCCATCGGCAGGAATCCCTCGACCGACAGATATCGCTCGCCGGTATCGTAGTTGAAGCCGAGGATACGGCTGCCGCCCGGAATCTGCGGAAGCTGCTTGGCGATCGCCGCCAGCGTCGCGCCAGAGGAGATTCCGACCAGGATGCCTTCCTCGCGCGCCGATCGCCGGGCCATGTCCTTGGCGGCATCCGCGTCCACCGTGATCACCCCGTCGAGCAGCGACGTATCGAGATTGTTCGGCACGAAGCCGGCGCCGATCCCCTGGATCGGATGCGGCGCGGGCTTGCCACCCGAGATCACCGGCGAGGCCGCGGGCTCGACCGCGAATGCTTTCAGTTGCAGCCACTTCTGCTTGAGCACCCGCGCCACGCCCGTGAGATGCCCGCCGGTGCCGACCCCGGTGATCAGGCAGTCCAGGCCGTCCGGAAAATCGGTGACGATCTCCTGTGCGGTGGTGCGCACGTGCACCTCGACGTTCGCCGGGTTGTCGAACTGCTGTGGCATCCATGCCCCGGGCGTCTCCGCCACCACCTCCTTCGCACGCGCGATCGCCCCGTTCATGCCCTTCTCGCGCGGCGTCAACACGAAGGTCGCGCCGTAGGCGAGCATCAAGCGCCGCCGCTCGAGCGACATGCTCTCGGGCATCACCAGCACCAGCTTGTAGCCCTTGACCGCCGCGACAATCGCCAGGCCGATGCCGGTGTTGCCCGACGTCGGCTCGACGATGGTGCCGCCGGGCTTCAGGCTGCCGTCGCGCTCGGCCGCCTCGACCATGGACAGGGCGATGCGGTCCTTGATGGAGCCGCCCGGGTTGGACCGCTCGGACTTGATCCACACCTGGTGGCTCGCGCCGAACAGGCGGTTGATGCGGATGTGCGGGGTGTTGCCGATCGTCTGGAGGATGTCATCTGCTTTCATGGAGGCGTCTCCGGTCGGAATCGTCACATTATGAGGCCGTTGGGGGGTGTGACGTCTGAGCGCCTTTGGTCCCATCCCGCGCCTTCGGTGAGGGATCATCGATGTGCTGCGTCCACGGCGAGGATTTCTCGCTGCGCTCGAAATGACACCGTTGGGGGCTCGACATGGCACCGTTGGGCGCTCAGCACGGCACTGGGGGAGGACGGCGCCCCCAGTGTAGTGCCTCTACACCCGTTTCACGCGCGCCGGAGGACCAGTGCTGCGTCGGTGCCGCCGAACGCGAAGGAGTTGGACAATGCGTACTCGAGCTCCGGCGCCTCACGCGCTTCGCACGGCACGCAATCCAGGTCGCAGGCGGGATCCTGATCGTGCAGAAACGCGGTGGGCGGAATGCGGCGCCGCTGCAGCGCCATCGCCGTGATGGCGCACTCCAGGGCACCGGCCGCACCGACCAGATGCCCATGCATGGACTTCGTGGAACTGACCGCCAGCGCGCGCGCGTGGTGACCGAACGTCTGCTTGATGGCCTCGATCTCCACGTTGTCCCCCGTGGGTGTAGCGGTCGCATGCGCGTTGACGTAGCCGACCTGCCGCGGCTCCACGCGAGCGTCGCGCAGCGCCAGCGCCATCGCGCGCGCCTGGCCGTCGACCGAGGGCTGGGTAAGGTTGTGCGCATCGCTTGCACAGCCGTAGCCTGCCACCTCGGCGATGGGATCGACGCCGCGGTCGCGCATCGCCTCCTCGCACTCCATCACCAGACAGGCCGCGCCCTCGCCGAGCACGAAGCCGCTGCGGTCCGCCGAGAAGGGACGGCTCGAGGCCGCAGCGCCCGCCGGATGCTCCTTCGCGAGCACGCCGAGCATCTCCCACGCGCAGAGCGCGCCGTCGTTGACCATGGATTCGGCACCGCCTGCGACGACCGCGTCGACGTAGCCGTCGCGCAGCGCGCGGAAGGCTTCGCCGATTGCGACTGCAGAGGACGCGCAGGCGATGGCGTAGGTGTAGGTGGGGCCGCGCAGGCCGAACCGCATGGACACGTGCGCGGCCGGCGCGTTGGCCATGATGAGCGGGACCGTGGTGGGTTTGATGCGCCGGCTGCGCCGCTCGAAATACGTGCGGTAGGCATCCTGGATGGCCTGCGAGCCGCCGAGTCCGCAGCCGAAGTACACACCCATCCCTTCAGGTGCCACGCTGCGCTCTGCGTCGATCAGCCGGGCGGCGCGCAGCGCGTCGTGCGCGGCAACCACCGCCATCTGCGCCACGCGATCCATCGCGAAAGCCTGGGTCCTGGGGATGACCCCTTCGATGCTCAGCTCGGCGGGCGCGAGCAGCACGTCCGCGCCGAGTTCCTCGGTGCCGCTGCGCACCTTGCGGATTGCCGACTCGCCCGCGCACAAGCGTTCGAACACCGCTTCCGGCTCGCGGCCGTGCGGAGCGACCAGGCCGATGCCGGTGATGTAGACGCGTCGGCCCACGGGTGCGTCAGGCCGCCTTGGCCGCGCGCAGCCGATCCACCAACGCCACCGCATCCTGCAGCGTGGTCTGGAACTCGAGATCGTCTTCCGGGATCTCGATGTCGTACTTGTCGCCGATGTCGAAGATGAGCTCGGCGATCGAAAGCGAGTCCAGTCCGAGATCGACCAGCTTCGCCTCAGGCTGGATCAGCTCCGCCTTGACGTCGAATTTGCTCGTGAGCATGGCCTGAACGTCGGCAAAGGTGCTCATATCGTGCCCCCTTGTTCTTGTGTGACCGGTGCCGGCATTCTAGCCACGCGGTCGCCGGCTGTCTCGCATGAATCCCGCCGCGGACGGACCGGCCGGCCTCACTGCGCGGTCCAGCCTCCGTCCACCACCAGCGACGTCCCCGTCACCATCGAGGCGGCCGGCGAGGCGAGATAGACCGCAGCGCCCACGATCTCCTCGAGCGTCGCCAGTCGCCCCATCGGAATGCGGCTCATGACGAACTCGCGGCGCTCGGGCGTATTCACCACCCGGCGCACGAGCGGCGTGTCGACGAAGGTCGGGGCGATGCTGTTGACGCGGATGCCCTGTGGCGCGAGTTCGACCGCGAGCGCCTTGGTCAGCCCTTCGACCGCATGCTTGGTCATGCAGTACACGGTGCGGTTGGGGGAACCGACATGCCCCATCTGCGAAGACATGTTCAGGATGACGCCGCCCCGGTCCCGGCGCTGCACATCCTCGAGCATCTTGCGCACGGCCGCCTGGGCAGCGAGATAGACCGACCTGACGTTCAGCGCCAGCATGGTATCCAGGTGCTCGTCGCTCACCTCGACCATCGGCTCGGGGAAGTTCGTTCCGGCGTTGTTCACCAGCACGTCGAGGCGCGCCAGATCTGCGATCGAGCGGCGCAGCGCCGCGGTGTCGGTCACGTCGCAGGCGATCGGCGTGCAGCGCCCGCCATCTGCGCGAATGCGCGCGGCAACACGTTCGAGGCCCTCGCGCGAGCGCGCCATGATCGCAACCTCGGCCCCTGCCTGAGCCATGCCGATGGCAATGGCCGCGCCCAGACCGGCGCTGGCGCCGGTGACCAGCGCCACGCGTCCGTCGAGCCGGTACGCGGGAAGCTTCACGGCCAGCGCCTCGTCCGTCTCGTTCGTCTTCTCTTCGCTCACTTCATGTCTCCATTCGATGAACCGCATCGCGCACCGGCACCCGGCCGCGAGCCGCCCGCATGGCGGCGCCGGCGCGGGGCAGCCATCGCTCACCCCGGATGCGCGAAGGGGCGAGCGAAACATCGTCGCCGCTTGGGACACGCGCGGCCGCTATACTCGGGCGAAGCGCGCATTCGGCGCGCTCATCACGGAGCATCGGCAATGACGCGCATGCTGATCGGATTGGCTCTGCTTCTGGGCAGCACCTCGCTGGCGGCCGAGGTCGTCCTGAAACTCGCGGGCAGCACGGGCTACCACGAGCGGCTCGAGGACCGCACCCTGGTCTCGGGGGGAACGGTGCTCGGCGTGCAGAGCACGCTCGCGAGCGCCGCCCTCGATCCACGGCGGCTGGCCGTGTGGCTGGCACCTGCCCAGGGCATGGGCAATCTGCTGTGCGTGCAGGTCACCACCAGTGGCGGGCAGTATTGGTCGCGCAACGCCTATCGACTGCTCGACGCATCCGGCTGGACCGCCCTCGAGACCGGCTCGCGCCACGTCGCCGCGCTCGAATCCGTGCGCGAACCGGCGTTCGCCATCCGCGCGGAGTTGCGCAAGGCCGCAGCGGGCGACGATCCCGACGCAGCCTGCGCGCGCGCCGGCCGCGAGCCGCCGACATTTCTGTTGACCGGGCTGGGCAGCGCTTCGCCATCGCCCATCTGGGTCCTGCTCAATTCGAAGAAGACGCCGGCCAAGGTGCAACTATCCTCACCGGACGGAAGCGCCCGAAGCGAGGGCACCTGCGAACGGTTGCGCGATATCGCCACGCGCGCCTATGACACGCGCTGCAGGGTGACTCTGCCGGGCAGCGGTGCCGGGCGATACGGCCTGACCGTGGCGCTCACCGAACCGGGCGAAGACCCCGACGTGCAACGTGCGTGGCTGCTCGTGCCCGAAGGACGATGAGACGCCGGGACGCCTCGCGATCGGGCGGCGCTGGTCCGGTTGCCGGTACGCTGGGCGCGCTGGTCTACGCGACGGGCGCGCTGGCCCTGCTCGCCACCCTGGGTGCAGGCATGGTGGTGGCGTGGGCGCTCTTCGGTGCGGGCAAGACCTACGTGTTCGCCCTCGACGGCGTGGTCGAGTGGCTGGAAGTCGACCGCGTCACGCAGCCCGCGGTCACGCGCATCGTCCTGCTCAACGCTGCCGGCGGCGGCAGGGATCACGCAGTGACGGGGCAGGTGCTGCCCGCAGAACGGTCGCGCGTGGCAATCGAGCGGCGCGGCAGTTCACCCGTGCGCATCTCCCTGTCGGCCGACACCGGCGTCGCGGGCCAGCTCGAGTGGCGTACGTCCGATGGAGAGCAGGCCGTCGATCTCGAGGGCGATACCGGCTTCCGCGTGCCAATTCTCGAGACGACAGGCGACGGCGCCGCGTGCGTGAAACCGTCGTCGACCGCGCAATGCCTGCCGCCGGGCACGATGCGCGCGACGCTGCAGGGTCCTCTCGATCTCGGGGAGGAGTCGGCCGTCGCCGCGGTCTCGGCGCGTCATCTCGCCGCCGGCCCGGTTCCCATGCAGAACATCGCCGTGCGCATGTTCGGCCGTTCCACCCTGTTCTCTGCAGGCGCCATCTACGAGCTCGGTCAGTTCAGCCTGCCCCCCGACGCCCGCCTCAAGCCCGCACAGGGTGAAGCGAGCCTGTGGGCCACCACCGTGGTGCCGGCCAAGGACGGCGGACTGCAGGTGAGCGCAACGACCACCGCGCGCGAACTGCGCGTGTTCACTGCCGCCGGACCGACCGAGGGTGATTCCATCCGCGCGAGCTTCTTCGCGGTGCTGTTCAACGATCCCGACATCGCCGGTCTGCTTTCGGTCGCACTGCTCAGCGGCGGGGCCTGCCAGCTGCTCGAACTGCTGCGCGTCCGCGTGCAGGCGCGCAGGGAGGCACGATGAAGGCGGCATGGACAGGGCTCGCGGCATCCCTGATCGCGGGAAGCGTCGCGTGGCCGGCAGGGGCCGAGGTGGTCAGCGCCATCGCCTCCGAGCAGTCGCACGGCCAGGCGTGGACCTTCCGCATGCCCGCCGGATGCTTCGCGGCGCTGCCCTGGCACGTGGCGGCGGATGCCGCCGGTGGCCTGTCACCGGTGCTGCTGCGCAGCCGCAGCGGGCGGGAGGGCCAGGGGCTGGATCCGGTGCGTCCCGATCCGCAGCTCGACCTGGTGTTCGTGCGCGTCGCCGGCGCGCTCGGGCAGCCCTGCG
>CAYLTE010000050.1:0-21829 GCA_964386195.1 uncultured Burkholderiales bacterium | reverse complement strand
GACCGAAGCGCAGATCGCGCACGCAGGTATCGGCCGCAAGTTCCAGAAGCCGACCGTGTTCGAGAACCACAGCGTGTTCGAGAACCTGGAGTTGGCGATGAAGACGGACAAGCGCGTGCGCGCCAGCCTGGGGGCACGACTGGATTCTGCGCAGTTCGACCGCATCGCGCAGACCCTGGAACTGATCCGGCTGACGGAAGAGGCCGGCAAGCGCGCGGGCCTGCTGTCGCACGGGCAGAAGCAGTGGCTGGAGATCGGCATGCTGCTGATGCAGGAACCGCAGGTCCTGCTGCTCGATGAGCCGGTGGCGGGGATGACCGACGAGGAAACCGAGCGTACCGCGGAGCTGTTCAAGACGCTGTCCGGCGAGCACACCGTGATCGTGGTCGAACACGACATGGAGTTCATCGCCAGTATCGCCAACGTGGTGACCGTGCTGCACGAGGGCAGCGTGCTGGCCGAAGGGGCGCTGGACAAGGTCAAGAACGACGAGCGCGTGATCGAGGTCTACCTCGGCCGCTGATACGAACCGATTCACCACGAAGGACACGAAGAGCACGAAGAACTTCAACCTGATCTAGCGCTGAGGACACGCAGGTGCATAGAGATGTGCAACTGAATGAGCACTACGTACTCCTCAGTGTTCTCAGTATTGAAGGCGTTTCTTGTCCTTGCCTTTCTTCGTGTTCCTTCGTGACCTTCGTGGTAGAGAAGCCATGCTGACAATATCCAATCTCAACCAGTACTACGGCTCCAGCCATACCTTGCGCGACGTGTCCTTCGACGTGCCGACCGGTAAGGTCACGGCGCTGCTCGGGCGCAACGGCGTGGGCAAGACCACGCTGCTGAAGTGCCTGATGGGTGTAGTGCCGGTGCGCGGGGGGCGGGTCGAGTACAAGGGCGAGGACATCACCTCGATGTCGCCACACCAGCGCGTGCGCCGGGGCATCGGCTACGTGCCGCAGGGTCGCGAGATCTTTCCCCGTCTGACTGTCGAGGAGAACCTGCTGATGGGAATGGCAAGCCTGCCGAAGGGCGGTGCGCGCGACATCCCCGGCGAGATCTTCGAGATGTTCCCCGTGCTCAAGTCCATGCTCGGACGCCGCGGCGGCGATCTCTCCGGCGGTCAGCAGCAGCAGCTGGCGATCGGCCGCGCGCTCGCAATGAAGCCACAGGTGCTGATCCTCGACGAACCCACGGAGGGCATCCAGCCCTCGATCATCAAGGACATCGAACGCGTCATCCGCGCGCTTTCGCAGCGCGGCGACATGGCGATCCTGCTGGTCGAGCAGTACTTCGATTTCGCGCGCGAACTGGCCGATCAGTTCGTCATCCTGCGTCGCGGAGAGATCGTCAAGCGCGGTGTTCGCGAAGAGATGGACGCCGATGCGCTACGCAGTTTCCTCATCGTCTAGGTCTGCAACCGCAGCGCCGGCGCCTGATGCCGGTGCGTGCGGGCTGGAGGCCGCACCTGCCCGGTGCACCGAGGACGGCTTCCCATGCGATGCCTTTGGCATGCGTGGTGAACCTAAGTGCCGAGAGTGAAATGGGTTGATGGCCGAGCAGCGTTGCTCACCCGTCGGTGGCACAGCGATTGCAAAGTAGTGAGTATCGGGACGACGCCTCAGGAGCACGGGGTGCCGACTCACCGATGTCTGCCAGGGTTGGCCTGCGGTTGACTTCGCGTCCCGCAGGCTCTTTTTTTCTCCAGCCTGGCACTCGCGCGCGCATCTCCGGTCCAATCGGGCATGCGTTTCTGTCCTTCTCCATCCCGCGTGCTGCGCATCGGTGTGCTCGCCGTCCAGAGCTGTCTGCTTGCTTCTGTAGCGAGTGCGGCGGAGCCCGGGCTTCAGGATGGCATCGATCGCAATCTCCAGGAGCGGCGCAGCCGTGGTTTCGAACTGCGCATGGATCTCGATTCCGGCCCGCCGCCGGCGCCCGCACCGGAAGCGGAGTCGCGTCGCTCGGTGATGGTGCCGCGCGCGGATCCCGGAATACTCGACCGGCTGCCGCGGATTCCGCCAGGCGGAAGCCGCACTACGGTCGAGCCGCCACGCGAGAACGCCACGGGCCTCACGATCGACAGCCAGCGTCGACGCCAGCAGGGGCTGCAGACACAGACGCGCACGGTGCCTGAGCCGCAGCGCCGTCTGATGCTCGATGCGCAGCAGCTACAATTCGAGCGCGAGCTGCGGTCCGAGCGGCTGCGCTCGGAGATGATGCGGGACTCCGGACGCGCGCTGCACCGCTAGCCGTTTCGGGAACGGACCGGCCGATGCCCGGTCAATGCCCCTGACACCACGAGAGGAGACTGCGATGTCGAAGTGGATCATTCGCGCGTTGAGCGCGGCCTGCGCGGGTGCGCTGACGCTCGTTGCCACCGCGCCGGCGATTGCCGACGCCAAGCTGGATCAGGTGATCGCCGGTGAGCACCGCGATCCCAAGAACGCGGCACGCGACCAGTACCGCCACCCGAAGGGGGCGCTCGAATTCTTCGGCATCCGGCCCGACATGACGGTGGTGGAGATCTGGCCGAGCGGCGGCTGGTGGACGGAGATTCTCGCGCCGTATCTGAAGGACGACGGCAAGTACTACGCAGCGTGGTTTGCCACCCAGTCGCCGAGCACCCCCGGCTATTTGCATCAGCTCGAGAAGAAGTTCGATGGCATGGTTGCCGCGAAGCCCGAGTTGTACGGAAAGGTGGTCAAGACCAGGCTGCTGCCGCCGGATTTCGTGGACATCGCCCCGAAGGGCTCCGCGGACATGGTGCTGACGTTTCGCAACGTTCACAACTGGGCCAAGGCGGGCACTGCCGACACGATGTTCAAGGCGTTCTACGACGCACTCAAGCCCGGCGGCGTGCTTGGAGTCGTCGACCACCGCGCCAAGCCAGGCACGCCGTTCCAGCAGCAGATCGACAGCGGTTACGTGACCGAGAAGTACGTGATCGAGGCGGCTGAACTGGCCGGCTTCCGCTTCGAGGGATCCTCCGAAGTCAACGCCAATCCCAAGGACACGAAGGATCATCCCGGCGGCGTCTGGAGTCTGCCTCCGACGCTGCGCAATGGAGACACGGACCGCGCGAAGTACCTGGGCATCGGCGAGAGCGATCGCATGACGCTCAAGTTCGTCAAGCCGTAAGGCGGCGCCACGGCCTCTTCGACAGACGTCGAGGAGGTCGAACGGGGGGTGTGCGCTCGACTTGGTTCGCGTCCTCACGAATTGACGGTGCGCGCAGTGCCCGGCGCGCGGCTACAATCGCGCTCCTCTGCAGCACCGTTCGATTCCGGAGCCCCCATGAAGACGCGCTTCATTGCCGCCGCCCTCGCCATCGCCGTTGCCGTTCCCGTCACCGCCGTGTTCGCCCAACGCAGCATCGACGAGAAGGGATTCGTCACGCTCAAGCTCGGCGACGAACAGTGGACGGAGTATCCCGGCATTCCGGGCATCAAAATGATGGTCGTCGAGGGTGACCCGAAGAAGCCGGGACCGTACGTCATCCGTGTCAAGTTCGAACCGGGCACGATGAGCATGCCGCACTTCCATCCCGAAGACCGGCTGGTCACGGTGCTCAAGGGTACTTGGTGGACTGGCACCGGCAAGACCTTCGATCCTGGCACCACCGAGCCGCTGCCCCCTGGCAGCTACATGAAGCACCCCTCGAAGGAAGCGCACTACGATGGCGCGAAGGACGAGGAGGTGATCCTCCAGATCGCCGGGATGGGGCCCAGCGGCACGACCTTCTTCAAGCCGGAACTCGGCGCGACCGGCAGGTCGAAGTAGGGCGGGCGGGAGGCCACGGACTTGCGCGTCCTTCTCGTCGAGGACGATCCTCTGCTGGGGGACGGCCTCGTGGCCGGAATGCGGGAGCAGGGTTTGGCCGTGGACTGGGTGAAGGACGGCAAGCAGGCGGAGAAGGTGATTGCCGATGCGCCGTACGACGCGGCGGTTCTGGATCTTGGCTTGCCCGGGCTGGACGGCATGACCCTGCTGGGGCGCTGGCGTGCGCGCGGCCTGTCCATTCCTGTCCTAATCCTGACCGCGCGCGACGCAATCGATTCGAGGGTGGCGGGCCTGGACTCCGGTGCGGACGACTATCTGGTCAAGCCGGTGGTGCTCGTGGAACTGGCGGCGCGCCTGCGCGCCCTCGTGCGGCGCAGCCAGGGCAAGGTGGAGGCGGTCTGGCGGCACGGGCCGCTCGAATACAACCCGGCAGCGCGCGCCGTGCGCTGGAAAGGACACCCGGTTGAACTGACGGCGCGCGAGCTTGCGATCCTGGAACTGCTGCTGGCCAATCCGCGGCGCGTGCTCTCCAAGGCGCACATCCAGGAGAAGCTCTACGACTGGAGCGACGAGATCGAGAGCAACAGCCTCGAGGTGCACATCCATCACCTGCGCCGCAAGCTCGACGCCGCCGTCGTTCGTACCGTGCGAGGCCTGGGCTACATGTTGGGCGGTCTGGACGCGGACTCGTGAACCTGCGCCGCCGCCTGCTGCTGTGGCTGCTGCCTGCCGCGGGACTGCTCTGGATCGTCACGCTGCTGGGCAGCTTCCTGCACGCCCGCTACGAGATCAACGAGCTGTTCGATACCCAACAGGTGCAGCTTGCCCGTCAGGTGCTCTCGGCACTGCCGACGTCGTCGCATGCGGGCCTGGCGGAACTCGAAGTCCATCGCGTGCCCGAGCAGCGTCCGGGCAAGGCCGAGCTCGAGGACATCGCCATTGCCGTGTGGCGCCAGGGCGGGCAACTGGCGATGGTCGATCGCGAGGGGATGCTGCTTCCCCGTGCGCCGGGTCACGACGGTTTCCAGGAAATGGACCTCGGTGGCCAGCCGTGGCGCGTGTACTACCAGCACGGCGAGGGCGACGAGTGGACCGTGGCGGTGGGGCAGCGCATGGGCGAGCGGCGCGAGCTGATTCTCGATCTGGTACTCAGTCAGTTGTCGATCTGGTTCATCGCGCTGCCCATCCTCGTGATCGTGATGTTCGCCGCGATCCGGCACGCCACGCGTCCGCTGCAAACGCTGGCCTCCGAGGTGGAGCGGCGCTCTCCCGAGGATCTGCGGCTTCTGGACGATCGGGTTCCCACCGACCTGCGCGCGCTGGTGCAGTCCATGAACCGTCTGTTCGAACGCGTATCGCGCGCAATCGAGAACGAGCGGCGCCTCACGGCGGATGCCGCCCACGAATTGCGCACCCCCATCGCCGCGTTGCAGGCGCAACTGGAAGTCGCGCAGATGACGCGCTCGGACAGCGCGCGTGCGGCCGCGATGAACAACCTGACGGTAGGCATGAAGCGCCTGAACGGTCTGGTCAACCAGCTGCTCACGCTCGAGCGCATGGAGAATTTGCAGCGGCTGGCAGCGCCGGACCCGGTGCGCTGGGACCGGGTGATGGAACGGGTGCTGTCGGATGTGCTGCCGCAGGCCGACGCACAGGCCGCCGAAGTCTGCTGCCAGTGGCCCGAGCGGGGGGAGGTCTTCCCGCTCAAGGGCGACGAGGAACTGCTCGCAGTAATGCTGCGCAACCTCGTCGACAATGCCGTACGTTACGCCGGACCCGGTGCGCAGGTGGAGATCGTGTTCGAATCGGACTCGCTACGCGTTCAGGACAACGGCCCGGGTGTGCCGGACGCGGCGCTCGACCGGCTGGGCCAGCGCTTCCATCGCCCGCCAGGGACGGCTCAACCCGGCAGCGGGCTCGGCCTGTCGATCGTCAAGCGCATCGCGGACCTGCACCGGCTGCAGGTCTCGTTCGCGAACCTCGTGCCTGGACCGGGATTCTGCGCGACGCTCTCGCGCCTGACGGGATGAGCGATCAGCCGGCTTTGCGCCGGGCCTCCTCGAGCAGTTTGCGCGCCTCCTCCCGACGTCCGGTATCGGCCAGTTCCCGACCCGGCCGCGGCGGCGCCTGCATGGCGCGCTCGAGGTAGGTGACCGCCTCGCCGGCCTTTCCCTGCTCGAGCAGGTACTCGCCGTAGAAGTAGTTGGGATCGATCCCCTGGGGATTCAGGGCAAGCGCCTTCTGCAGCAGTTCCTTCGCCTTCTTGTCGTCGCCGAAGCCCACCGGCCAGCCCGGCACCTTGTAGTACAGCACGCCCAGACTGTTGTACGCGGAGCCGTCCAGCACATCGGCATCGATCTTCATCGCCGCTTCGTAGCGCGCCCTGGCCTTCTTCGCCAGACCGAGCGCACCCATGCCTCCCTTCGCGCCGGCCCAGGAACTGAGAATGATGCCTTCCCACACCAGCGGTTCGGCGCGATCGGGATGCGTCTCGCTGGCGGCGCGTGCGCGCGCGGCGAGCTGCTCGAACCGCTTTGCGTGTTCGGCCTCGGGTGTCTTGTACTTGATCGTTTCCCAATCGTGCTGCAGGGCCTTCACGTCATCCTCGACGCTGCCTGCGGCGTGTGCCGCAGGCAGTCCGAGCGCCACGAGCATGGCCACGGCAAATCGGATCAGTCTCGACGCCATCATGGTTCCTCCCATCACTGAGTAGTCGAATCGGGCGTGAGCAGGCGGCTGTGGCGCTTGAAGGCGCCATCCAGCCAGGCGGGCACGAGCCCGTTGAGCCGGACCGCGTAGCGCTCGGGAAAGCCCAGAAAGCGCTCCGCCGTGCCGCGCGTGAGGACCTCCACCATGGCCGCGGCCACTCGCTGCGGGCTATCGGCCCGTGCGCCGGTGGCGCGGTTGTAGGCATCGACGCGGACGTCGTTGAAGCGCGTCCGGGTGGTGCGCGGCGCCAGGTACTGGACGCGGATCCGCGTGCCCTGCAACTCGCGCCGCAGAGCCTCGGAGAACCCGCGCAGGCCGGCCTTGGCAGCCCCGTATGCGCCGAAGCCGGGCAGCCCCAGGCCGCCGAGCGCGGAGCCGATGTTCAGGATGCAGGCCTGCGGCTGCATCGCGAGGTGCCCGAGCAGCGCGCGGGTGATGAGCATGGGCGCGAGCAGATTGGTTTCGATCACGTCCCGGATGTGCGTGTCGTCGAAATCCTGGAACGGTCCGAAGCTGGCCAGCCCGGCGTTGTTCACCAGCACGTTCGCGTTGAACGTTCGGGCCGCCTCGGCAATGGCTCCGCGGCCTTCCTCGCGCGTGACGTCCGCTACGGCGAAGGCGGCGCTCTCGCCGATCTCGCGCGCCAGTGTTTCCAGGGCCGCGTGCGAGCGTCCGACCAGCAGCACCCGCGCGCCGGCGGCCGCCAGCGCGCTCGCCGCCGCGCTGCCTATTCCGCCCGATGCACCGGTCAGCACGACGCGCATGTCGCGCGGGTTCATGCGGCACGCTCCAGGGCGGGATCGAGCGCCCCGTCGAAGGGCAGTTCCCGGTACACGTCGGCGTAGAGCCGGTAGAAGCGCTTGGCCGCCTGGATGACGGCCTCCTGATCCTGCGCCTCTTCGAGGCGATCCATCAACAGCGCGAAATGCGCCGTGTGCTCGCGGTCCAGCGTCCCGTGCGAGCGCAGGTAGCTGAACGCGGCGTCGGGCAGGTTCAATCGCGCCTGGATGCGATCGGCTGCCATCAGCGCGAGCGCCACGCTGGTTCCCTCCAGTACGTGAACCATGCCGAAGAACCCCACCGGATTGCGGCGCGCAATCAGATCGTAGGCATAGGCCACCATGACGTCCGCAGCGAATCCCGGTTCGCTGCGGCGCACCCCGGCGACGTCTCCGCCGCAGGCGGCGATGTCCGACAGGATCCATTCGTCGTGGCCGGTCTCTTCCTCGATGTACTCGTCCATGGCGGGACGCAGCCAGTTGAGGCGGGGCGGCAGGCGATCCCTGCAGGCGGCGAGCAGGGTGGCGGTGTGGCGCACGTGGTGCCAGGCCTGCGTCAGAAAGGCGACATAACTCTCCAGCGAGCCCTCGCCGCGCAGACAGGCCTGCACGACGGGGACGCCGACCAGTGCCAGGCGGTCTGCCTCGGTGGCCTGCTGCAGTCGCTGAAAGAAGCCCGGCCGGGGCGGCGTCCGAGGATGGGGGCGCATCGGCGCGGTTGCCTCGTCCAGCCGGTGGAACGAATGCGACTGATGCCGGGACAGGATGGCTTCGCGACGCGGCCGACCATTGGCGGTGGCCATGCCGTGCGCAGCATCGTAGGGCGCATCGGCGCGGACCCAGGTCTGGACCCGTGCGTAGTCCGGAAGGTGGCCGTTGGCGGAGACGATGGCGGCGACGAGTTCGTCGTCCCGCACGTCCGTGTGCGCCGGCCACACCACTGCACGCAGCGCGGGGGCGCCGTCACCGAACACGACCGCCTGCTCGATCGCAGGTTCGCTGCGCAGCGCGGTCTCGATCCACTCGGGCGAGACGTTCCGGCCGAACGCCGTGATCAGCACGTTCTTCTTGCGCCCGCTCACGTGCAGGAATCCCTCGGCATCGACGTGGCCGAGATCGCCTGTGGGCAGCCATTGTCGCCCGGTGCGCGGTTCGCCGAGATAGCCGAGGAACAAGCTGCCGCCGATCTCGATCTCGCCGTCGTCCGCGATGCGCACGCGTGCGTGCGGAAGCGGACGTCCGGCGCTGCCCGGACAATCGGCTCCGGGAAGGTTGAGCGTCTGTACCGACGCGCCCTCGGTGAGGCCGTAGCCTTCGTAGGCCGGCAGACCCGCCTCGCGCGCCGCCGCGAGCGAGCGTGCGCCGACCGCCGCGCCACCCACGGCGATCAGTTCCAGGCTGCGCGGCGCCGATTCCGACGCACCCGAGAGCCAGGCAGTCCATGCACGCAGCATCTGCGGCAGCAGGATCAGGCTGTGGGCCGCGTGTTGCAGAACGGCCTCATGCAGCGCGCGCGGATCGAACGACGAGGAGCCGAGCAGGCCGAGCCGGCTGACCGGAAGCACGATGCACGTACCGCCGCGCGAGAGCGGCGCCAGGATGCCCGCGATGTTCTCCAGCAGTACTGCCAGGGGCAAGGCGCAGATGTGGCGGGTGATGCCCAGGCCCTCCGTCGCGTGGCCAATCGACGCCGCAACCTGCAACATGGCCCGGGCGTCGAGGCATGCCCCTTTGGGCGCCCCAGTCGTCCCCGAGGTGAAGCTGATCTTGCTCGTGCCCTCGGGCATCGCCGGCGGCTGCGCCTGGCGTACGCACAACACGCTCCCGTCCTGCCGCTCTGCGTTCACAACGGCGCGGAATCCCAATACCTCGAGCGCTTTCGCGCCACGCGCGGTGGTGAGCACCGTATCGACACCGGCGGACAGACAGGCGTGGCCGATCTGGGTGGGGGCGAAGAAGGTGGGCAGGGGGACGTGCACGATACCGGCACGCATCGCCGCGAGGTCCGACACGATCCACTCGGCGCCATTGTCCAGCAGAGTCGCGAACACGCGCGTGCCGTGCCGGGAGAACTCCGCCGCCTGCGTCTCGACCGCTTCGAGCAGCCGACGGTAGGACCAGGTCTCGTTCTCGCAGACCAGCGCAGGGCGCAGGTCAGCACCCGCATGGGCCTGCAGCGCGAGGAAGAACCGATCGATGGTATCGATTCGCATCACGTGCGCCCCCGCATCAGCTGCGCCATGCCCTCGACGATGTTTCCGGCAAGGACCTGCGGCGCGTGATCGTAGTAGCTGCCCCAGTCGGAGGCAGCGTTGCCCAGCACCGCCGGGTCCGCGGCACCGAGAACCAGCGGTGCCAGCCCAAGCCGGCGAAACAGCGAGTGCAGTTCCTCGGTGGCGGTCGATACGACCCAGCCGAAGCCTCTGGCGACCAGGTGCGATCCGAGCAGGGGCATCAGCCTGCGCCCGGCCCCGTTGCGAACCGAGGCGAGGTGCCCGACTTCGACGATCGCCGCGCGCGCCGGTATCGCGCCGCATGCCTCACGTATGCACCGCTCGACCGGCGCGTGCAGATACCGTTCGAGAAACAGCGGTTGGGTCGCGTCGCGGTAGCCGGCGGCAGCGAGGATCTCGTCGCCCGACTCCAGCGCGACGAGCACCGGGGCGAGGGCGCGGACGCGAGCACGGTAGTGTGCCCAGTAAATATCGCGGATGAACGATTCGATGTGGAGCCGCTGCGGGCCGTCGACAGGATGTACGGACAGGCGCATCCGCCTGGCATCACGGCGCGCGCGGCTGGCGACATCGGGCAGTGGGGGGGAATCGGCGGTCGCCGAAGCGGGCAGGAAAAGCGAAGCGTCTGCGAACATCGACAAGCCTTTTGGTATTCGATGCATCGCACGGTACGCGTACCAACTTAAGCGCAGATTAATCGACTGCAAAATGAAACCACCGCACGAACGGTTGTCGTCGATCGAAGACGACGGTCAGCCTGCGACACGCCCGCAAGGTGCGAACAGGTCTCGTTCGCGGCGATAGATGGCGGTCTGCACGTGCATGAGCCCCAGCACCGAGTGATAAAGGTTGTCGTGGGAGGTAGGAAGGCCTGCTCGCCGGCGCATGCAGTCGACATCGATGCGCTCGCGGTGACCGGGCGAGAGCCACATCAGCATGGGCACACGGGTCTGCTCCTCGGGGGCGATCGCATAAGGCATGCCGTGCAGATACAGCCCGTGCTCGCCCAGCGATTCGCCGTGGTCGGAGACGTACAGCATGGCACTGTCGATCGTCCCCTCGTTGCGTTCGAGCAGGCCGACGATCGCGCTCAGGACGTGATCGGTGTAGCGGATCGAATTGTCGTAGGCGTTGACGATCTGCTCCTGCGTGCAGCGCTCGAGTTCTCCCGTCTGGCACTCGGGCTGGAACACGGCGAACTCGCGCGGGTAGCGCTTGTAATAGGCGGGCCCGTGGCTGCCCAGCATGTGCAGGACGATCACACCATCGTGAGTGAACGCGTCGATGCGCGCCTGCAGTCCTCGCAGCAGGATCTCGTCGCGGCACTGGCCTCCCGGGCAGAGTGATTCAACCTCGAGATGCGCCAGCTCTTCGTGCGCAACCCGGTCGCAGACGTGCTTGCACCCCGCATTGTTCTCGCGCCAGAACACGTCGATTCCCGCGCGCTGGAGAACGTCGAGCAGGTTTTCCCGCCCTTTCGCCATCGACGAGCGGTAGTCCGCCTTGCCGACGTCCTGAAACATGCAGGGAACGGAGGTCGCAGTTGCGGTCCCGCAGGCATGCGTTTCGCCGAAAACGATCATGTCGCGGCGTGCCAGCTGCGGGTTGGTATCGCGCCCGTAGCCCAGCAGCGAAAAGCTCGCTGCCCGCGCGGTCTCGCCTACCACGATGACGGTCACCCGGCGCCGCGTGCCCGACCCGGCGGCCAGCACCTGGCGCGCGTCGAGCCCCACGGTCAGGAGCGGACCGGCGGTGCGCAGGCTGCGTCGTGCATATTGCAGCGACGCTCCCACGACGTTGAGCGGCACGAGTGTGTAGCGCACCTCCCGGTGGTTGCGCAGGAGGGAGGCGAAGGGTTGGTAGAAGGTGGCGGCGGCGCCACCGAGGGTGAGCACGGACGCCAGCAGGATGATTGCCGCACCGGCCAGGCGTGCCCGCCACGTCCGGTCGACGATTCGGACCCGACTCAGCGCCGCGCAGGGCAGGAGGCCGAATGCCAGCATCCACGTCAGGAAGCCCGGCGTCAGGAGTTCCAGCGCCTCGCGCGTGTCGGTCTCCATCACGTTGACGATCATGTCGCGGTCGATCACCACGCCATAACTCGACATGAAGTAGCTGGTGGCGGCGGTGGTGAGCAGCACCAGGCCCAGCGCGGGCTTGGCCAGCTTGCCCCAGGTGACGGCCGTGAGGAACAGGTTCACCAGGACGAGCACGCAGGCGCCTACGGCGGCGACGAATGCGGGCGTGGGCTGCAACGCCAGCAACGCTTTCCAGAATCCGTGGTTGGCGGCGGCGACGATGACGAGCGCGACGACGAAGTTGAGCGCCGGGAGGGACATCTGCAGCGACGGCAACCCGGGCCGCCGGGACTCGTCTTCTAAAATGGGGCGGCCAGCCGGAATCGCTGGCGTGCTCAACGCGCGAGGCCCACGTCGTCCCCGGGTCCCCGCGAGGCGGACTCGTCAGGCGTCTCCAGGCTCTCCATGCAGTGCACATACAGCCCCATGCGCGGAAAGCGCGGGGCGAACTGCCGCGGCCGCTTGTGCATCAGGTTGTCGAGGACGCGGGTGACTTCCCGCTGTGTCTCGAGCTTGCGTTGATCGCGTTTGGGCACGCTCGCTCCTTGATCCGGTAAATGACCCGGGAGCGTGCGAGGGCCGTCCGCCCCCAGGGTGGAGCGGATGGTAGGAGGGGCGGCTTAACTGAAACTTAAGCGCGCCGGGAGGCCGGGCCGGTCGGGTCGGCGCTGCACCGGCCCTTCCGAACCTGCCGGCCGGGAGGCTATGCCTTCTCGGTTCGCCGCGAGCGGATCATGCGGTTGACGATGCCGCCTTCGACGTGCCCGGAAAACACCGACATCTGGGACGCGGACTGCACGTGCGCCAGCTGATCGTCGAAATAGAAATCGGGCTCGAACACGCGCAGGAACGGACCCTTCTCGAGCCCCCCGAGGAACATCGCCTCGTCGATCTCGATGTCCCAGCTCATCAGCGTGCGGATCGCCCGATCGTGCGCCGGGGCGCTGCGCGAGGTCACCAACGCGGTACGGATGCGCATGTTGCTATCGCGCGAGGAACTCTTCTGCAGTCTGTGCAGCGCCTTGAGGAAAGGCTGCAATGGACCGGGCGGCAGGGGCTCGGCGGCACGGCTGGTTTCATGCGACTCGAACGCGGCGATGCCTTCCTCCTGGAACACTTTCTCCGCCTGGTCGCTGAACAGGACCGCGTCGCCGTCGAAGGCGATGCGTACCTCGTCCGGGTGCGCCTGGCTGGCCTCGATCGTGGTGGGGTAGACCCGGGCCGCGGGAAAGCCCGCGTCGAGCGCCATGCGCACGTCGTCCTGGTGAGCGGACAGGAAGATGTCGGCCTTCAGCGCGTTCAAGTAGGGAAACGGCGAGCGCCCCTGCATGAACACCCCGCGCGTGATGGGCAGGTTGTGGTGCTCGGCCGACTTGAACACGCGCAGCCCGCTGACGGGGTCGTTGCGCGAGAGGATGACGACTTCGACCTTGCGCTCGTCCAGGCCGTTGAAGGCAAGCAGCTTCTTCACCAGCTGGTAGGCGATGCCCTCGCGCGCGGGCTGGTCCAGCCGGTCGAGCTGCAGCTTCTTGTAGGGAAGTGGATCGCCCTCGGTGAATACCGCGTTCTCCTCCTCGAAATTGAACAGTGCGCGGGAGGAGATCGCGACCACCAGCTGGTCGTCCAGATTCGTTGCCATCTTCTGCCTCTTCAAGTTGTCTTCTGCGGCGCAGGACGCGCGCGACGATGCGCGTAGAATAACCGTTTTGCCCGGCTCCCGCCCTCGCCGGCGTCCCCCCCGGCGTGTCGCAGCCCTGCTCCGGCCCCGGATTGCGCGCCGGGCGCATCCCGCACGATTCTCTCTCCAGGTCGCTTCGTTCCATGACTGCACAGATCATCGATGGATTGGCTCTGTCTGCGTCGCTGCGCGCGCAGATCAAACAGGAGGCCGCCGCGCTTACGGCGGCTGGCTGCCGACCCGGCCTCGCCGTCATCCTCGCCGGGGAAAACCCTGCCTCGCGCGTGTACGTGCGAAACAAGGTCAAGGCGTGCGCCGACGCCGGGATCCACTCCGAACTGGTCGAATTGCCTGCCGACGTCAGTGAAGCGCAACTGCTCGACCGGATCCGAGCGCTCAACGCGGCGCCGCATATCGACGGCATCCTCGTGCAGCTGCCGTTGCCGCGGCAGGTCGACGAGGGCAAGGTGCTCGACACCCTGGCGGTGGAGAAGGACGTGGACGGGTTCCACGTGCAGAACGTCGGCGCGCTGGTGGTGGGAAAGGCGGGGTTCGCCCCATGCACACCGGCGGGCTGCCTGGCCATGCTCGACCACATCGGCTGCGACATCGCCGGACGCGAGGCGGTCGTGGTGGGACGCAGCAACATCGTCGGCAAGCCCATGGCGCTTATGCTGATCCAGCGCAGCGCGACGGTGACGGTATGCACGTCGCGCACGGTTGACCTCGCCGCGCACACCCGGCGCGCGGACATCCTGGTGGTGGCGACCGGAAAGCCCCGCATGGTCGGCGCGGACATGGTCAAGCCGGGGGCGGTGGTGATCGACGTCGGCATCAACCGCCTGCCCGAAGGCAAGCTCGTTGGAGACGTGGATTTCCACCCGGTGAAGGAGCGGGCAGGCTGGATCACCCCCGTGCCCGGTGGCGTGGGCCCGATGACCATCACCATGTTGCTGTCCAACACCGTGCAGTCCGCGCGGGCGCGCGCGGCCAGACACAGCGTAAGCGCAGACTGACGTTCCTTGACCGATACGCGTCGGGCAAGCCCTCGGGCGCTGGCTGCGTTGTCGCCAATCGGCGGCTTGACCGGGCGTTTCGGTCCCCGTTACATTACTGACTCTCTGGTCAGTAACCCATCGACATGGCATGGGCGAAACCACCCATGTTCGAAACTGCCCCATGATCGAAACTTCCGAGTGCCGGCGCAGGTCGCGGCGAAAGACCGAGCGCCCGGCCGAACTCACTGCTGCGGCGCTCGATCTGTTCGTCGAACACGGTTACGCGGCAACGCGGCTCGAGGACGTGGCGCGCGCAGCCGGCGTCAGCAAGGGCACGCTCTACCTGTACTTCGACAGCAAGGAGGCGCTGTTCAAGGCGGTGGTGCGCGAGGGCATCGTCTCGGCGCTGGAGTGCGGCGAACGGCTTGCCGCCGCCCACCGCGGCAGCGCCCGCGCGTTGCTGGAGGAATTGCTCGCGGGCTGGTGGGACCTCATCGGCAGCCGCAAGATCGGCGGCATTCCCAAGCTGATGTTCTCGGAATGCCGCAACTTCCCGGACCTGTGCCGCTTCTACTTCGAGGAAGTCACGCGTCGCGGACTGCGGCTGATCGCCGCCGCGCTCCAGCGCGGCATCGACGAGGGCGAGTTCCGCGACATGGACGTGGAGCTGTCCGCGCAGCTGGTGTGGGCGCCCGAGGCCTTCCTCAACCTGTGGCAACACGCCTACGGCGCCTGCGACCCGCGGCCGGTCGATGCCTCCGCGTACATCAGGCAGCACCTGGATCTTCTGCTGAATGGGCTGCTGCGCACCGCACCCGCTCGATCCCGGGCTGCGCAGGTCCCGGCAAAGGAGAACGCGCGTGGAGGTGCCCATGTCCATCGCTGATCGCCCGCCAAGTTCGATCCTCGCACGGGCAGCGCTTACGATCGCTGCGTGCCTGGCGCTCGCCGGGTGCGGGAAGGAATCGCCGCCCGCGCAGGACGTACGACCGGTCAACGTGATCCGCGTGCAGCCTGCTCCCAGCGAGCGCGAGTTCAGCTACACGGGCGACGTCCGGGCGCGCTACGAGACCTCGCTCGGATTCCGTGTGGGAGGCAAGCTCGTCTCGCGGCAGGTCGAGGTGGGCTCCACCGTCGCGCGTGGGCAGGTCCTGGCCAGCCTGGACCCGAGCGATTTCCGCCTCAACATCGAGGCGCAGCGCTCCCAGCTGGCGGCCGCGGAGGCGGACTACCTCCAGGCGCGCGACGAACTCGAGCGCTACCGCAATCTCTACCAGCAGAAATTCGTCAGCGCGGCCGAGTTCGACCGTCGCCAGAACGCCTACAACGTGGCCAAGGCTCGCTTCGAACAGGCGCAGGCGCAACTGGGCGTGTCGCGCAACCAGTCGGAGTACACCGTGCTGCGCACCGACCGCGATGGCATCGTCACCTCGCTGTCGGCGGAGGTCGGCGAGGTGGTGGCGGCAGGCCAGGAAGTGATGCGGGTGGCGCAGCTCGAGGAGAAGGAGGTGCTGATCAGCGTGCCGGAGGGCCGCCTGGACGAGTTGCGCCGTGCGCGCGAGGTCCAGGTGTCGCTGTGGGCTGCACCGGAGGCGACGTTCAAGGGCCGCATCCGCGAGGTCTCGCCGGCCGCCGACCCGGTGACGCGCACCTACGCGGTGAAGGTCACCATCGTCGACCCCTCGCCCAAGGTACAGCTGGGCATGACCGCCAACGTGTTTCTGCAACAGGGCGCGAACGGCAGCGTCGTGCGATTGCCGCTGGCCGCGCTGTACAACGACGGCGACGCGCCCGCCGTGTGGGTGGTGGACCCCGACACGCAGGCGGTGTCCCTGCGCCCGGTGACAGTGGCGCGCTACACGCAGGACGCGGTGGAGATCAGCGCCGGACTGGCGCCCGGCGACGTCGTGGTCCGGGCCGGCGTGCACAAGCTCAGCGCGGGACAGAAGGTGCGCGTCCTCGCCGCGGACAGCTGAGCGGGCAGCGGCGACATGCACGGTCCCAACCTGTCCGAATGGGCCCTGCGGCACCAGTCGTTCGTCCTCTTCCTGATCGTCGCACTGGCCCTTGCCGGAGCGTTCTCGTATCAGAAGCTGGGGCAGGGCGAGGACCCCGAGTTCACCTTCAAGCTGATGGTGGTTCGCACGCTGTGGCCCGGCGCCACCGCGCGCGAGGTCGAGCAGCAGGTCACCGAGCGGCTCGAAAAGAAGATCCAGGAAACGCCCTGGTTCGACTACACCACCAGCTACTCGCGGCCGGGCGAATCGATGATCTTCGTGACGCTCAAGGATTTCACGCCGCCCAAGGAGGTGCCCAACGCGTGGTATCAGGTGCGCAAGAAGGTCTCGGACATCCGCCATACGCTGCCCGACGGGGTGCGCGGGCCGTTCTTCAATGACGAGTTCGGCGATACCTTCGGCACCATCTACGCCTTCACCTCAGATGGCTACTCGTTCTCGGAAATGCGCGACTACGTCGACCGGGTGCGCGACGAGCTGCTGCGGGTGCCGGACGTGTCCAAGATCGACCTGCTGGGCGACCAGGAGGAGAAGATCTACGTCGAGATCTCGCACCGCAAGCTCGCGACGCTGGGCGTCGACCCCGTGCAGATGTTCCAGGTGCTCGCCGAACAGAACAGCATGGTACCGGCGGGCAGCTACGAGACGGGGGACGACCGCATCTTCGTGCGCGTAGGCGGAGCGTTCGATTCGCCGGAGAGCGTGGCCGACATCGGCATCCAGGCGAACGGCCGGCTGTTCCGGCTGGGTGACATCGCCAGCATCCGCCGGGGCTATGTCGATCCGCCGATTCTCAAGATGCGGTTCCGGGGGCAGGAGGCCATCGGCCTGGCCATCTCGATGCGCAAGGGCGGGGACATCATCCAGCTCGGGCAGCGGCTCGAGGCCGAGACCGCGCGGCTGCAGGGCGAGCTGCCGGTAGGCATCGAGATGCATCAGGTCGCCGACCAGCCGACGGTTGTGTCGGAATCGATCGGCGAATTCATGCGCACGCTGGGCGAGGCGGTGATCATCGTGCTGGCCGTCAGCTTCCTCAGCCTGGGCTGGCGCACCGGCGTGGTGGTGGCGCTGTCCGTGCCGCTGGTCCTGGCCATGACCTTCCTGGGCATGCGGCTCGCGGGCATCGACCTGCAGCGCATCTCGCTCGGCGCACTCATCATCGCGCTCGGCCTGCTGGTCGACGACGCGATCATCGCCGTCGAGATGATGGCGAGCAAGATGGAGCAGGGCTGGGACCGGTTCAAGGCGGCAAGCTTCGCCTACACCTCGACCGCTCCGTCGATGCTTACCGGCACGCTCATCACCGCCGCCGGGTTCCTGCCCGTGGGGCTGGCGAAATCGGCGGCCGGCGAATACACGTTCTCCCTGTTCGCCGTGGTCGTCATGTCGCTGCTGATCTCTTGGGTGGTGGCAGTGTTGTTCACGCCCTACCTGGGCTACAAGCTGCTGCCCGATCCCGCTGCGGCGGGTAAGCACCGGCCCGGACTGCTGAGGCGGGCGCTGCGGCGGGCGTTTCCACGATTCAGCCCCCTGCCGCGCGCCGGCGGGCCCGGAGACAACGCGCACGGTTACGATGCACAGGGTCACGATGCGCACAGCGACGATGTATACGGCACGCCGTTCTACCGTCGCTTCCGCGCGCTGGTGACGTGGTGCGTGCGCCGCCGCTGGCTGGTGATCGGCGCCACGGCAGGGGTCTTCCTGCTCGCGATCGCCGGGTTCGGCCTGGTACAGCAGCAGTTCTTCCCGTCCGCCAACCGGCCCGAGCTCATCGTGGATCTGCGGCTGCCCGCCGGCGCCTCGATTCTCGCGACCGAGCAGGAGGCGAAGCGCTTCGAGAAAGTCCTCGCCGCCGATCCCGATGTGCGCAGTTACGTCGCGTACGTCGGCGGCGGTTCGCCGCGCTTCTACCTGCCCCTGGATCAGCAGCTGCTCAACGCCAATCTGGTCGAATTCGTCGTGACCACCCGCAGCAACGAAGTGCGCGATGTGGTGGCCGAGCGGCTCATGAAGCGGCTGACCGAGGAGTTCACCCTGGTACGCGCACGCGTCAATCCGTTGCAGAACGGCCCGCCCGTTTCCTATCCGGTGCAGTTCCGGGTCAGCGGTACCGACTTCGCCGAGCTGCGGCGCATCGCTCGCGACGTGCAGGAGATCGTGCGCGCCAATCCCAACATGCTCAACGTGCACCTGAACTGGAACGAACTGTCCAAGGTCGTCAAGCTCGACATCGATCAGAACAAGGCGCGGCTGGTGGGCGTTGCGTCCCAGGATCTGTCGAACCTGCTCAACTCAGTCCTCACCGGTTTCAGCATCACGGATTACCGCGAGCGGGACAAGCTGATCGAGGTGCTCGCGCGCGCGGAGAGCGGCGAGCGCATGAGCCTCGACGAGATCGGCAGCATCAACGTGCCGACACAGAGCGGCAAGTGGATTCCGCTGGCGCAGATCGCGCGCATCAGTTACGGCTTCGAGGAGAGCATCGTGTGGCGGCGCAACCGCACGCCCACCATCACGGTGCAGGGCGACATCGTATCCGGGGTGCAGGCGCCGGTGGTGTCGCAGCAGATCGATCCCGAGCTTGATGCGCTGCGCGCTTCGCTGCCCGAGGGCTATCGTATCGAGGAGGGTGGTGCGATCGAGGAGAGCGCCCGTGGACAGGCTTCGGTGAACGCCGTCATGCCGGTGATGCTGCTGGCGATCGTGACGCTCCTGATGATGCATCTGCAGAGCATGCAGAAGACCATCGTGGTGCTGCTGACCGCGCCGCTCGGGCTGATCGGCGTCACCCTGTTCCTGCTCGCCTTCGGCGTGCCGTTTGGCTTCGTGGCGATGCTGGGGGTGATCGCCCTGTCCGGCATGATCATGCGCAATTCGGTCATCCTCATGGACCAGATCGACCAGGACCTCGCGTCCGGCCGCGCGCCCTGGGACGCAGTGGTGGAGTCCACGGTCCGCCGCTTCCGGCCGATCGTGCTGACCGCTGCGGCCGCCGTGCTCGCCATGATTCCGCTTACGCGCAGCGCGTTCTGGGGGCCGATGGCGGTGGCGATCATGGGTGGCCTGCTGGTGGCGACGGTGCTTACGCTGCTGTTCCTTCCTGCTCTCTATGCGGCCTGGTTCCGCGTGCGCGAGCCTGCGGCGACGAGCGCGCCGGCATGAGCGCGTGAGCATCGCGGCCGGCCGCATGCGCGTGCCGCAGTGATACAGTGCGGCCGTCATTCGATCCGGTCCCTACGATGAAGCTTCTCATCAGTCCTACGCTGTTCGTGTTCGTCCGTGCGCGCTCGGCCGCCGCGTGCATGGCGTTCGTGTTCGCCCTCGTGGCGAGCGGTGCACACGCGGGAACCTCGGCGATCGCCTCCGCCCACCCGCTGGCGACGAAGGCGGGGGAGGCCATGCTGGAGAAAGGGGGCAACGCCTTCGACGCCGCCGTGGCGGTGGCGGCCGCGCTCGCCGTGGTCGAACCCTATGCTTCCGGACTGGGCGGAGGCGGATTCTTCCTGCTGCACCGTGCGGAGGATGGCCGGCGCGTCATGCTCGATGCGCGCGAGACCGCACCCGGCGGGGCTACGCCGGACATCTTCCTGGGGGAGGATGGAAAACCGACCGGACGGCTGTCGCTCGATGGCGGGCTGGCGGCAGGGATTCCGGGTGTCCCGGCGGCGCTGGCGGTCCTTGCGCGCGAATACGGACGATTGCCGCTCGCGCGAAGCCTCGCGCCTGCGATCGAACTGGCGGAACAGGGGTTCGAGGTCGATGCGCGCTACGTCTGGGCGGCGCGCTTTCGCGCGGATCTGATGCGGCAGGATCCAATCACGGGGGCCATCTTCCTGCGCGAGGGTCAGGTTCCGGAACCGGGCACGCTCGTGCGCCAGTCCGCCCTGGCCTCGACGCTGCGAGCGCTCGCCGCCCGGGGCCACGACGGTTTCTACTCCGGGTCGGTGGCGCGTCGGCTCGTGGCCGGGGTACGCGCGGCCGGCGGGATCTGGACCGAGGAGGACCTGGCGTCGTACAGAGTCGTCCCACGCAAACCGGTGCAGTTGACCTACCGTGGCGCTCGCGTGACCACCGCGTCGCTCCCGTCCTCGGCCGGCGTGGTGATGGGGGAGGCCCTGCGCATCCTGGAGACGTTCCCGCTGCCTCGACTGGACCGCGTCGAGCGCGACCACCTGGTGGTGGAAGCGTGGCGGCGGGCCTACCAGGACCGCGCCCGCTATCTGGGCGATGCCGATTTCGTGGACGTGCCCGCACGCATTCACTCGAGCGAGTATGCGCTGGAGCGCGCAGCGTCCATCGACCGGACGCGCGCCGACTCGAGCGAGGCCCTGGATGCCCGCTTCCTGCCGCTGCGCGAAGGCGATAACACGACGCACTTTTCCATCGCCGACCGGCACGGAAATCTGGTGGCCGCCACCCTGAGCGTCAACCTGCCGTTCGGGGCCGGTGTGGTGGCAGGCGACACCGGGGTGCTGCTCAACAACGAGATGAACGACTTTGCCGTGGCCCGCGACGTACCCAACGCATTCAAGCTCACCGGCGGAGCGGCCAATGCCGTCGCCCCGGGCAAGCGACCGCTCTCTAGCATGTCGCCCACGTTCGTGGAGGACGCGCGCGGAACGCTGGTGCTCGGCACTCCCGGCGGATCGCGCATACTGTCCATGGTGATGCTCGGCATCCTGGACTACGTCGACGGTCCGACCCTCGACATCGAGCGGCTGGTGGCATTGCCGCGCTTTCACCACCAGTATCTTCCCGACCGCATCGAGTTCGAGCCGGGGGGGTTCGGTGACGAGTGGATCGCGGGTCTGCGCGCCAAGGGGCATTCCGTGCAGGAGGGCCGCCGGCGCTGGGGCAACATGCAGGCGGTGTTCGTCGAGGCGGGCAGCGGTGAGGCGAGCGCCCACAACGATCCGCGCGCGCGTGCCGGGGTGCTGTTCTGATCGGCCGCCCGGGACCGATCGATGCGCCAGGTTCGATGGCGTTATCCTCTCCCCTCGAAGCAAACACAGGAGGAGGTGAAGCGATGACGAGCAGACGTCGTTTTCTCGCGTCGGCCTCCGGCCTCGCGCTGGCCGGAATGTCCTCCCTGGCGCGTGCCCAGGGTAGCCCGCTCGGTCCCGATTCGCTGCCTGCGGGCACACTCGGGTCGGGGGAACTCGCCGCGCTGCCGGGCAAGGTGCCCCTGATCAAGAAGACGTGGCGGCCTCCGAACTTCGAGACGCCCGTCGCGCACTTCGCCGAGGCGTTCACGCCTAACGACGCGTTCTTCGTGCGTTACCACCTGGCCTCCATTCCCGAGATCGCCGCGCAGGACTGGCGCCTGCAGGTGGGCGGCGACGCAGTGGATTCGCCGCGCGCGTTCACGCTCGCGCAGTTGCGCAGCGAGTTCGAGCCGGTCGAGATCAACGCGCTGTGCCAGTGCTCTGGAAACCGGCGGGGGTTGTTCGGGCCGCACGTGCCCGGGGTGCAATGGGGCTACGGCGCCATGGGCAATGCGCGCTGGAAGGGCGTGCGGCTGCGCGACGTGCTGGCGCGCGCAGGGGTGAACC
>CAYLTE010000049.1:21585-22198 GCA_964386195.1 uncultured Burkholderiales bacterium | reverse complement strand
CTGATCATGACCAGCGAACAGGGCAAGCCGCTGGCCGAGGCCAAGGGCGAGATCGCCTACGCCGCCTCTTTCATCGAGTGGTTTGCCGAAGAAGGCAAGCGCATCTACGGCGACGTGATTCCCCAGCACCAGGCCGACAAACGCATCGTCGTGATCAAGCAGCCGGTCGGCGTGTGCGGTGCGATCACGCCGTGGAACTTCCCGGCGGCGATGATCACTCGCAAGGCCGGACCGGCGCTCGCCGCGGGTTGCACGATGGTGCTCAAGCCCGCGAGCCAGACCCCGTTCTCCGCTCTCGCTCTGGTCGAACTCGCCGAGCGCGCAGGCGTGCCGAAGGGCGTGCTGAGCGTGCTCACCGGGGGCGCGAAGGAAATCGGCGGCGAGCTGACCTCGAATCCGATCGTGCGCAAGATCACCTTCACCGGCTCCACCGAGGTGGGGCGCGTGCTCATGGCACAGGGCGCGGAGACGGTGAAGAAGATGTCGATGGAACTGGGCGGCAACGCGCCCTTCCTGGTGTTCGACGACGCCGATCTCGACGCGGCCGTCGAGGGCGCGATGATGTCCAAGTACCGCAATGCCGGCCAGACCTGCGTATGCGCCAATCGCATCC
>CAYLTE010000049.1:0-21575 GCA_964386195.1 uncultured Burkholderiales bacterium | reverse complement strand
CGAAGCTCGCGGACAAGGTGAAGTCGCTCAAAGTCGGCCCTGGCACCGAAGCCGGCGTCAACATCGGTCCGCTGATCGACGACAACGCTGTCGCGAAGGTCGAGGAGCACATCCAGGACGCGGTGTCCAAGGGCGCGAAGGTGGTCGCCGGTGGCAAGCGGCACAGCCTCGGCGGCCTGTTCTTCGAGCCGACCCTGCTCACGGGTGTGAACACGAGCATGAAGGTGACCAAGGAGGAGACCTTCGGTCCGGTCGCACCGCTGTTCCGTTTCAAAACGGAAGAGGAGGGGATCGCCATGGCGAACGACACCGAGTTCGGACTGGCGAGTTACTTCTACGCACGCGACATTGGTCGCATCTGGCGTGTGGGAGAGGGCCTCGAGTCGGGAATCGTCGGTATCAATACCGGCATCATCTCGAACGAAGTGTCGCCTTTCGGTGGCGTGAAGCAGTCCGGTATCGGGCGCGAGGGCAGCAAGTACGGCATCGAGGAGTTCCTCGAGGTGAAGTACCTGTGTATGGGTGGAATCTAGGGCCGGTTTTAACGCAGGGCATCACCCCACACCGCCCCGGCGCTTCGCGCCACCCCGCCTCGTGAGAGGCGGGGAAGGCGCGGCGTAGTCTTCCCCTCCTTTTCAAGGAGGGGTGCCGCCGCAGGCGGCGGGGTGGTTAGGCGCGTCAACCCGTGCGCCGTTACACCATCCTCTCCGGCCGTACCCACGCGTCGAACTGCTCCGCGCTGACGTAGCCAAGCGCGAGGGCGGCTTCGCGCAGCGTGCTGCCTTCGCGATGCGCCTTCTTGGCGATCTCGGCTGCATGGTCGTAGCCGATGTGCGGCGTCAACGCGGTCACCAGCATCAGCGACCGGTGCAGCAATGCCTCGATGCGTGCGCGGTCCGGTTCGATACCCGCAACGCAGTGATCGTTGAACGAGCGCGCACCGTCCGACAGCAGGCGGATGCTCTGGAGCATGACGTGCGCGATGAGGGGCTTGTAGACGTTCAGTTCGAAGTTGCCGCCCGCGCACGCGATTCCCATCGCGGTCTGGTTGCCCATCACCTGGGCGCACAGCATGAGCATCGCTTCCGACTGGGTAGGATTGACCTTGCCGGGCATGATGGAGCTGCCCGGCTCGTTCTCGGGCAGGCGTAATTCTCCAAGTCCGGCACGCGGACCGCTGGCGAGCCAGCGCACGTCGTTCGCGATCTTGGTCAGCGCAGCGGCCAGTGCATGCAGGGCGCCGTGCATCCTCATCAAGGCGTCGTGCGCCGCCAGGGCCGCAAACTTGTTGGGCGCCTCCACGAATGGCAGCCCGGTGGCCTTGGCGATCTCGGACACCGTTCGCGCCGCGAAGCCGCTCGGCGCGTTGAGCCCTGTTCCGACCGCAGTGCCGCCCAGCGCAAGCTCGTATAGCTCGGGTAGCGCGTCGTCGATGGCGCGGCGGCCCCGATCGAGCTGCGCCACGTAGCCGGAGAACTCCTGGCCCAGCGTGAGTGGTGTGGCGTCCTGCAAATGGGTGCGCCCGATCTTGACGATGTCGGCGAAGGCGCGCACCTGCCGGTCAAGCGTCTCGCGCAAGGCATCCAGGGCAGGGAGAAGGCGTTGCACGATCCCGCATGCTGCAGCGAGGTGCATCGCGGTCGGAATCACGTCGTTGGAGGACTGCGACCGGTTGACATGATCGTTCGGATGGACGAGCCGTGCCTTGCCTCGCGGTCCGCCGAGCAACTCGGACGCGCGGTTGGCGAGCACCTCGTTGACGTTCATGTTCAACTGCGTGCCGGAGCCGGTCTGCCAGACCAAAACAGGGAATTCCTCCTGATGCTCACCCGCCAGCACTTCATCGGCAGCCCGCCTGATACCCTCGCAGACATCGGACGGCAACAGTTGCAGTCCACAATTGGACATTGCCGCCGAACGCTTGACGAGGACGAGCGCGCGAATCAGCTCCATGGCGAACCGCTCGTGCGAAATCGAGAAGTAATGCAGGGAGCGCTGCGTGGTCGCACCCCACAATCGGTTTGCCGGAACCTCGATACTGCCGAGACTGTCGTATTCGCGGCGAGTGGAATGGGTCGTCATGAGATTCGCTTGAAGTCAGCAGCGCGTGTGCCCATGTTCTTCGGAGTTGTCGTCAACCACATCGTTCACATGTAAGCCTTACAGTCGAGAGCACTTTGGCATGTTGCAGTGCGCGAAAACAGTGCATCGTATGCCCGCTCCGCCTTCACGGAGTGCAGCACATTCAACGCTTTCGGCGATCAGGCCTCTCTAGGCAGAGGTGGAACGAAGAATGCTAAACGACGTCGCATGACTACACTAGTTCTGAACGATGCCGAGCTGTTCGTGGAGTTGGATCGGCTCATCCGGGCCGCACTCGACACCCGCAGAAAGCTGCTTGCCTTCGGTGTGCGCGGAAGCACGCAGGCGATCGGCTTCATCGCGCGGACCAGTGCGGGCGCACTCACTGCAGCGGCGCACGAGCTTGCAGATCTCCTGCGCCGGTTAGGCGGGCGGCCCTCGGTCGATCCGCGTCGGCTGGATGCCCAGGAGCCGAACGGACTGACGAGCGGGCAAGAGCAGGACATGCTGCGTGCGTGCGAAGCGGCACTGGCGGAAGTGGCCCTGGAGTACCGCGATGCGCTCGAGTGGAGTCTTCCCGAGCCGGCCCAGGAAGTCCTGATGCGCCAGTTCGGCTTGGTGATCGCGAACTTCGAGCACGTCAAGGCGCTACGCATTCGACTCGAGCAAGGGTCGCTGCTCCAGACGCTCGACGCTTCCGCGACGGATGCTCGGCCTTCAGTGGGCTGAGGTCTTCGCACACTCCATCGCATTCGGGCAGTCCCCCGATCGTACACGGCGTGCCCGCGTGATAAGGTGGCGGGCATGGCTTCCGTGACTCGAGAACCGATCGAAGCACTCCTCGCTTCGCTGCTTTCCGCGCTTTCACACGACTCGCGCGCCACCATCAACGGCATCAGCGTGTGGACGCACATCCTGGAGCGGGTAACCGATCCCACCGCAGTGCGTGCGGTCGACGGCATCCGCCGGTCCATCGCGCAGCAGACCGAACTTGCACAGGAGATCTCCGATATCGGACGCGACGCGTTCGCCATCCCCGGCGACCAGCCGGTGGAACTGTGCGGCCTGGTGCGCTCGCTGGCCGACGAGATCGGAGTGCAGCGCGTGGAAACGCTTCTGCCTGAAACTCGCGTGCACGCCGCAATAGGCGCCAACGCCTCACGTGCGCTGCTGCGCCTGATCTTGAGCGATGCGGCTACGGTGCTGACCGACCGCGGCCGCATCGTGGTGTCGATCGAAGAGGCCGGAGAGGCTGCGTGGCGCATCGCGGTCGAGATTCGTGAGGCGGAGTTCGCGCCGGTGGAAGTCCACGTGCGCCGGCCCCTGCGTCAAACCCTCGCACTGCTGGCCGCCCGTGTCCATGACATCGAACTGGATGTCGCGCCCGGTCGCCGGATCCTGACGGTCCCACGCTTTCGCGAATGAGTCGTTGCCGGCAACCGCGGCACAGCGGTTGCTGTAGGTCGGTCGTCTGCGCATCCGCACGGACATTCATCCGAAATAACATGACGGAGGGTTCGACCGATGAGGTTCCTACGCATTCTCGTTGTGCTGCTCGTGGCCGGATTCGGCGCCGCGCAGATCCAGGGCTGCACGCCTACCGACACCCGGCGCTCCGCCGGTGAGACCGTGGACGACAGCACACTCACCGCGAAGGTGAAGACTGCACTGCTCAAGGACGAGGACGTCAGCGGGCTGGCAGTGAACGTGACCACCTACCGCGGCGTGGTGCAGCTCACCGGCTTCGTCGACAACGAAAGCCAGCGCGCAAAGGCCGAGAGCATCGCCAAGGACGTGTCCGGAGTCGAGTCCGTCCAGAACGACCTGCAGATCAAGCCGCAGAGCTGAGGTTTGCAGATGTACTCCGGACCCGATGCACGCTGCGAGCACGGGTCCGGGGCCATCTCCTACGCGCGTTCCAGCAGCTCGGCTATCGCGCTCGCGGCCGCGCTGCTCGGCGCCTGCGCTGCGTTACCGCCTTCTCCCGCTCCGCCTGAGCCGGGTGCCGTCCAGGCGCAGAACGCTCCGCTTCCGGAAGTGCACGGGCCGAGCGGCCCGCTTCCTCCCAAGCGTTCCAAACAAGTCATTCACGCCCTCGAGAAGCAGGCGCCCGGCGATCTGCTCGCCCACCACCTGCGCGCGCTCGAAGGAATCGTCAGTGCTCCGCTGCGCATCGGCAATGCGGCCCGGCTGTTGGTCGACGGGCCCGTTACGCACGATGCGATGTTCGACGCGATCGCCGCTGCGCGCGACCATGTCAATCTCGAGACCTACATCCTGGATGCCGATCCGGTCGGGATAGAGCTGGCCGAACTTCTGGCGAGGAAGCGTGCGGAGGGCGTGCGGGTGAACGTCATGTTCGACTCCGTCGGAACGCTCACCACCCCGGCCTGGTACTTCGACGAATTGCGCGAAATCGGCGTTGGGTTGTGCGAGTACAACCCGGTCAACCCTCTCAAGGCCAAGCGCGGCTGGCGTCTCAATAATCGCGACCACCGCAAGATCCTGGTGGTCGATGGGAAAGTCGCCTTCACTGGGGGAATCAATATCAGCGAGGTTTACGCCTCGAGCTCGTTCTCGAGAAGGCGGCAGAAGGACCCGGAGAAGTCCGGCTGGCGCGACACGCACATCGAGGCTCGGGGGCCCATCGTGGCGGATCTCCAGCGCCTGTTTCTCGATGCCTGGGAAGCGCAGTGCGGCGCGCTGGACGAGGCGGGGGCGAAATATTTCCCGAAGCTGAACGCCCAGGGCAAGAAGGTGATGCGCGTCGCGGCCGGCGAGCCGGGCGAGAGCGAGATCTACGCATCGCTGCTGTCTGCAATCGAACGGGCGGACCGGCGCATCTATCTGACCGTCGGCTATTTCGTTCCGGATCCGCGCACCATGGAGGCGCTGGTCGATGCTGCCCGTCGCGGCGTCGACGTTCAACTCGCCCTGCCGGGCGTGAGCGACTTCTGGGCGCCGCTGTACGCGGGTCGCTCCCACTACCAGACGCTGCTCGATGCCGGTGTACGCATCTTCGAGCGTCGCGATGCCCTGCTACACGCCAAGACTGCGGTGATAGACAGCGTGTGGTCCACCGTGGGGTCGACCAACGTGGACTGGCGCAGCTTCGTCCACAACGCGGAGGCGAACGTGATCGTTCTCGATGCCGAGTTCGCGCAGCAGATGGAGGAATTGTTCCGCTTCGACGTGGAGCACTCGACCGAGATCGATCCGCAGGCGTGGGCGCGCCGCGGCATGGCGGCGCGCATCAAGGAGTGGTTCGCGCGCCGCTGGGAATACCTCCTATAGCCGACTACGGCTTCGTGCTTCCCTGCTGCTGACCGCGTGCGAGGTCGAGCTGCAGTTCCTGGATCAGGCTCAGCAGATCCTCGGCGTGCTCCTCCTCCTTGGCCAGAATCTCTTCCATGAGACGTCGCGTGGTCGGGTCGTTGTTGCCCAGGTACTGGACGATGTCGCGATAACTCTCGATGGCGATCCGCTCGGCGACCAGATCCTCCTTGATCATCTCGGGCAGGGAGGTGCCTTCCACGTACTCCGCGTGGCTGCGGGCAGCCAGACCATCGGGGGAGAAGTCCGGTTCGCCGCCAAGCTGCACGATGCGTTCGGCGATCTGGTCGGCGTGTGCCTGCTCCTCGTTCGCGTGCTCAAGGAACTCTCCCGCGACACCTGCCGAGGTCAGACCTCGGGCAGTGAAGTAGTGGCGCTTGTAACGCAGCGTACAGACGAGTTCGGTGGCCAGTGCCTCATTGAGGAGACGCACGACGACGTCCCGGTCTGCTCCGTAGCTGGGCGTGACCGCACCTTCCTCGATGTGGCGGCGTGCGCGCTCGCGGATTGCCTTGATGTCGGATACGAAATCGTTCATGTGTGCACTCCTTCGTGATTGGTCAGCCCCGACCGACAGCAACCCTTGTGCCGACGATAGCGGCATGCGCATTGCCGAATGTGGGCCGTGAACGACTCCAATGAGGAGGGCGGTATGAACAAGTTATTGGCATCGATGGTAGTGTTGGCCGCCGTGCTTGGCTTGGGTGGGTGCTCGACGTGGGACAAGCTGGACGACTCGGAAAAGGGCGCGGTGATCGGGGCAGGCGCCGGCGCGGCAGGCGGGGCGGCGGTCTCGGGCGGTAGCGCACTGGGAACCGCTGCCGGCGCCGCAGTCGGCGGTGTGGTCGGTCACGAAGTGGGTGAGCGGCGCGACGACGACTGAGGGAGCGGAACGCGCAGACGCGGTCTGCGGAGCGCTACGGCGTGGATTCCTCGCGGCGCTAACGCGCCTCTCGGAATGACACCGTGAGGCGTTATCCCGCAGCGAAGCCGAGGGCGGGAGCGCTACGGCGACGATTCTTGCGGCGCTGACGGCGCCTCTTGGAATGACAGCATGGAGGTGTCATCCCGACGGGAAGCGGAGGGATCCTCGCCGTAGCGCTTCGCCCTCGCGCATTAGCTCAGCCGCCGTAACTCCACGTTGGGCAACTGCATCAAGCGCCGGTACTTCGTAACCGTGCGGCGGGCGACACGCACGCCCTGCTCGGCCAGCATCTCCGCCAAGCGGGCGTCCGACAATGGCTCCTCCGGCTTCTCTGCCTCGATCAGTTCCCGGATCAGCGCGCGAATCGCAGTCGCCGAGCACACGCCGCCGCTGGAGGTGGAAAGCTGCCGGGAGAAAAAGTGCTTGAACTCGAACAGTCCTCGCGGCGTGGACATGTACTTGTTGTTGGTCACGCGCGACACGGTCGACTCGTGCAGGCCGAGTTCGTCGGCGATCTGCTTCAGCGCGAGAGGACGCATCGCCACCTCGCCGTAGTCGAGGAACTTCTTCTGCCGTTCGACGATGGCTTCCGCCACGCGCTGGATGGTGGCGAAGCGCTGTTCGGCGTTGCGAATAAGCCAGCGCGCTTCCTGAAGCTGCTGACTCAGCGGGGAGCCACCATCCCGGGGACTGCGTCGAAAGATGTCGGCGTACACGCGATTCACGCGGATTCGCGGCAGCACCGCCGGATTCACCGTGCATGTCCACTTGCCTCGGATCTTTCGAACGATGACGTCGGGGACGATGTAGCGCACACCGTCGTCGCCGTACTGGGTGCCGGGCCGAGGATCGAGCTTGCGGATCAGCGCCAGCGCATGGCGCAGCGCGTCCTCGTCGCAGTTCTCGATGCGTTGCAGCCGGGCGACTTCACGCCGTGCGACGAGCGGCAGATGCTCGCGGGCGACGCGCCGCGCGAGTTCCCGGTATGGCGTATCGTCAGGAAGCGCCTGCAGCTGCAGATCCAGGCATTCGGCGAGGTCGCGTGCACCCACGCCGCAAGGTTCCAGGCACTGCACCAGGCGCAAGGCGGAGCGCAGATCGTCCGCCTCGACCGGGGGCTGGAGGTCGCTGTCGGCCATCGCCGTGGCGAGTTCTTCCAGGCTCTGACGCAGATAGCCATCGTCGTCCAGCGCCTCGATGATGACGTGCGCCAGTGCACGATCGCGGGGTTCGAGCTGCGCGATCATCAGCTGGCTGCGCAGGTGATCGCGCAGGCTCACTGCCGATTCGATCCAGTCGGTCCAGTCGGACTCCGAGTCGTCGCCGTTGCGCGTGCTGCTCGAACGTTCGCTGTAGGAATCGGACAGCTGTGGGCCGGCGTCGTAGCTGTCGTCGGTTGCCGTCGCCGGCGGTTCTTCCGGCGGCGCGTCTGCCGCAGCGGGCTCGTCGTGCGTGCCGGCGATGCCGGGAGCCTGCGGTTCCTCGACGTCCTCCTCTTCGAGGAATGGATTGCTCACCAGTGCCTGACGGATCTCCTGTGCAAACTCCAGCGCAGAAAGCTGGAGAAGACGCACGGACTGCTGCAGCCTCGGCGACAGCGCAAGCGTCTGCCTTGTCTTGAGTGACAGGGTACGTTCCACGAAAGGCCTCCTCGTTCTAGTTGGCCTCCGGGCTTTGGCAATGCCCATGCCAGCGAGGGGCTCCCCGAAGAACATTCACAACCCATTAAGGACGTTGCCAATTTTCATGTTGATCGCAACCTGGCGCGCGCGCACGTCCAATGCCACAACCTGGCGATACTGTACATTTTGCAGGGTACGGTATAAGGGATTACCCGTCCTTCCGCTATGGCGCTACGGGATTTCATCGCTGCATGAGGTGTGACCGCCGGCTTCATAGAGTGATCGCAGGGGGAGATGACCTCGTGCGGTGCGGCACGCCGATTGCGGAACGCGGGCCATCGAACGCCGAGCGTTCACATCAGGAGGTCACGAACCATGGCACAGACAGGCAAGGACAAGCAGCACAACGATCGGATCGAAGGCGAAGGCAGCTACACGGGTACGAAGCAGTACAACGACGCCACCCGGGAGTTCGTCGAGGACGGGAAGGTGAAGCAGGCTGCGCGCAAGGCCGCACCTGGCAGCGAGAAGGAAGCGCGCGAGATGGAGGCCGCGGAACGCGAGGGACGCTCCCACGCGAAGGAGGAGGATCCGGCGCTGCGTCAGAAGGACGACGGCATGCAGGATTAGGAGCCGGCACGTTGCCTGCGGCGCCTCATGGATTCCCTGACCGGAGGCTACGCATGGAACACGTGAACGTGGACGGAACCACCGCGACCGGACGACGCTCGACGCTGGGCACGCTGGCGATCATCTCGATGGTGCTTCTGATCGTCGGCGGGCTGAACTGGGGCCTGGTCGGCCTGTTCGGGTTCGACCTCGTCGCGGCGCTGTTCGGTGAGATGTCTGTGCTCTCCCGTATCGTATACGTCCTCGTCGGCATTTCTGCACTGATCTGCATTGCCGACTTCAAGCGGCTCTCGCGCGCGGCTTAAGGCTCGCCGGACGCTTCCGCTAACCTGGCCGCCGCAACGGAGGAGGACTCCGGCGGCGGCCTTTTCGTTTGGCGGTTCCACGTGCTTGACGCAAGCATTTCTTGCCGCACTCCACATGACACCGTCAGTGAGAAGGACGCCCATCCGTGTGACGCGACAAAAAGAGGCCCTCCCTCGGGGGTGAGGAGAGAACCTCCGGCCGGCTCTTCGCCGGCCCACAGCCTTCGAGCGGCGAGGCTCAGCCCGCTGCCACTTCGATGCGGTTCTCCACCGACATCACGCCCTCGATGCTTTCCGCGACTTCCTCGGCGCGCTGGGCTTGCATCTGGTCGGGCACTCTGCCGCTCAGGATGACGCGCCCCTGCTGGGTTTCCACCGATATATCGGTGCCGCTGATGCCGTCGGTCGCCAGCAGTGCCGCCTTCACCTTAGCCGTCACGGCAGCGTCGTCCAGCGCTGCTCCGGCCTGCTCGCCCATGCCTGCGGAATCCGGGGTGGTATCGGTCTGAGGAACCGTCGCAGGTGCTTGCGCCGTGTCCTCGGGGATCGTGGGATTCGGGTCGACTGCAGTGGTATCGACGTCGTCGTCCGTACGGTTGCAGCCGGTGACCGCCAGTGCCGCCACCAGGGCGAGTGCCGATACGCCATGGACTGTGTACTTCATATCTTCGTTCTCCTTCGAGTAATGGAAAGGGCCGCGAATGCGGCCCCGGTTAAGCGCATCATTCCCAATAGGGGCGGGTGCCGTAGTAGCTGTGCACCCTGGTGTCGAACTCGGTGTCGGCCATGCTCGGCCAACTGTCCTTGTCGAAGCCGGGAGCGTCCTTCAGGCGCTGCTTGTCGACATCGAGCACGAAGCACTTGTTGTCGGTGTCGAGCGTGAGCGCGCTCCACGGAATCGCGAACAGCTTCTCTCCCATGCCCAGGAAGCCGCCGCTCGACATCACCGCGTAGGCGATGCGTCCGCGCGGTACGTCCAGCATGATCTCGTCGATCTCGCCCAGGTCTTCGCCCTGTCGGTTGACGACCTTGTCGCCTTCCAGCGTGCTGGCGGTCATCAGCCGAGGTCCGGGTCCGGACGTGTTCTCGTACTGCCCTTCGCCTTGGATCCTTGCGCCTTGTCCGCCCTGGCCGGTGCCTCGGGACGTTCCGCCCGTGGACCCGCTCGTGCCGCCGGAGCTGCTGCCGCTATAGCCACCACCCGCGCTACCAGTTGTGCCGCGCGATCCCGCATACCCTGCGCCAGCGCTGCTTCCGCCGCCGAAGCCTGCGTTGGTGCCGCTCGCGCCCGTGCCTGTCTTGTCGTCGCGCGTGCCACCCGTGCTCTTCGGATCGTTCGCCATCTGATGTCTCCTGCAATCTGGATTGAGTGATCGAAATGCCTATCCGCCCGCAGCGCGAGCGAATCGCCAACCTCAATTCGGCAAGCGATGTGCCGTGTGCGGGCACGCGGCGTGCTGCCGCCCCGATTGCGGCATCGAGCGAAGGCCAACAACCGAAAAAGGAGACGGACATGAACGAACGCGAGGACTTCCAATTTCCCACTTCGGAATCGCGGCACCGCGGAAACGGATCGGATAGCTATTCACGGGCGGCGGCGGGCATGCGCGATTCTCTTGCGCACGCGAAACAGCGTCTTGGAGAGACCGTGACGAGTGCGCACGAACGCTCGCGCCAGATGGTGGACTCGACCTCCGGCTACATCCAGAAGTGGCCGTTCAGCGCCCTCGCAGTGGCAGCTGGCGTGGGTCTGCTCATCGGCTGGCTGATCGCATCCCAGTCGCACAGCGACGAGGAGACCATGGAGGGCCAGCGCTGGTGGAGGTGAGCTGATCGGCGCAACCGCTCCGGCATGGCGTCTGCACGGTTGATCGCAGCAGTGACGTTGCTGCGTTCAATCGTAAGGAGCAGGAGATGAATCGCAAAGTCAGACAGAACGTGACGCGCGCGGCGGTTCTCGCCGCGCTGCTCTGAATAACGGGCGCCGCCAGCATCTCCCGAGTCAGGCTCAGACGATGACGCTGCGCAAGGTCTCGTCCCACTCGCGCGCAAAGCGCGCGATGCCGAATCGCGCCAGCGCATAATCGCGACTCGCTGCCCCCAGGCGACGAGCCAGGGCGGGGTCGTCGATCAGCTCCTGCATGCGGTCGATCAGCCGATCGATGTCGGTCCCGACGTAGCCATTCACGCCGTCGTCGATGACCGTCGCCATCTCCGTGGTGCCCAGCGCGACCACCGGCACGCCAGCCATCATCGCCTCGATCACCGCGAGCCCGAGGCTGGTGTAGCGGATCGGATTGAAGAAGAAGCGATAGCGTGCGACGAAGGTTGCCAGCTCATCGTTGGCGATCTCTCCCAGTCCACCGAGTGCGGTGGCGTCCATGCCGACGAGGTCGAGTGGGATCTTCTCCCGTGCGCGTGCGAACACGTCCGCGCCGAGCCGGCGGCCGCGCCGTGCGAGATGGTTGACCACGACGATGCCGCGCGCCAGGGTGCCATCGTAGTGCGCCGGGCGTGGTGGTTTCACCCCATGCTCGATCACGCGGGTCGGGGAGCGGCCGCTGTCCCACATCAGCGCATTGAAGTGCGTCACGTGCACGAGCAGGACCGCCGGATCGTCCACGAAGTGCTGGGTGTTGGTGGGGTGCTGCTGAGGCGGATCGTGTTCCAGGAAGATGCCGGGCAGCAGCCGCTGCTCGTCGGACAACTGCACCAATCGGTCCACGTCGTAGTTGCGTCGCGACTGATAGAGCACGACGTCGAAGGACTCCTGGCGCAATCGTTCCAGCGCGACCTCGTGGACGTTGTCTCCCCAGGGCAGGGCGCCGCCCAGGCCGCCGTATCCGGGCGTGCGCTGGACATCGGTGACGACGAAGAACTCGTGTGGCGTCTGGGTGAGGTAGTACAGATAGTTCCCATGCACCTGCCAGGTGAGCACGCGCAGCGGTCGTTCACGTCGCATGCAGGGTCTCCTTGGTGTAGTCGCGCGAGAGCTGGATGCGTGTCTGCTCGATGACCGCGGCGGCCTTCACCCCGAGCGCGCATTCGTGAGAGGTGGGGCAGTGCAGGTGCATGCACGGCCGGCAGCCCACCGGGTGGGCAAGGACCCGGTGCCGGTCCTCGTCCACCGGCGCCCAGCGTGCCGCGTCGCCGCCACAGCAGACGATCACGCTCGGTGTGCGAAGCGCTGCCGCCAGATGCGACACGCCGGTGTCGTTGGCCACGAGCAGGCAGGCACCGGCAAGCAGCGCGGTCAATGCACCGAAGTTCGTTCGCCCGCAAAGATCGACCGCGTCTTTTGGGGCCGAGTCCAGCATGCGCGACACCGCCTCGGAATCGCCCGAACTACCGGTGACGACCACGGCGAATCCCTGCTGGCGAAGTGCGTGCGCCACCTGCGCGAAGCGCTCGGCGGGCCAGCGCCTCGAGGGGAAGCGTGCGCCGGGGTGAACGCATACGTAAGGTGGATGCGGTCCAGGCCAGATGAGCTCGAGCGCGGCGCGGTCCGCGGGCAGGATGGCCAGGGACTCCACCAACGTGTCCGGTTGCGAGGCGCCCAGATGGAGCGGCAGCCTTATCAGGCGCTCGACTTCGCGGCCGCTCTGCGGCCAGGGGATGAAGTGCGCCGGATCGGGGCTCGCTTCCCCGGAGGGATGGAATCCTGCGAGCAGGCGCGCGCCGAAGCCAGCCACGATGCCATTGGTGATCCGGCCATCGCCGTGCATCTGCACCGCCAGGTCGAATCGGCGGGCACGCACCTCACGCTCGAAGCGTTCGAGCGCCGCGGCGTCGTGCGCCTGCTCGGGGAGCAGCGGATGGCCGGGAAAGGCGATGAAATCGTCCAGCCAGGGCAGGCGGCGAAGCAGTTCGATCGCCCAGGGTTGCGCCACCAGCGTCAGGTGCGCGTGCGTGAAGCACACGCGCATGGCGCGCAGGGCGGGAAGGGCGGTGAGCACGTCACCGAGTTGCAAGGCGCGAAACAGCGCAATGCGAACGCGCACGGCAAGCCCTTCAGACGAACGGCGCGCGGAAGCGAAGCGCGCCGGCCAGGCGCCAGTACACGCTCAGCGGCGGAATGAGCGCAGAAGTGGCCAGCATTTCCAGCAGGTGGGACGGCGCCCGGGAAGTCCCGCGTAACCGCCCGAGGGCGAGCCGCAGCGTGACGGACACCCACACGACGGCGAAGCACAGTGCCGTGCCGATGTGGCCGGCGAGTGCGGCGAGCGGGGCGCACAAGGCCGCGACCGTCGCCAAGTAATAGCTCCACGGCGGCACGCGCCGGATGCGCGTTCGGTACAGCACCGGGTACTTCTTGTACAGCAGTGCGTCGTACAGCACGTTCGCCTGCTCGCGCAGGCTGATCCCCCACCCGGCGGGGCGTACCGGATGCAGCACGATGGCATCGTGCGCCCGCGCCACGCTGCCGTAGTGCTGGAGCAGCGCGAAGTGCAGATCGGAGTCCTCGCGCCAGGCCCTGCGGAAGCGCTCGTCGAAGCCGCCGATGCGTATCAGCGCCTCGTGCCGCACGAAACAGTTTGCGGTGGCGAACTCGGCATGCTCGAGCCCCTTGACGTTACGCTCGTAGTCCGTGGGCCGCCTCGGTGTGGGTACGCGTACCTGTCCGGACGCGGCCATGGCACCGCCCCGCATGGCCTCCAAACCGCGTTCGAGCCAGTCGGGCGCGGGGATCGTATCGTCGTCCGTGAACGCCACGATCTCACCGCGTGCAGCCAGCCAGCCGACGTTGCGGGCAGCGGCCGGTCCCCGATGTCCGGGGGGTGGCCGCAGATAGCGCACGACGATGAACGAGGCAGCGGCGAGCGCCTGGACGCGCGCCCGAACGTGATCCTCGCGGGCATCGTCGACGACGAGGACTTCGTATTTTTCGCGGCCGATCGTCTGGCTCTCCAGCGCCTTCAGGCAGCGCTCGAGCAGGCCTAGCCTTCGATACGTGGGCACCACCACGGAGACACGGGGTTCCATTCAGGCCCCGGGTTTCTCGAGGATGTATCGGCCGATGACGAGCGCATCGAGCGGCGTGCTCCAGAACGACTCCAGCGCATCGCGCGGCGTGCACACGATGGGGTCGCCACGGCTGTTGAACGAGGTGTTGACCAGTACCGGGACGCCGGTGCGCTCGCCGAAGTGGCGGATCGTCTCGTAGTAGCGCGGATTCTGCGCCAGCGCAACGGTCTGCACGCGCGCAGTGCCATCCACGTGCGTCACGGCGGGGATGCGTCGTGCGCGATCCTTGCGTACGCGGTGTACGAAGGTCATGAAGGGCGCGACCGAAGCCTCAGCGTGCGCCGGCTCGAACCACTCGCCGATGCGATCCTGCAGGACCACGGGTGCCACCGGCCGGAAGTCCTCGCGATCCTTCAGTTGGTTCAGGCGCGCCTGCATCGATGCCTCGAGCGGGGAGGCGAGGATGGACCGCGCGCCGAGCGCGCGTGGGCCGAACTCCATGCGGCCCTGGAACCAACCCACGATGCGGTTGCCTGCGAGCAGGGCGGCAGTCTCCTCCTCGAGGCGATCGCTCGCACGCCAGGGCAGTTTGCTCCAGCGCAGCAGCGATTCGATCTCCTGGTCCGAGTAGCCCGGCCCGTAGTACGCGTGCTCCATCTTCCAGCCGCGCTCGCCCCGGATCTCGAAGTCCACCAGCAGCGCGGCGCCCAGCGCCGTCCCCGCGTCGCCGGCTGCCGGCTGCACCCAGATCGCTTCGAACAGGCCGCTGTCGCGCAGCCGTGCATTCATCACGCAGTTGAGCGCCACGCCTCCCGACAGCGCGAGCGCCCGCTCGCCGGTGGTCTCGCGCAGCCATGCCGCCAGTTCCAGAACGGTCTGCTCCAGCACCGCCTGCAGCGATGCGGCGATGTCGAACTCACGCTGCCCGATCGCTTCGCCACGTTCCCGCGCAGGCCCGAACATGTCTTCGAGCCTCGAGGCGGCAACGCGATAGCCGCCCTGGCCGTCGAGCTGTACCAGGCTGCGGAACGCGTCCACGTGCCGCGGTTCGCCGTAGCTGGCGAGCGCCATCACCTTGTACTCGTCGGAGGAGTGCAGGAATCCGAGATAGGTGGTGACCTCCTCGTACAGCAACCCGAGAGAGTGAGGGAAGTCGACCTGCCTCAAGCGACGGTAGCGCCCGTCTCGATAGGCACCGAAGGTCGTGGTGGCGCGCTCGCCCCGACCGTCGAGCGTCATCACGGCCATGCGCTCGAACGGCGCGGCGAGATAAGCGCTCGCCTCGTGCGCAGCGTGGTGCTCCACGAAGTGCCAGCGATACGGCGGCTCGGGCTGCAGCCCCCGGAACCGCCGGGCAAGGTGATGGGGCGCGCCCCCGGCAAGCTGCCTGGGCGCATTGATCACGTAGGCGCGGAAAAGCGGATCCCACGGCGAACCCAACACATCCTCCACTGCACGGGCGGACGGCTCGAGCGGCAGCCGGATGCTGGCGCCCTCTGCATCCCCGTCGAGCAGGCTGGGGTCGAGTGCGTATGCCACGTGGTCGACCTGCGCGAGATCGAGGTTCGCTTCGGTCAGGCAGTACGCGATGGCGTGCCACGGGAGTTCCCAGGCGGAGAAGGGCACGGGGCGCTTGGCGTGCTTGATGCGCGTGAAGCGCTCCTCCTCGGCGGCCGCAACGACGCGGCCGTCTCGCACGAGGCAGGCTGACGAGTCGTGGAACGCTGCGTTGATGCCGAGCGTGTACATGCCCCGGCGCGGTGCCCGGTGTTCGGCGCTCAGGCGCGTGCCCCGCCCGCATGCGCGGGATGCGGGCGACGCCGCGGCATCGGCAGCACGTTGTCGCGCCTTTGCTCGAGCGTGTCGAGCAGCTCCAGCGCTGCGTGCGCCACCGCCTCCGGCTTGACTTCGCGCAGACAGGCGTGATGCTGCTCCGGGCACACGCTCTTGTAGCAGTACTTGCAAGGAACGTCGTGGAACAGCACGCGAGAGAGTACGCGCCATGGCGTGTGCTGCGGATTGGTCAGCGCGTAGAGATCCACCACCGGTGTGCCCAGCGCTGCCGCGATGTGTACGGGGCCGGTGTTGTTGGCGATCAGCAGGGCGCCTCGCTGGATCACCGCCGCCAGCTCCCCCAGGTCGAAATGGCCGGCCATGCCGATTGCGCCGTGGGCGCCGTGCAGGCGCACCGTCTCGACCAGCGCCCGCTCCTCGACGCCTCCGGTGACGATGAACTGATGATCGACGTGGGCGGCGATCATCCGCATCGCCTGGGCGAACTGCGCCGCGGGATAGCGTCGCGACGGCGCGGTCGCGCCGGGATGCACGACGATGTAGGGGCGGCTGATGTCGATGCCCGCTTCCTCCAGCTTGTCCATCGCCGAGAGGTGCTCGGTGGTGTCCACTGCGAAGGAAAGATGGTCGTTCGTGGTCGAGAAACCAACGCCCGCCACGAGATCGAGCTGTCGCCTCACCTCGTGGCGTATTCCCGTGTCCGGTTCCGGCTCCTTTACCCAATCGGTGAGCAACTGGTAGGGATTCTCGCGTACGTGCGCCAGACGCAGCGGAATGCCGGCGAGCCACGCCATGGTGGCGGCGGGCAGCGCGCTCTGCGAATACACGGTGAAGACGATGGCCGCGTCGAAGCGTCCCTCCGTCAGCTGGCTCAGGCAACGCAGTCCAGCCAGCGAAGAAGCCTGCCAGACGCTCTTCACCCAGGCGGCGTCGTAGCGGATCACATCGTCGATCTCGGGTACGTAGCGAGCTGCTTCCGCGCCGGCGTCGGAGGCCAGCAGCGTAAGGTGCCGTCGCGGATCGGACTCCTTGATCGCCCGCAGGGCCGGCGTGGTCATCAGCACGTCGCCGAGATTGTCCAGGCGTATTGCCAGGATGTTGCGCGCCTCGTCCCACTTCTCTGCGCTCACCGATTCGCGCACCAGCTGCATGGCAGTTCGTCCCCAGGGAAACTCCGAGCGCGTGCCGCAACCGCCATGCCGGCAGCGCCCGGTGCCGGCGGTGAGCGGGCACGCCGGCTGCTGACCAGATGCCGCCTCAGGGGAGCCTTAGCGATGTACTCACTCTTGGATGAATCGGTACTGGCGTTCGAACGCGAGTTCGGCGCAGCGGCGCGCGCGCGCGCAAAGGAAACGGCCATCGGCCACGCTGCCAGCGATGGTTTCCTCCGCGCAGCACCCTCCGGCTTGGGTGCCGATGCTCCGGATATCGAATCCGCGCGCCAGGCCGAAGTCGAGGCCCTGCTCGGGCTCGAGCCGAGCGCGGGCGCGCTGGTCGGAGGCTTTACGCTAGGCGCTGCGGCGGGTGCGCTGGCAACCGGGCTGCTCGTGCCGGCACTGCCGGCGCTCGCATTCGGTGCGGCGCTGGGCGCCTATGCGGGCGTGTTGGCGATCAGTCTATGGGCCAGCGGTACGGGAGCGATCCGCCTCACTTCCCGTTCCTGATGACGCTGATGTTACCGTCCCCCTCCATGTAGGCCTGCTTGACTTCGTCAAGCTGCTCGACGCCTTTCTCGCGTATCTTGGAGATCACTTCCTCCTCGGTGAGGAACTCCCTGCGCAGGTTGTGACGAAGCAGCCTGCCGTCGCGCACGAGCAACAGCGGCGGGGGCTCCAGCACGCGACGCAGCCATGCGAACCGATACGCGGCGAAGTCCAGTGCGACGTTCCAGCCCACGATCGTTCCCACCAGCACGAACCCTTCGGACACGCTGTCGTAGCCGCCTGCCATCGCGTTCTGCGCAGCGTCGGCGATCACCACCAGTACGAGTACGTCGGCGATCGCAATCGAGCCGACATTCCGGCGCAATACGATGCGGAAGATGAGGAACAGGAACCAGTAGACTGCGGAGCCGCGGACGAACAGCTCGAGCGGAGAGACGCGCAGCGCGAACAGCTGCGCGAGATCGAATTCGAGGGCGGTCACGGCGACCGCCCCGACGCGCTCAGGTGATCAGGAAATAGCGGCTGCGTCGGCGTCCGCGTCGCGACGGGCGAGAGAACAGTGCCGAGACCACCAGCGTGCACAGTGCGGCGATTGCGAGTGCGGCGCGCGCGACCTGTCCGGCTTCCCAGCGTACACGCAGCGACTCCCAGTTCACCGGCAGCGATGCTGGGGTGAGGTTGCTCACGCGCATCTCCACCGGATAGACGAATGCCCACCATACGATGAATGCGAGCAGAAGGGTGATGGCGGCCGCCAGCGACCACCAGAACGACCTCGCATCTTCACGAACCATGCCGAGCAGGACGAATGCCGCCCCCACCGTCGCGATCTGGAGCAGCGGCCCTGCCGCACCATCCAGCAGCGCTTCGCGCATATTCATCGCGTACAGCCAATTGCGCCCCTGCATTGCGAGGCGGGCGGGCAAATCCCAGAGCTCTGCGAAGCACAGGCTCACCAGCAGCGCGGTGAGCAGAATCGAGAACCAGCGCCAAACCTTCAACGTCATGTATTTACGCACGTCTTTCGAGAGTCAAAAGTAACCTGTAGGAGTGCTTTTGTCCAGCACTATGACATATCGGTGCCGCTGAAGATTCCCTGAGCAACCCGGGTGCCGCGATGGAATGCCGCTTGCGAATCGGCTGGTCGTCCATCGAGGAGACACGCAGCATGAGCGAGCAGGAGAAGACGCTTCCGCCGCAGCACCAGGATCGGCAGCCCGGTCGCGAGGACGAGATGCAGCCGGCGCCTGAATCGTGGGGACGCCACTACGTCGGCTCCGGCCGACTTCGAGGAAAGGTGGCCCTCATCACGGGTGGCGATAGCGGGATCGGGCGAGCCGTGGCGATCGCCTTCGCGAAGGAAGGGGCTGACGTCGCCATCGCCTATGTCGAGGAAACCGAAGATGCTTCCGCGACGCGCACGGCGATCGAGGCGGAGGGGCGGCGCTGCGAGGCGGTACGCTGCGACGTGTCCGAAGAATCGGCCTGCCAGGACCTGGTCAGACGCACCCTTGCCACAATGGGTCGGCTCGATGTCCTCGTCAACAACGCGGCCGAGCAGCATCCCTGCGAGAGCATCGCCGACATCGATGCGCCGCAACTTCATCGCACGTTTGCCACGAACGTCTTCTCCATGTTCTATCTGGTACGCGCGGCCCTGCCTCATCTCGGGTCGGGTGCGCGCATCATCAACACCACGTCTGTCACGGCGTATCGTGGAAGTCCGCATCTGCTCGATTACTCGTCGACCAAGGGAGCGATCGTCTCCTTCACCCGCTCCCTCTCCCTTTCATTGGCCGAGAAGGGGATACTGGTGAATGGGGTGGCGCCCGGGCCCATCTGGACTCCGCTGATCCCGGCCTCGTTCGACGAGAAAAAGGTGGAACGGTTCGGTGCGAACGTCCCGTTGGGGCGGCCCGGTCAGCCCGACGAGGTCGCGCCGTGTTTCGTGTTCCTGGCGAGCGATGCCGCGTCGTACATGTCCGGGCAGATCCTTCACCCGAACGGCGGGGAGGTGATCAATGGTTAGAACGATCGTGTCTTGCCCGATGTTGTCACGGATTCGTTGACTTTCATCGGTAAAAAATACCGCATCCGTGTATGAATTACATGGATGCGGGCACTGGCGAGGGTAAAAGATACAAGGGCTTACGCGCGTTTCGCGCGTGGACCAGGTCCTGCTCTTGTATGCAGTCTAGGCCGACTCGAGGGTCCGGGCCATGACCAGAATAGTTACCAGGAGGCTCGCTTCATGCCGCACATACTGATCGTCGACGACGATCGCGAAACTGTTGAATCGTTGGCGGAACTCGCCAAAGCCGAGGGCTTCACCGTATCCAAGGCGGACACTTTGCGCAGTGCGAGATCGCATCTGGTCCGCCACGTTCCCGATGTACTTCTTACAGACCTGCAGCTTCCCGACGGCGAGGGCACCAGCCTGGTAGCCGACCTGGAGGCACCGGAGAACACCGAAGTCGTGGTGATCACCGGACACGCGAGCATGGAAAGCGCCATCCGCGCACTGCGCGCCGGCGCGACCGACTACCTCCTCAAGCCGATCGACGTGAGCCGGCTGAAGGCGATTCTCGATCGCGTCCCGCGCAGCGCCGACCTGCACGCCGAGATCGGCGAATTGCGCGAGGAGTTGCGCAAGCTCGGCCGCTTCGGCCACATTCTGGGCAACTCGCCCGCGATGCAGACCTTGTACGAGCAACTCGCGCGTGTTTCCCCGACCTCGGCCACCGTACTGCTGATCGGCGAGAGCGGCAGCGGCAAGGAAGTGTGCGCAGAGACCATCCACGAGATGAGCCGGCGCAAGCGCCATCCCTTCCTCCCGATCAACTGCGGTGCAGTCTCGCCCCAGCTGATCGAGAGCGAACTGTTCGGCCACGAGAAAGGCAGCTTCACCGGTGCGGATCGTCAGCACAAGGGCTTTTTCGAGCGCGCCAACGGCGGCACGATCTTTCTGGACGAGATCACCGAGATGCCGATGGATCTCTAGGTGAAGTTGCTGCGCGTGCTGGAGACCGGCACTTTCCTGCGCGTGGGCACGACCACACCCATCGCCACCGACGTGCGCATCGTTGCGGCCACCAACCGCAATCCGGAGAAGGCGGTAACCGATGGCCGGCTGCGCGAGGACCTGTTCCACCGGCTCAACGTCTTCCCGGTCCAGATCCCGCCGCTGCGCGAGCGTGGCACCGACATCGAGTTGCTTGCCGAGTACTTCCTGGACCAGCACAACCGCGAGCAGGGTACGCACAAGACGTTCTCGCGCGCTGCCATCGCCAAGCTCTATTCACATACCTGGCCGGGTAACGTGCGCGAACTGAAGAACTACGTGCAGCGCGCGTTCATCATGTCCGATCAAGTCATCGAGCCGGATTTGGCCACGGCCAACTTCGTCGAGCCAGACAATGCGGAGGTGCTCACCGTTCGCATCGGTACGCCGCTGGAGGAGATCGAACGCCGGGTGACGTTCGCCACGCTGGCCAGCTGCGGCAACGTCAAGCGTCGGGCGGCCGAGATCCTGGGTATCAGTCTGAAGACGCTCTACAACCGGCTCGAGGCCTATGCCAAGAGCGGTGCAACGGTGCCCGGCGTCACGCCAGGGTCGTCGTCGTCCGAGTCGCGACTCGAGCACGACGAAGCGACGTCGCCGCCTGCTTCGGGATCCTTCACCACGGGTGCGCCACTGGGCGCGACCTCTCCCCGACCCGGTTGACCGATCTGCGGGGTCGGTCGATTGACCGATTCTGCGGGGTCGGTCGATTGAGCGGCGTCTGCGGACGCCGTTTTTTTTTTGCTTGGGCACCTCGATTGCTCCGGGATGGCGCGGCAATCCCTTGCCGCGCGTTCTCGTTGGATCGAGTTTTCGCCATGCGCATGGTCGATGTAGAAGCGGCGCGCGCAGCCGTTGCACTCGCACTGCCCGCCGTCGAACTCGCCATGCGCGATCCGGCGGCTGGCGACAGCGGCTGTCTGCACATCGTCGTGATGGATCCGCTCGCGGTGAGCGAGTGCCCGTTCGAGCAGGCGATCCTGCACGAGCACAGCATCAATCGGGCAGCCTGGGACGCAGACTACGCACATTTCGCACGCGCCAAGGCGCGCCTCGCCTGGCGTACCGGCATGGACAGCCATCGCGTCCAGACACTCGAGCCGCAGCGACTGCAGTCCGGCGACACCCTGCTGTGGGGAAGCGTGTGCATGGACGGAATCGTGGTCGCGGCGTCGGGAATGCAGCCCTGGTATG
>CAYLTE010000048.1:0-22546 GCA_964386195.1 uncultured Burkholderiales bacterium | reverse complement strand
ATCTTCTGATAGCCGACGTCCACCACGAACAGCGCATCCGGCAGGCTGGTCATGTCCTTGATGCCGCCAAGGCTGCGGTTGAGCTTTTCGAGCTCACGCTGATAGACGAGCTGCTCCTTCTTGGCAAGACGCTCGATCGAGCCGTCGGCGACCATCTGCTCCATGTCCTTCAGGCGCTTGATCGACTGCTTGACCGTCTTGTAGTTGGTCAGCATGCCACCGAGCCAGCGATAGTCCACGAACGGCGCCCCGCAGCGCGTGGCTTCCTCGCGAATGATGTCGCGGGCCTGACGCTTGGTGCCGACGAACAGAAGCGTGCCGCGGTTCGCGGACAGCTGACGCACGTACTTCAGCGCGTCGTTGTAGAGCTCGAGGGTGCGCTCGAGGTTGACGATGTGGATCTTGTTACGCTGGCCGAAGATGAACTGCGACATCTTCGGGTTCCAGTAGCGGGTCTGGTGTCCGAAATGGACCCCAGCCTCCAGCATTTCACGCATGGATGCGGGCATTGCGACGACTCTCCGGTTAAGGTTTGATCCGCCACCTGCACTGGGCCGCCGCCCGGTTCCGCACGATGAAGGGCGGGAGGTACGGGCTGATCGAGCCGCAACACCGTCTGGACCTGGCGTCCGGAACGGCACCTTAACGGTGCAGGTGTGTGTAGTTTTCACCGAACTCCGGCAGGGCCGCAGTCAGTGAATCCGAAATTTTAACAGGCACATGGACCGCACTCAAGGCCGTGTGCCGAACCCCTGCCCTCCGGTGCGCTGCCGACGCGTTTCATACAGGCACAGCGCCGCCGCCACCGAGACGTTCAGGCTCTCTACCCGGCCCAGCATCGGAATTCTGACGAGCACATCGCAGCGTTCCCGGGTCAGTCTCCGCAATCCCGCGCCTTCGGCCCCCAGTACCCATGCCGCGGCCCCGCGAACCTGGAGATCGAGCAGACTCTCCTGTCCGTGCTCGTCGGCTCCGTAGAGCCAGACCCCCGCCCCCTTGAGCTGCTCCATCGCCCGTACCAGATTGGTGACCGCAATCAGCGGGACACTCTCCGCCGCACCACTGGCAACCTTGGCGACCACCGGACTCATACCGGCGGAGCGATCCTTGGGCACGACCACGGCGTGTACGCCCAGGGCGTCGGCAGTGCGCAGGCAGGCACCCAGGTTGTGCGGGTCCGTCACACCGTCGAGCAGAAGCAGAAATGGCGGCTCCCCGGCACCGTCGAGGACATCCTCGAGCTCGAGCGCCCGGCGTGCAACCCGTGTCAGCGCGACCACGCCCTGATGCCTGCCGCCTCCTGCCAGGCCGTCCAGGCGATTCTCGTCCACCGCGCTCACCCGTACGCCCAGGTCCCGAGCCTGCGCCAGCAGGTCGCGCAGGCGCGCGTCCCGGCGGGCCGCGTCGACCAGAATCTCGCGCACGCTCTGTGGATCGCTGCGCAGCCGCGCGACCACGGCGTGGAATCCGGCCAGCACCTCGCCCGGGTCAGCCATGCTCGGGTTGCCCATCGCCGGCAAGGACGAAGTCGAGCCGGGTCGTCTCGAGGTCGGCACGCACCAGCTTCACGCGCACCCGGTCGGAAAGCCGGAAGCGGCGTCCGCTGCGCTCGCCCAGGAGCTGGTGCCGCCCGGCGTCGAACTGGAAATAGTCGTTGCCGAGCTCCGACACGTGCACCATGCCTTCCACGTATACCTCGTCCAGCGCGACGAAGATCCCGAACGGCGCCACCCCGCTGATGCTGGCCTGGAACGACTCTCCCACACGCTCGCGCATGTAGTAGCACTTGAGCCATGCCTCGACATCGCGTGTGGCCTCGTCGGCACGCCGCTCGGTCTGCGAGCAGTGGGCGGCCAGTTCGTCCCAGTTCCCGGGTTCGTAGCGCGACTGCGCCAGCACCGCCTTGATCGCACGATGCACGAGCAGGTCGGGATAGCGCCGGATTGGCGACGTGAAGTGCGTGTAGGCCTCGTAGGCCAGACCGAAGTGCCCGATGTTCTCCGGTGCGTACACCGCCTGGCGCAGCGAGCGCAGCAGCGCGGTCTGAAGCAGCTGGCGATCGGGGCGCGCCTTCACGCGCTCCAGCAGTTGCGCATAGTCCTTCGCTCGGGGTTCCTCGCCACCGCCCAGCTGCAAGCCGAACTCGCGCAGGAACTCGCGCAGGTCGGCGAGCTTTTCCGCCGACGGTCCTTCATGTACGCGGTACAGCGCCGGATGTTCATGTCGCTGCAGGATGTCTGACGCGCAGACATTCGCCGCGAGCATGCACTCCTCGATGAGCCGGTGCGCGTCGTTGCGCTCCACCGGGACGATGCGGCTGATCTTGCCGTGCTCGTCGAAATCCATCCGCGTCTCGGACGTCTCGAAATCGATCGCGCCGCGCCGCCCGCGCGCCTTGAGCAACGCCCGGAACAACCGATCGAGCTCGCGCAGATGCGGGAGCAGATCCGCTTCGACTGCCGCGTCCTCACCTTGCAGCGCAGCCGCCACGGCGGTGTAGGTCAGACGCGCGTGGGAATGCATCACCGCCGGATAGAAGCGGTAGTCCTTGATCTCGCCGCGGGACGAAATTGCCATCTCGCACACCATGCACAGCCGGTCCACGCCCGGATTGAGGGAGCACAATCCGTTGGACAGCTCCTCGGGCAGCATGGGGATGACGCGCCTCGGGAAGTAGACCGAATTCCCGCGCTCGCGCGCGTCGGCGTCCAGGGCATCGCCATCGCGCACGTAGTGGCTCACGTCGGCGATCGCGACCCAGAGACGGAAGCTCCTGCCCTCCGCGCGACAGTGCACGGCGTCGTCGAAGTCGCGCGCTGTCTCTCCGTCGATGGTGACCAGCGGCAGCGCACGCAGATCCTCGCGTCCCGTCCACTGCGCAGGCGCCACCTCCTGCGGCAGCCGCGCCGACGCCTGCGCAGCCTCTGACGAGAACACGTGCGGCAGATCGTGCTTGCGCAGTGCGATCTCGATTTCCATACCCGGATCGGCGTAATTGCCGAGCACCTCCACGATGCGTGCCACGGGCTTCACGTGGCGATCGGGCTGCTGGACGATCTCGGCGACCACTACCTGTCCGGGCTGCGCCCCGTGCAGCGCGTCGACCGGCACGAGCAGGTCGTGGTGGATGCGTCGATCTTCAGGAACGACAAGGCAGATGCCGTGTTCGGACATAAGGCGCCCGACCACCCGTTGCTGGCCACGCGCGAGCACCTCCACGATCACCCCCTCGGGACGACCGCGCCGGTCCACGCCTTGCGTGCGGGCGACCACGCGGTCGCCGTGCATCACCTTCGACATCTCCCACGGACTGAGGAACATGTCGGCGCCACCCTCGTCGGGCACAAAGAAACCGAATCCGTCCGCATGCGCCTGCACACGCCCCTTGAGCAGCCCGAGCTTGTCCACGATGCACAGCGCACCGCGCCGATTTCGCATCAGCTGTCCGTCGCGCTCCATCGCGTTGAGACGCCGCTCGAACAGGCGGCGCTCCTCCTCACCGATGTCGAGCAACGCCATCAGGCGCTCGGGCAGGACCGGTACGCCTTCCTGCTCCAGCACGTGCAGGATCCATTCGCGGCTGGGCAGAGGATTGTCGTAGCGCCCGCGCTCACGTTCGAGGTGCGGGTCCGACTGGCGCAGGCTGGCACCCTGCCCCGGCGTCGCTGATGTACTCATGGAAACGTGAACAGCCTCTTGAATCGGTTTGACACCGGGCCATTTTCCTTTAGAATTGCAGCCCGCTGCGCCGAGATGGCGGAATTGGTAGACGCACCAGGTTCAGGTCCTGGCGGTGGCAACACTGTGGAGGTTCGAGTCCTCTTCTCGGCACCAGCGAAGCTGTTAATTACCTGAGACTTGCTTGAAGCCGCGCCCAACGCGGCTTTTTTTTCGCCTGACTCAGCGCTTGAAGGGATGGCGCAGGACGATCGTATCGTCGCGCTCTGCGCCCGTGGAGATCATGTCGATCGGCACTTCGCACACCTGCGCCATGCGGTCGAGGTACGCACGGGCCTCGCGCGGAAGATCCTCGTAGCGCCGCACGCCCAACGTGGTCTCCTTCCAGCCCGGAATCTCCTCGTAGATCGGCTCGCATTCCGCCAGCTCTTCCGCTCCCACCGGCAGCAGGTCGCGCACCTGCCCGTCGACCCGGTAGCCGACGCCGATGCGCAACGTCTCCATCCCGTCGAGCACGTCGAGCTTGGTCACACACAGCCCGCTCACCCCGTTGATCTGGATCGAACGCTTGAGCGCTGCGGCATCGAACCAGCCGCACCGCCTGGGCCGTCCGGTGGTCGCGCCGAATTCGTTGCCCCGTGAAGCAATGTGGCGGCCGATGTCGTCATCCAGTTCGGTCGGGAACGGTCCCGATCCCACCCGCGTGGTGTACGCCTTGGTGATGCCCAGGACGTAGTGCAGCGCCGAGGGACCGACCCCGCTGCCTGCGGCAGCGGCACCCGCCACGCAGTTGCTGGACGTGACGAAGGGATAGGTCCCGTGATCGACGTCGAGCAATGTGCCTTGGGCTCCCTCGAACAGCAGGTTGCTCCCCGCACGCTGCGCCTCGAACAATCGGCGCGGCACGTCGCCGACCATCGGTCTGAGGCGGTCAGCAAGTGCGAGTGCATCGTCGAGCGTGCGCTGAAAGTCGATCGTCTCCGCCGAGAAGTACTCGCGCAGGACGAAGTTGTGGAAATCGAGCACCTCGCCCAGCTTGGAGGCGAAACGCTCGCGGTGGAACAGGTCCTGGATGCGGATTGCACGCCGCCCCACCTTGTCTTCGTAGGCCGGCCCGATGCCGCGACCGGTCGTGCCGATCTTGCCCGCTCCTTTCGCGGTCTCCCGGGCGCGATCGAGCGCCGAGTGGTACGCGAGGATGAGGGGACAGGCCTCGCTGATGATAAGCCGCGAGCGCACGTCCACGCCGGCCTGCTCGAGCATGGCACACTCGTCGAGCAGCGCCTCGGGGGAGACGACGACGCCATTGCCGATGAAGCAGGCGACCCCCTCGCGCAGGATGCCCGAGGGGATAAGGTGCAGGACGGTCTTGCGCCCGCCGATGACCAGCGTGTGACCGGCGTTGTGACCGCCTTGGAAGCGCACGACGCCTTGCGCGTGGTCGGTGAGCCAATCGACGATCTTGCCTTTGCCTTCGTCGCCCCACTGTGTCCCCACCACCACCACGTTGCGTCCCATCGTCACTTCCCTGCAGATTGATTGTTCTTGCGCTCGATCGTCGTCCATGCCGCGCCTCGTCGTACCAGTTCGCGGTTGCATCCGAGCGCGTCTCGCGTCGTCTCGTGGCCGGGAAGGTCGACGATGACGATGCTGCCCGTGGCGCGCAGGCGCCCGATGGCATCGCGAAGTCCGGCATCGCCGGGCTCGTAGGGTGCGAGGACGCGCTCCGGCTCGGCCCGCGCGGGCGTCAGCGCAGCCAGGGCGCGCAGATCCATCGTGAACCCGGTCGCAGGCCGGGCGCGGCCGAATGCTTTTCCCACTTCGTCGTAGCGACCGCCGAGCGCAATCGCATTCGGCCTGCCGCGAGCGTAGGCAGCGAACACCACCCCGCTGTGGTAGTGGTAACCCCGCAACTCCGCAAGGTCGAAGCAGTCGACCGATTGCCCTGCCTGAGCGAGTGCCGCTGCGATCGCCTCGAGCTGTCCGATCGCGGTTTCGATCTCATCGATCGGAGGCAGGTGCCGGCGCGCATCGGCCAGCACCTGTGCTCCCCCGTACAGCCGTGGCAGCAACAGCAGAGCGCGCGCGAGCACCGGATCGAGGCCGGCGACTTGCTCGCGCAGCGTCGGCACGTCCTTGGTCTGCAGTACCTGAAACAGCTCGGACTCGCGCTCCTCGTCGACCCCGTAGCGGCGCATGAGCGCGCCGAACACGCCAACGTGGCCGAGATCGACACGCGCGTGTTCCACGCCCGCGCGGTGCAGCGCACTGATCATCAGCGACTGGATCTCGATGTCGCTCTCCACGCCGGCATGCCCATACAGCTCGGCGCCGATCTGCAACGGCTCCCGGGTCTGGGCCGTGCCGGAAGGCAAAGCATGGAGGACACTGCCGGTGTAACACAGCCTGGCGATGCCGGGCCGGTTGAGCAGGTGCGCGTCGATGCGCGCCACCTGTGGGGTGATGTCGGCGCGCACGCCCAGCGTGCGCCCGGAGAGCTGATCGACCAGCTTGAACGTCTGGAGGTCGAGGTCGTGCCCAGTCCCCGTCAGAAGCGATTCGACATACTCGAGCAGAGGCGGCATGACCTGCTCGTAGCCGTGCAGCCGGAACAGATCGAGAATGTCACGGCGCAATCGCTCGATGCGATCGGCCTCTGGCGGCAGTACGTCTTCGAGGTATTCGGGCAGGATCCAGCGGCGCATGGGAGTGTCAGGCCTGCATGAGCAGAAGCAGGAGCAGGCCGACCAGCATCGAACTCAGCCCGACGAAACGGATCTGGCCATCGGTCATCTCGGTCAGCCTGCGAAAGGTGTCGCGCCACAGGGATGGCACGAGGAACGGCAGTATGCCTTCGATCACGAGCATCAGGGCGAATGCGACCCATAGGCTATTGCCCAATGTCGCTCCTCACCGCCCCTGCGTCGCTCGGGGTGTTGCCGCCGGTGCGCGGACGTCGCTGCGCATATCCGTCCCTTGCACCCGGTCGGTCCCTCGCACCCAGTCGTTCACTTGCGGCCGCTAGGGGCCTTCAGGTACTTGAAGAAGTCCGAGCTCGGATCGAGCACCATCACGTCGCCGCGGTTCCTGAAGCTTTGCCGGTAGGCCTCCATGCTTCGGTAGAAGGCGAAGAACTCTGGATTTTTCTCGAACGCAGTTGCATAGATCGCCGAGGACTTCGCATCGCCCTCGCCCTTGATGCGCTGGGCATCGCGATACGCTTCGGCGATGATGATGTCGCGCTGACGCTCGGCGTCGGCGCGGATCTTCTCCGCCTCGGCGAAGCCGAGCGATCGCAATTCGTTGGCAACGCGCTTGCGCTCCGCCTCCATGCGGCGGTAGACCGCGTCGCTCACCTCCAGGGGAAGATCGACACGCTTGAGTCGCACGTCGAGGACCTCGACACCGATCTTGCGCGCGTCCGAATCCGTTCTCTCGCGCATCAGTTCCATGATTCGGTCGCGCTCGCCCGAGACGACTTCGTGGATCGTGCGCTTGCCGAATTCGGCACGCAGGCTGTCGTTGACCGTCTGCGACAGCCGGATCTTGGCGCGCGTCTCGTCCCCGCCCACGCTGATGTAGTACTGCAGCACGTCGACGATGCGGAACTTGACGAACGAGTCGACCAGGACGTTCTTCTTCTCCGAGGTGATGAACCGCTCGGGCTCGTCCGTATCCATGGTCAGGATCCGGGTGTCGAAGAAGCGCACGTTGTCGAGCAACGGCACCTTGAAGTAGAGGCCCGGCTGCCGGATGACGTTCACCGGCTCTCCGAGCCGGAACACGATGGCGTTCTGGCGCTGATCGACGGTGAAAAGCGTCAGACTCGCGATGACCAGGACGACGAGCAGGACGATGGCCAGGGCCGGAAGCGACTTGTTCATTGGCGCACCTCCCGCTCGCGATTGCGGAATGCGTCGCGCGAGCGGCTGTCGAGGGTGCCGGCGCTCGCAGTGGCGGGATCGACCGCGGACATGCCTGGCGTCTGATCCCCCGCGCCCTGCGCGCCGCCGGCGTTCATCTGCAGGATCTTGTCCAGGGGAAGGAATAGCAGGTTCTGGCCGCTCTTCTGGTCGACGTAGACCTTGCTTGCATTCGCGTAGATCTGCTGCATGGTCTCGAGGTACAGGCGCTCGCGGGTGACCTGCGGTGCACGGCTGTACTCGGTCTGCACTTGGCGGAAGCGCGCAGCCTCGCCCTCCGCGTTCGCGACCACGCGCGCCAGGTAGCCTTCCGCCTCCTGCATCAGCCGAGACGCCGTGCCGCGCGCCTTCGGGATCACGTCATTGGCATAGGCTTGGCCCTCGCTGATCTGGCGCTCGCGATCCTGTCCCGCCTTCACGGCGTCGTCGAAGGCGGCCTGCACCTGCTCCGGAGGTTGCGCCTGCTGCATGGTGACCTTGCTGACGCTGATTCCGGTGCCGTAGCGATCGAGGATCTGCTGCATCAGCGACTGTGCGTTGGCCGCGATCTGCTCGCGCCCCTCGTACAGCACGAAGTCCATCTTGCTCTTGCCGACGATCTCGCGCATGGCCGACTCCGCGGCCTGCATCACGGCCTCGTCCGGGGAGCGGCTGTTGAACAGGTATTCGGTCGGGTCGCTCAGGATGTACTGCGCGGCGAATTGCAGGTCGACGATGTTCTCGTCGTCCGTGAGCATCAGCGATTCCTTCAGCACCTTGTTCTTGGGATTGTTGCGATAGCCGACCTCCACCGTGCGAACCTGGCTCAGGTTGACGATCTCCACCGATTCGAACGGGTATGGCAGGTGCCACTGTGGACCCGGCTGCGTGGTGGTCGAATACTTCCCGAAGCGCAGCACGACGCCGCGTTGGCTGGCATCGACGATATAGAAGCCGCTGGCCAGCCAGACGACGACAACCAGGACGACGAGGATCAGCGCCCCGCCGCGGAACTGGCGCGGACCGGGCCCGCCCCCGTCGCGTCCCATCTTTCCGCCGCCCATACCGGGCAGCTTCTGGCGAAAGCGCTTCCAGAGTTCGTCAAGATCGGGCGGACCGTCGTTGCCGCGCCGTCCCCATTGCGGATCGTTTAACGCCATCTCGTGTGCTTGAAGTGTTCGGCTCGTGTGCTTGTGTTTCGGGCGAACCGTGTTCAGGCGACCGCGCGGTCCGGGGTGTCGCGCGAGGCCGTGCCGGACCGGCATTCGTCGATTGCCTGCCTGATCAGATCGAGGCCTGCGCCGGTCTTCGCGCTTGCGCGAAGCCTCGAAATCTTAGCATACTCGTCCCGTTCGATCCCCGCCGGTATCGGCGTGAGGTCGGCCTTGTTCAGGACGACGATCTGTGGAACCTCGCCTGCGCCGATCTCGTCCAGAACACGGTTGACTTCGTCGATCTGTTCCTGCATCTCGTCGCTCGAACCGTCCACCACGTGCAGAAGCAGGTCGGCCTGAACGGTCTCCTCGAGGGTGGCGCGGAAGGCCGCGACCAGGGTGGTCGGCAGCTCGCGGATGAACCCCACGGTGTCGGACAGTACCGCCTCCCCACCGCTTGGCAGACGCAGTTTGCGGGTGGTCGTGTCCAGTGTGGCGAACAACTGATCGGCAGCGTACGTGTCCGCTTGAGTCAGCGCATTGAACAGGGTGGACTTGCCGGCGTTCGTATAACCGACGAGCGCGACAGAGAACACCTGAGCCCGCCGCCGCGCCCGACGCTGCACCTCGCGCTGCCGGCGAACCGCGGCCAGTTTCTCCTTGAGGACCTTCACGCGCTTGCCGAGCAGGCGGCGGTCGGTCTCGAGCTGCGTCTCCCCGGGACCGCGCAGGCCGATGCCGCCACGCTGACGCTCCAGGTGGGTCCAGCCGCGCACCAGACGTGTCGCCAGATGCTCGAGTTGCGCCAGTTCGACCTGTAGCTTGCCTTCATGACTGCGCGCGCGCTGGGCGAATATGTCGAGGATCAGGCTCACCCGGTCCACCACCCGGCACTGGACCGCCTTCTCGAGATTGCGCTCCTGAGCCGGCGACAGTTCGTGGTCGAACACGACCAGCCTGGCGCCATGGGCGGCAGCGGTCTCGCCGATCTCGGCGACCTTCCCGCGTCCGGCAAAGGTGGCCGGGTCGGGTCGCTGGCGGCGACCCTCCACCGAAGCGACCACGTCCAAACCCGCGCTGAGCGCGAGTTCGCGCAGCTCCGCAGACTTTGCGCGGAAATCGGCGTCGCCGAAGTCTAGGCTGACCAGAACGGCGCGTTCTCCGCCCTGGGGACGTTCAAACATCAGGTGAAAGGAAAATGGGCCCGACGCATCCGCGCCCGGCCGAGATGGACATGTCCGATGACGCGGCCACTCCGTAGCGGAGCGCGCCGACCCCGGTCAACTGTCAGAGGAATGATCGAGTGAAAGGTTCACCGCGCGCGCCGGAACGACCGTGGAGATCGCGTGCTTGTAGACCATCTGGGTCACCGTATTCTTCAACAGCACCACGTACTGATCGAACGACTCGATCTGCCCCTGGAGCTTGATGCCATTGACGAGGTAAATCGACACGGGAACGTGTTCCTTCCTCAGGGCGTTCAAGAACGGGTCTTGTAATAATTGCCCTTTTCCGCTCATGGTTTACCTCTTTTGTTATATCCCGGTGAATTACTGTACTTCATTTCCCCAGCACCCGCCAGCCCGGTTACTTGCGCTTTGCATACGGGTTGTGCCCGGCGCGGAAGTGCAGTCTCAAGGGAGTGCCCCGCAGCCGGAAAGTTTCCGAGAACACGCGTTCCAGGTAGCGCCGATAGCTTTCCGGGAGCTGATCCAGTTGCGTGCCATGGATGACGATCGTGGGAGGATTGCTTCCTCCTTGATGCGCGTAGCGTAACTTGGGCCTGAACAGGCCGGCGCGCGGTGGAGGCTGGCGCGTGGTGGCCTGCATCAGCGTGCGGGTGAGCTTGGGGGTGGGGAGGCTCGCCATGGCCGCCGCATAACACGCATCCACCGAAGCGAGCAGTTCCTGCACACCCTTTCCGGTCAGGGCGGAAAGAAAGTGAAAGCGGGCGAAGTCCAGGAAACCCAGCCGGCGCTCGATCTCGCGCCGCACCAGTTCACGCCGATCGGCATCCACCGCGTCCCACTTGTTCACGGCGACCACGACCGCCCGGCCGGCCTCGACGATGTAGCCGCCGATATGCGCGTCCTGCTCCGCAATCTCCTGCCTGGCGTCCAGCACCAGCACCGCGACGTTGCAGCTCTCCAGCGCCTGCAGGGTCTTGACCACCGAGAACTTCTCCGCAATCTCCTCGACCCTGCCCCGGCGCCGCAGCCCGGCGGTGTCGATCAGCGTATAGGCCTTTCCGTTGCGTTCGAAGGGGATCTCGATGCTGTCGCGCGTGGTGCCTGGCTGGTCGAACGCGATCACGCGCTCTTCGCCAAGCAGGGCATTTACGAGAGTCGATTTTCCGACGTTGGGGCGGCCGACGACTGCGATGCGCGGTCCGGCGTGCGTGTCCGTGTGCCCTTCCGAGTCAGGGAGATCGGCAAGCACGACCTCCATCAGCGCCTGAACGCCCTCGCCGTGCGCGGCCGAGATCGCGAGCGGCTCGCCCAGGCCGAGCTCGTGGAATTCGGCGCCCGCCAGCGCGCGCGGCATGCCCTCCGCTTTGTTCACCACGAGCCAGATGCGCTGGCCGCTCTTGCGCAGCTGCTGTGCGATCTCGCGGTCCTCGGGAGTCAGGCCGGTTCGGGTGTCCACCAGCAGGAGCACGGCATCGGCTTCCGCCACCGCCTGCAGCGTCTGCTTCGCCATCTCGCGAAAGATGCCCTCGCGCACGCCGGGCTCCAGGCCACCCGTGTCGACCACCAGAAACTCGCGTTCTCCGCTACGCCCCCGTCCGTAGTGACGATCGCGCGTCAGGCCAGGGATGTCGGCCACGAGCGCATCCCGACTTCGCGTGAGACGGTTGAACAGCGTGGACTTCCCGACGTTGGGACGGCCAACCAGTGCGATCGTCGGGATCATCTGACTCGTCTGAAAACCCGTGTGCCTACTTGACCGAGAGCGCGTAGAGGCCGCCGCCGCTGGTCTGTACCACGACCCCCGGGCCGGCGCGCAGCGGCGGCGCCACGATCGCACTGCCGTCGGTGGACAGGCGCGCCACGAAGGCACCGTCCTCCGCGTCGAGGACGTGCACGTAACCGTCGTAGTCGCCGACGATGACGTAGTCGCCCACCGCGGTGGGTCCGCTCACGGATCGATTCAGCAGCTTGTCCTGCGTCCACAGCGACGCTCCGGTCTGGCGGTCGAACGCGCTCACCACGCCATCGGGTGCGGTGACGTAGACGGTGATGGGATCGATGCCGACGTGCGCGGCGCTCGAGGCGTCGCGCGCCCACGCCACGGCGCCGCGACGCACATCCATGCAGGCGACGCGCCCCTGGTAGGCCGCAGCGCAGGCCTGATCGCCCTCGACCGCAGGCGGCGCGGCGACGTCGGTGATGCGCTCGATCTCGTTGTCCCCGGTCGGCTGGGCGACTACTGCCTCCCACGCTGCGTCGCCGGTCTGGAGAGTCAGCGCGAGCACGCGGCCGCCCGGTGTGCCGAGCAGGACAAGGTCCTCGCTCAACTCCACCGTGGCATCGCCGCGCAGCAACAGGGACGGGAGCAGCAGCTGGTGCTCCCACTTGCGCTCGCCGGTTGCAGCATCCAGCCCGAATACACGCCCGTCCACGGTCCGCGCGACCACCACACCGCGCGCCGCCTGCGGTGCGCCGAGGACCTCGCTGCTCAGCTGCGAGCGCCAGCGCGGCTTGCCATCGGTTCCGTAGGCAAGCACGGCGCCCTTGCGCGTCCCGGCGAGCACCAGCCCCTCGCCGGCGCCGACCGCCCCGGTCAGCATCTCATCGGCGTCGATCCTCCAGCGCTGCTTGCCAGTCGACTCGTCCAGCGCGACGATCTGGCCCTTGGAGGATGCCGCGTAGACGGCGCCGTCGCCCGCCGCCGGCTTGAGCAGGTAGTGCTTGGAGCCGCCCAGAGAGGACCGCCAGGCGACGTTCGCCTGTGCCGACGCGGTGAAATCGACCAGGTCGTTCGGCTCGATGTTGCCGCTTCCCCCACAGGCTGCCAAACAGAGGACCGCTGCGAGCGCCAGGGCCCCGGGACAGCGACGAAAGCGCGACGCGACGCCCATGCACCCCTCCATCACTGCGCGCCGCCCAGCGCGTCGAGCTTGGCCTGGACCACCAAACGGTAGTTGCCCTGCTCGGCCAACTTGGCCAGCGCATCCCGATACGCCGCACGCGCCTCCGCGGTATTGCCCTGGGCGAGCATCACGTCCCCGCGCAGGTCGAGATACAGGCCGTCGAACGCCGGCGGATGCTTGGCATCGAGCAGGCGCAGTGCCTCGTCGTACTGCTTCTCGTCCAGCCGCACTGCGGCAAGGCGCAGACGGGCGACAGCGGCGGTCTCCTCGTCCTTGGCGTTCTCGAGTGCCCATTCCAGCTGTGCGGCTGCGCTCTTCAGGTCGCCCTGCTCGAAACTGCTCTTCGCCGAGAGCAATGCCGCCATCGGGCCGAAGGCCGTGCCGGCGTACTTCTCCATGAGCGCGGCCGACAGCTCCTTGGTCTTTGCGGTATCGCTCGCGCGCACCGCCTCCTCCAGGCTCGCATACAGCTGCGCCGCTTCCATTGCCTTGTTCGCCTGGAAGGTGCGCCAGCCCGTCACTGCCGCGGCTGCCAGTGCGGCGGCCACGACCGCTGCAATCACCAGGCGGCCGTTCTGCCTCCACCAGCCCTTCAGGGCGTCTATCTGTTCCTGTTCTTCTAGATCGTACATGCCTCGTTCTCGCTCTATGTCGATGACGGGCGGATGCGCGCGACGGCCTCCGCCAGATCGAGCGTCTCCTGCACGCCCGGTTCGCGCAGCGGCTTGACTCCCACCTTGCCTGCCTGCGCCTCGCTCTCCCCGACGATGACGGCGAAGCGCGCGCCGCTGCTGTCGGCCTTGCGCATCTGCGACTTGAAGCTGCCCTCGCCGCAGTGCAGGACCGCCGAGATGCCCGCATCGCGCAGCGACTCGGCGCTGCGCCATGCCGCCCGCTGCGTGCCTTCTCCCGCGTGTATCACGTAGACGTCCAACGGATCGGATGGCACGCCGGCCGTGGACGCCTCCACCATCAGGGCGAGCAGGCGCTCGACTCCCATCGCGAATCCGCAGGCGGGAGCCGGCTTCCCGCCGAGCTGCGCGAACAACCCGTCGTAGCGTCCACCCGCGCACACGGTCGCCTGGGCGCCGAGCCGATCGGTAGTCCACTCGGAAACGGTCAGATTGTAGTAGTCGAGCCCCCGCACCAGCCGCGGGCGGATCTCGTAGTCGATGCCGACGCTGCGCAGGATGTCCTGCAGCTGCTCGAAGTGGCGCAGCGAATCCTCGTCGAGGTCATCGTAGAGCCGGGGTGCCTGCTCGATGACCTCGCGCATCGCCGGACTCTTGCTGTCGAGCACGCGCAGCGGATTGCCGTGCACGCGCCGGCGCGCGTCCTCGTCCAGTTCGTCGAGTCGGCTCTCCAGGTACTTCACCAATCGGGCCCGGTAGCGGGCGCGCGAATCGGCCGAGCCGAGCGTATTGATCTCGAGTCGAAGGCCGTCCAGGCCGAGGCGACGCCACAACCGTGCACACATCACCATGTGTTCGGCGTCCACGTCCGGCCCGGGCAGGCCGAGCGCCTCCACGCCAACCTGGTGGAACTGGCGGTAGCGCCCCTTCTGCGGCCGCTCGTGACGGAACATCGGACCGGTGTAGAACAGACGCTGCGGGCCGCCATACAGCAGGTTGTGCTGGAGGACAGCGCGCACGCAAGAGGCCGTGCCTTCGGGTCGCAGCGTGAGGCTCTCGCCATTGAGGTGATCTACGAAGGTGTACATCTCCTTCTCGACGATGTCGGTGACCTCGCCGATGGAGCGCACGAACAGGTCGGTCTTCTCGACGATGGGCATGCGGATGTTGCGGTAGCCATACTCGCGCAGCCACTGCCGCACCGTGTCCTCGAAGAACTCCCACAACGGAGTCTCGGCCGGGAGCACGTCGCTCATGCCCCGGATTGCCTGGATGGTCTCGCTCATTCGAAAGAAAGGAAAACGTGATCGGAACGCGTGGCGCCTGTCATCAGGCGGCAGCGTCGTCGCGGGCTCTCGCACCCCTGCCGAAGCGCGCGTGGACGTACTCGGCGACGATGGCCTGAAACTCCTCGGCGATGCGTGCACCCTTCAGCGTGACGGTCCGCTCTCCGTCGACGTAGACCGGAGCGACCGGCGTCTCGCCGGACCCGGGCAGGCTGATGCCGATGTCCGCATGACGGCTCTCCCCCGGCCCGTTCACCACACAGCCCATCACCGCCACGGTGAGGCGCTCCACGCCCGGGTAGGCGCCGCGCCACTGCGGCATCTGCTCGCGCAGCCAACCCTGGATGCTCCCTGCGAGCTCCTGGAAGGTCGTGCTCGTGGTCCGTCCGCAGCCCGGGCAGGCCACCACCATCGGCGCAAAAGAGCGCAACCCCATGGTCTGCAGGATCTCCTGGGCCACGATCACTTCCCGGGTCCGGTCGCCGCCGGGTTCGGGCGTGAGCGACACACGGATGGTGTCGCCGATGCCTTCCTGCAGCAGGACCGCCATGGCCGAAGTGGAGGCCACGATCCCCTTGCTGCCCATCCCGGCTTCGGTGAGACCCAGATGTAGCGGGTAGTCGCAGCGCGCCGCAATATCACGGTAGACGCGGATCAGGTCCTGGACGCCGCTCACCTTGCACGAAAGCACGATGCGGTCGCCGGGCAGTCCCAGCTCCTCGGCCTTGTGCGCGCTTTCCAGTGCCGATTGCACGAGCGCCCGGCGCATGACACCCGGTGCGTCCAGCGGCGAGGCGCTGCGCGCGTTCTCGTCCATCATCCGGGCGAGCAGTTCCTGGTCGAGGCTGCCCCAGTTCACCCCGATGCGGACGGGCTTTTCGTTCCGGCAGGCGATCTCGATCATGGTCGCGAACTGCTCGTCGCGCTTCGCGCCGCGACCGACGTTGCCGGGATTGATCCGGTACTTGTCCAGGGCCGCCGCGCAATCCGGGAACTGCGACAGCAGCTTGTGACCGTTGAAATGGAAATCCCCGACCAGGGGCACGCGCAGATCCATCGCCTCCAGGTGCTCGCGGATCCTGGCCACCTGTGCGGCGGCTTCCGGGCTGTTCACGGTGATGCGCACGACCTCCGAACCGGCGCGCGCGAGTTCGGCGACCTGGCGTGCGGTCGCCTCGGCGTCGGCGGTGTCGGTATTGGTCATCGACTGCACGACGATCGGCGCGTCGCCGCCGACGGCGACGTGCCCCACGCTCACCTTCCGGCTGGCGCGACGGACCACGGGGGCTTCCACGGCGGAGGTCACTTCGGATCCGCGCGCGTCACGCCGGTTCCGTCCGCCATGGGTGGCGGCTCGCTCAGGCGAATGGCATCGGCCTGCGCAGCGGCGCCGTCTCGCGATCCCGCACCGCCATCGGATGCCGGGCGCAGCAGCGCGAAGGCGATCAGCGCGACTGCCAGCGCGAGCAGCAGCCACCGGATGCGCCTGACGCGGCGCGCGCCACGCGCCTGCTCGGCGTCCGCCTCGCCGGCCTCGTGCGCGCCGCTCGCCGGGATCTCTTCCGTCTCCAGCTGGGCGATCTGGGAGTCCAGGTCGATACGCAGCAACTTGGTGTAGTTGCGCAGGAATCCACGCACGAAGACGCGGCTGGGAAAGACGTCATAGTCGTCGCGCTCCAGCGCCTCGACCTGACGCACGGACAGCTTGAGCTGCCGGGCGACATCTCCCAGGCTCAGTCCCTGCGCCACGCGGGCCGTGGACAGCCGCGCACCGGTTCCGACGGGATTGGGTCCGACGAGACCGGGTTGCACCGCCCCCGAGTCAGCGGACCTGCCCTGCGCCGGGACCGTACCGGCATCCTGGACGTCGGCGGCATGCCGCGCCGGACTCGACCGCGTCGCCGGCATGGCTGATCCGTTCGCCGGATCGTTCATCAGAAGCGCCCCTCGTTCAATGCCCGGGTTTCCGGGGAGCCCGGGAAGTTGCGGCGCAACTGGCCCGCATAGTTCGAAAGCGCCTCGTTATCGCCCATCCGGCGCTCGATTCGCGCCGCCAGCCACAGGGCCTCCGGACCCGGCGTGCTCACCAGGCGCATGTAGCGATCCATATAGGGCTTCGCACTCTGCGCATCGCCGCGCTCGAATCGCATGTCCGCCATGCTGTAGAGCGCCTGCGGCTGCTGGGCGTTGAGCCGCAGCGCCCGGCCGAAGTACTCCTCCGCAGCCGCGAGGTCGCCGATCCCGCGGGCGCACAACCCGGCGTTCTTGTACGCGACGTCCGGCGTCGCATACAAAGGATTCTTCACGGCATCCAGGAAGTAGCGGATACCTTCGCGGCCCCGGTTGCGCTGGCAGAGAAACAGGCCGTAGTTGTTCTTCGCCTGCGAGTTGGCCGGATCCACCCGCAGCGCCTCCTTGAAGTCGGACTCGGCGCGGGCATCCTCCTTCAGGTCCATGTACACCAGGCCACGCGCATTCCATGCGGGGGCGTAGGTGCGATCGGCCGAAATCGCCTCGTTCAGCTCCTCCAGCGCCACCGCCATCTTGCCCGCGTCGTAGTAGGTGACCCCGAGTTCGGTGTGGATGCGGGCCCGCTCCCGTGCGCTCGCGCTCGCGGCTTCCGCCGGTGCGCCCGGCGCGCCCGGTGCCCCGCTGCGCGGAGTTGCGCAGCCCGCGAGCAAAATGAACAGGATCGACAGCAACGAAGCCCGGATCATGCGCGCACCTCCGTCACGCGCCGTTCGCGCCGGCGTGTGCGGTCGTTCACCTTGCCAGCCAGTTGCCCGCAGGCGCCGTCGATGTCGTCGCCGCGCGTGCGGCGCACGGTCGCGACCACCCCTGCGTCCAGAAGGATCTGCTGGAATCGGCGCACGGCGTCGGACGAGGACCGTTCGAAACCGGATTGCGGGAACGGATTGAACGGAATCAGGTTGAACTTGCAGGGCACGTCGTCGGTGATCTCGAGCAGTTCACGCGCGTGCGCGGGCTGGTCGTTCACCCCCGCGAGCATGACGTATTCGAAGGTGATGAAGTCGCGCGGAGAGCCACGACGCTTCCACTTCACGCCGAGTGCGGCCGCGTCCATCGCCTCGTCCTGGTCGGGGGCCGCCTCCACGTAGCGCTTGCACGCAGACAGCAGTTGCGAAAGCGGCCATTTGCGATTGATCGGCACCAGCCGGTCGCGCAGGGCGTCGTTGGGCGCGTGCAGGGACACGGCCAACGCCACCGGACACTCGTCGCGCAGGCGATCGATGTTGGGGACGATGCCCGAGGTGCTGACCGTCACCCTGCGCCGCGACAGGCCGTAGCCATGGTCGTCGAGCATGACGCGAAGCGCGGTCACCACGTTGTCGAAGTTGGTGAGCGGCTCGCCCATGCCCATCATCACTACATTGGTGACGATGCGGTCTCCCGTGGCCGGATCGCTGCGCGCATCCCTTCCCAGCGCACGATTGGCCCACCAGAGCTGGCCAATGATCTCGCCCACGCTCAGATTGCGATTGAACCCCTGACGGCCGGTGGAGCAGAAGGCGCACTCCAGCGCACAGCCGACCTGGCTCGACACGCACAGGGTGCCGCGGTTCGCCTCCGGAATGAACACGGTCTCGACGCCGTTGCCTGCACCGACATCGAGCAGCCACTTGCGCGTACCGTCCGAGGCGGTGGAGTCCGCGAGCAGCGACGGCACGCTGACCTCGGCCTGACCGGCGAGTCGCTCGCGCAGCGACTTCGCCAGGTCCGTCATGCGTTCGAAATCCGACTCGCCGAAGTGATGGACCCAGCGCATCAGCTGACGCGCGCGGAACGGCTTCTCACCGACCGACGCCAGATAATCGGTGAGTTGCGGCAGGTCGAAATCGAGGAGATTTACCGGCATCAGCGCCCGTGCACGTCCACCGCGGGGAAGAAGTAGGCGATCTCGGTGGCGGCCGTGTTGGGACCGTCCGATCCGTGCACGGCATTGGCGTCGATGCTGTCGGCGAAATCGGCGCGGATCGTGCCCGCTGCTGCCTTCTTCGGATCCGTGGCACCCATGAGGTCGCGGTTCTTCTGGATCGCGTCCTCGCCCTCGAGCACCTGGATCATCACCGGGCCGGAGGTCATGAACTTCACGAGATCGCCGAAGAACGGCCGTTCCCGGTGCACGGCGTAGAACCCCTCGGCCTGCGCCTTGGAGAGCTGCGTCATGCGCGCGGCGACGATGCGCAGGCCGGCGGATTCGAAGCGCGAATAAATCTGACCGACGACGTTCTTGGCGACCGCATCGGGCTTGATGATGGAAAGCGTACGCTGTACTGCCACGGAGATCTCCCTGAAGCCTTTTCTAGAGAATTCAGCAGGATAGCACGGCACCCGGGAAAACGAAAGACAACCGGTCCGGCAGGTCCCCGCAGCCCCGGTACGTGCGTGGCTGCGCCGTCAGACAAGTGCACCGGCGGCGCGTTCAGCGCGGCGCTTCCTCCCAGTGCGGCATCACGCCGGGCTCGTCGTCGCGGGCGGCGAAGCGGCAATCCATGCCCACGCGCGCAACCCACGCAAGCTTCCCGGCAACGCTCAGGGCGGGCAAGCGTCCGCGCTGCCAGACGGGAACGCCCCGCTCGCGCAGCAGGTTCTTGAGCGTGCGCGACGGTCTTTCGGGCGCGAGCCTGAGGCGCTCGCCGCCGCTGCGCACCACAATGCGCACGGCGCAATCGCGCAATCTCGATCTGCTCAGCCCTTGACCGTGCACCGGGAGGAAACGAAGCACCCCCAGGCCATGAGGCAGCGAGACGTCCTCCTCACCGCACCACGTCATCGCCCACCCTGCAGGAACCTCCGGCTGGGCGCTGACGACTTGCACGCAGTCGCGGTGCCGCCGCAAGCGCACCTCGCCGAAACCGATCTGCGGCTGCCTTGCGGTACTGGCGTCGACCAACTGGCGCCGCGCCTCCTCGAGACGATCGCGCGCCGGCACGGCGATCCCCTGGTTCGCCAGATACCAGCGCAACAGATTGCGCGCCCGCACCGGCGTCAGTGCGCGCAGTGTAGTCACGGACAGCGCGTCCACTCTGGCCCCGCCGCCCGCGTCAGCTCGAGCCAGTTCGTCCAGCAGTTCCGCCGAGTCGGATAGATTCGCCACCGCCCGCGACCAGGTCTGCCGATACCCGGGAAAGCGCGCCTCGACCCTGGGAAGCAGTTCGAGGCGCACGTAGTTGCGGTCGAAATCGGTCCGCGCGTTGCTCTCGTCCTCGACCCAGGCGAGGCCATGCGTGCGCGCATGACGGAGGATTGCCTCGCGGGGGACGTGAAGCAGCGGCCGCACCAGGCGCATGACCTCGGTCAGCGGACGCGCCTCCGGCATGCCGGACAGACCGTGAACGCCGGCGCCGCGATTGAGCCGCAGCAGGACGGTCTCGAGCTGGTCGTCGAGTGTGTGTGCGAGCGCCACTGCATCCACGTGCAGCCCACCGAACACGGCATAGCGGGCGTTGCGCGCAGCCGCCTCGATCCCGGAACGCGCATCGATCCGTACCTGCGCCACGTGGAGATCGATGCCGTAGGCTTGGCAGCGCGCGCGACAGAACGCAGCCCACTCGGACGAACGGGCGCTCAGTCCGTGATCGACGTGCACGGCCGACAGTCGCAGCGGATGGTGCCGCGCGAGCCGGGCGAGCACGTCGAGCAGGACGCTCGAATCGACACCGCCGCTCAGCCCAACGCAGATTCGCGCCGGCAGCAGGCCCGACACGGATAGCGCGGCGGCGACGCGCGTCTCCAGCCATGCATCGTCCGATGCGTCGCTCACCCGGTCGGTCTCCTGCGCGCTGCGCCCGCGGCGCGCTGCCGCCTCAGCGTTCGGCCACTTCCTTGAACTTGCCGTATGCCATCAGCTTGCTGAAGCGCGCCTCAAGCAACGCGTCGATCGGCTTGTCCTGCGTCTGGGCCAGGGCCTCCTGCAACGACCGGCGCAGCGTCTGGAAGATCGCCGTGTGGTCGCGGTGCGCACCGCCCAGTGGCTCGCTGACGACCTTGTCGATCAGGCCGAGGGTCTTGAGGCGCGAAGCGGTGATGCCCAGGCTCTCGGCGGCATCCGGCGCCTTCTCCGCGCTCTTCCACAGGATCGAGGCGCATCCCTCCGGGGAGATCACCGAGTACGTCGCGTACTGCAGCATCAGCACGACATCGCCCACGGCGATGGCCAACGCACCGCCCGAGCCGCCCTCCCCAATGATCGTCACCACGATCGGGACGCGCAGTTCCGCCATCACGTAGAGATTGCGCCCGATCGCCTCGGACTGGCCACGCTCCTCCGCGCCGACTCCCGGATAGGCGCCCGGGGTATCGACGAAGGTCATGACCGGCACGCCGAACTTCTCCGCGAGGCGCATCAGGCGCAGCGCCTTGCGATAGCCCTCGGGGCGCGGCATCCCAAAGTTGCGAAACAGCTTGTCCTTGGTGTCGCGGCCCTTCTGATGGCCGATCACCATCACGCTCTGTCCGGCAAAACGCGCCAGCCCGCCGACGATCGAGGCATCGTCGGCGAAGCTGCGGTCGCCGTGCAGTTCCTGGAAGTCGGTGAAGATGTTGTTGAGGTAGTCGAGCGTGTACGGCCGCTGCGGATGGCGCGCGACCTGTGAGATCTGCCAGGGCGTGAGCTTGCCGTAGATCTCCTTGGTCAGCGTGTTGCTCTTCTTCTGAAGGCGGTTGATCTCCTCGCTGATGTCCAGCGCGGAATCCTCCTGCACGTACCGCAGCTCGTCGATCTTGGCCTCGAGCTCGGCGATCGGCTGCTCGAACTCCAGGAACGTGGTCTTCATGCGCGCGTCCTATTTGCCGTAGTGCTTGTTCAGGTACTCGACGATCGCGGCAACGTTCTCCTCCGAGATCGGCGCACCCATGATCGTCACCATCTTGCCGACCGATCCCTGCCAACCCTTGCGGTCCAGGAATGGGGAGTTCATCTCGATGTAGTCGAGGCTGTGGCACGTACTGCAGTGGGCCTCCACCACTTCCCGGCCAGGCCCGTCCTTCAGGCGGAACGAACCCTCGTCGGCTGCTGCGTGACCGGACGCCACCGCCAGCGCCATCGTGCAAAGCATCGCTCTCATCGCGCCTCCTCAGGCCACTCGCACCGCGACCCGATGCATCACGTTGTGATGATACCCGGCCGGGTTGCGGATCAGTTCGTGTGTCTGGCTCACGCCCATGCGGTTGGTGGCCCGCGCCACGATACGGTAGTTGCCCGTGCGGGCATAGGGAACCAGGTAGAGCCACTGCCGCCAGGCGAAGCGGCCCAGGTCCTCGCCCAGGTCGGCCGCACGCCAGCTGCGTCCATCGTCGAGCGACACGTCGACCGCGACGATCCCCGCGCCGCCGTCCCAGGCCACCCCGCGCACGTCGAAGGTACTGCCCTGCGTCAGGGAGGCGCCATCGCCCGGCGTCAGGATCAGCGAATTGACCACCATCTCGGTGATCGGCGTGTTGGACTCCCCCTCTTGCGACAGGAAGCGGTCCACCACCGGGAACGTGCCCTTCGGAATGCGATACGCCTTGGCCATCCAGAAGCCGTCGTACGCGGTGCGCGTGACGTTCACCGTGGTCAGGTGCTTCATCCAGTACGTCGCCGTCCAGCCCGGGACGACCAGGCGGGCGGGATAGCCGTTCCAGTGCGGCAACGGCTCGCCGTTCATCTCGAAGGCGATCAGCGTGTTCTCGTCCATCGCCTTCCACGCGGGAATGCTCTTGACGAAATCGGGGGTGCCCTGCACCACACCTGCATCTGCGCCATCCACCACCACTTCGAGCGCAGCGCGGTTCACCC
>CAYLTE010000047.1:0-22899 GCA_964386195.1 uncultured Burkholderiales bacterium | reverse complement strand
CCGCGTGGGGGAGCACGATGGAATCGACCATGCTCAACGTCCTGTTTCTGTGCACGGGAAACACCTCGCGCAGCATCATTGCCGAAGCGCTTCTCAACGCGCTCGCGGGGGAGCGCTTCCGCGGCTACAGCGCGGGCAGCTTCCCGAAGGGCGTCGTGAATCCCTACGCGCTCGATCTGTTGCAACGGAATCGGCTACCCACCGACAGCCTGCGCAGCAAGAGCTGGGATGAATTCTCAGGCTCTGAGGCGCCGAAGCTGGATTTCGTCTTCACGGTATGCGATCAGGCAGCGGGCGAAGTGTGCCCGGTCTGGCCTGGCCAGCCGATGACCGCGCACTGGGGTATCGAGGATCCGGCCGCCGTCGAAGGCACCGAGGAGCAGAAGCGACGAGCCTTCTTCACTGCCTACAACCAGCTTCACCACCGGCTGTCCATCTTCGTCAGCCTCCCGATCGGCAAACTCGACCGATTGAGCCTGCAGAAGCGATTGGACGAGATCGGTAAGACGTCCACGGCCGTCGCGAGCTGACCAGCGAAGGGCTCACACACGCCGGGACGCTCAGCGCAGCGTCAGGCGGATTGCATTGGAAGTGGTTGCGGTGGCGCGTCTGGGCGTCCGGTCTTCCGACTCGAGATCGAGAACGACCGTCTCGAGTACCGTGATGCCGGAGGCGTCGTCGCGAACCCGGAGCCGGACATCTGCCGCGAACACCGAGTCGATACCCGGATCGACTTCCAGCCGCAGCCTGCCCGGCGCCACGAGCGTGGCCTCCACCGTCGCGTCGTCGAAGGTGAGCGCGTCCGGATCGAACAGCAGTTCGATCGCGCCGTAGACGGCGGTGGAGCCCGGGAGGGCAAGCGAGACGTCGAGAATCTCTCCTCGCCGCGCGGTATCCGGTGCCGACACGCTCAGCAGCAGCGGCTCCGCCGTGCCCGCATCCGGCGCAGATGGCCGCACCCGCCAGCCCGCACGATAACGCGGATCGTGCGGCACGTTGCTGAAGTGGCTGACTCCCCGTTCGTCGACGAAGTGGTACACCGTCTCCGCCGCGTGGGATGCACCCCGCAGTACCATCGTGAACAGAAACGCCCGCAGCAGGATGCGGGCGCTCGCTTCCATCAACGCCCGCGCGGGCGACCCAGGAGGGCGGCCAGTCCCACGCACGCGAGAAGCAGGGCAGGCGTTGCCGGCTCGGGAATCGCCACGGCGTCGCCTGCCACCGTCAGATCGTCCACCACCGCGTAGGGTCCGGAGATCACGAACTGGGCAATCTCGGGAGCGTCGACCGAGATCCCGTAGAACGCGCCGTCGTTGAATCCGTCCGGCGTGAACAGGGGAAGCTCGTGACCCTCGATGAGATCACCCTGCGCATCGTACGCCGCGATGTACAGCGGCAGGGGAAGCGAGAGCGGATCCCCGTAGGTGAAGTCGGGATCGAAGTTCAGGAACCCGCCGACGCCGCTGACCGGGTTGTCGCCGAAGTCGAAGATCATCGATGCGGCCTCGCCCGCGTCGTCGAAGTCGCCATCGACGCCTGCGAAGGTCTTTCCTGCAGACCAGAAGCCGTTGCTGCCCAGGCTCCAAGCGCCCAGCGGCGCCTCGCCGATCGAGCCGGGTCCGCCGGTGGTCGAGAAGGTCACGCCGTTGCCAAGTGCGACTGGACTGGAGAGGTTCGACCCTGCCGGCGTGTCGAAGCTGAAGGTGCTGGTGTTCGCCAGATCGGACGCGCTGGTGATCAGCGCTGCATGCAGCGGTCCTGCGGCGATCGCGACCACGAGGGCCGCGAGGGTGCTCGCGAGATTGGATGTCATGGAATTTTCCGTTTGCTCTCGAATATGGAGTGATGCCGACGTTCGGGTAGGGGGAACGGGCACGCGTCGGAACGCGCGCGTGCCCGTCGCCGACCTCACGCGCCGATGATCCCGCCGTCCTCGCGGGTGATCACCACCGTGGCCGAACGCGGCCGACCGGAGGGTCCGTAACCCTGCGTGTGCGGCCAGTTGCTGCCCGCGGTCGGGTTGTCCGGCGTGCCGCGGTCGCCCGGGTGCTGGATGTTGATGAACATCGTGCGATGATCCGGCGTGACGATTACGCCGGTGACTTCGCAGTCCGTGGGGCTGGTGAGAAAGCGCTTGGTGGCCCCGGTGTTCGGATCTGCGCACATCATCACGTTGCTGCCGATGTTGGTCCAGTCACCCAGTCCGTCCCCCGCCTGATCGGTCTGGATCCACAGGCGGCCGTAGTCGTCGAACCACAGACCGTCCGGCGCGCCGTAGTCGTCGCCGTTGATGTTGCCCACGTAGCCGTCGTGGCCGGTGGGGTTGTAGCTCGCGCCCAGGGTCTTCGTCGTCGCCTTGTCGCCGCACTGGACGAACAGGTCCCACGCGAAGGTGGTCGCGGCCACGCTGCGGTTGTTCTCCCGCCAGCGGATGATGTGACCGTAGTCGTTGTCGGGACGCGGGTTGGCGCCATCGACGGGAGGGTTCGCCGAGGCCGCATTGGTGCTGCCGTCCGCCTGGTTCGAGGACGGCGGATTGTTGCCGCGCCTGGAATTGTTGGTCAGCGTGCAGTACACCTCGATCTCGTTGAATCCGAGCACGCGCGGACGCACGGCAGTCCACTCCGGACGGTCCATCATCGTCGCCCCGACCCGATCGGCCGCCTGGCGGGTCTTGATCAGGACTTCTCCTTGATCGCTGAAGCCGTTCTCGGGGGTGAGACCATTCTGCCCAAACACGAGAGGAATCCAGGTGCCGGTTCCGTCGCTGTTGAACTTGGCGACATAGAGCGTGCCATGGTCGAGCATGTCGCGATTGGCCGCGCGATTGTTCGGCGTGTAGGGCTTCTCGCACACGAACTTGTAGATGTATTCGTTGCGCTCGTCGTCACCCATGTAGAAGGCCACGCGCTTGTCGTCGTCGACGACCAGCTGCGCGCTTTCATGCTTGAAGCGACCCATCGCCGTGCGCTTGACGGGCACGCTCTTGGGATCGAACGGGTCGATCTCGACGACCCAGCCGAACAGGTTCGGTTCGAGCGGGTTGGTGTCGGCATTGAAGCGCGGATCGACTTCGTGCCAGCGGTAGCCGAAGCCCGACGTGCTGATCCCGTAGCGGGACTTGCCCTGCAGGATCTCGGGCTTCTGATCGAACAGTTCCGGATCGATCACCGCGCCCAGGGTTGGCGCAGCGAAGTAGCCGTTCCAGTTCTCCTCGCAGGTGAGGTAGGTGCCCCACGGGGTGTAGCCATGGGCACAGTTGTTCAAGGTGCCATAGGCAGTGTGCCCATCGTTCACCGCACCGGTGTCGACCGACCCGGTCGCGGTGATGTCGAACTTCCTCGACTTCATGAGGGCGTTGCCTGCAGCGGGTCCCGACACGCGCATGGGCGTATTGCCCGTGATGCGCCGTCCGAACGGCGATCCGCGCTGCACCTTCCATTGCGGCCCCGTCTTCATGATCTCGACGACCGCGACGCCGTGCGCCGCCTGCGACTTGCGCACCTTCTGGATGGTCACGCCGCTGCCGCCGCCCAGTCCCTCGGTGCCATGAAGCTGGTTCTCGTCGGTGTACTCGTGGTTGATGCACAGCAGCCCGCGCTGGCTGGACAGCCCTGCCTTGCCGCCACCGCGGGTGGGAAAGGGGAAGAAGTGCATGCCGTCGTGATGCATTCCGGCCTGCTTTTCCTGTGCCGCGGCGCTTTGCGTCGCCGCCACGTCCCAGTTCGGCGCCCCCGGCATGATCGGATCGCCCCACGCGAGCAGCACCTCGGCCTTGTAGCCAGCCGGCACGCTGACGAGATCCTTGTCGAGCAGGCCGGTGGCGGGATTGCGAAGGTTCGGCGGGATGCCATCGAAGCCGATGCCGCCGAAGCCGATTCCTGGCGCGATCGGCGCAGCTTCAACGGAGCGCATGAAGCCGCCCAGCGTGACGCCGCCGAAGGCAGCGAGGACCGACGCGCTCAGGGCAGACTTGAGAAAGGTGCGACGTGAGGGGTCTGTCCGCGCGATGACATCGCGGATGGACTCGTTACAGGACGGATTGAGGGACTCGTCGTTGGTCGGGTGCTGCTTTCCTTTCATTGCGGGCTCCATGACAGAGGTGTCTTGAACGGCGACTGGATGTGGGCCGCTCGGCGAAGCGCTCCGAAGCGCTGCGAAAGGATGCAGCACGACCGTTACGGAAATGTTGACGGAAGGCGTCAGTTGCAGCTGACTTGGACGAACGCCTCGTGGCTGATGTCGTGGGGCCCAGGTTGCTGTCTTGTGAATGCAGCGATTCTGTAAGATGCGCCTGCCTGCATCCGATCCAGCGCTCGCCCGCATCGTGACTCACGCTATCGACACCTTCTCCGCCCGCATCGTCACCTGGCAGCGCGTGCATGGGCGACACGATCTGCCGTGGCAGAACACGCGCGATCCCTATCGCATCTGGCTCTCCGAGATCATGCTGCAGCAGACGCAGGTGTCTGCCGTCGTGCCCTACTACCAGCGCTTTCTCGCGCAGTTTCCGGATGTTGCCGCGCTCGCGGCGGCCGACGAGAACGACGTGCTTGCGTGCTGGGCGGGCCTGGGCTACTACGCGCGTGCGCGTAACCTGCACGCCGCGGCACAGGCGGTCGTCGCGGCGGGCGGATTTCCGAATACGCAGGAGGGGATGCAGGCGCTGCCCGGCGTGGGACGCTCGACTGCCGCGGCGATCTGCGCGTTCGCCTACGGCGCGCGCCACGCGATCCTCGACGGCAACGTCAAGCGCGTGTTCGCGCGCCACTTCGGCATCGAGGGTTATCCCGGTGAGCGGCGCGTGGAACAGGCGATGTGGACGCTGGCAGAGGCGCTGCTACCGGCCTCGGACATCGAGCGCTACACCCAGGGACTGATGGATCTGGGCGCGCGCGTGTGTGTGCGCAGCGCGCCGAAGTGTCCTGCCTGCCCGGTGCGCGACACCTGCGTGGCGTTGCGTCAACAACGCACGGCGGAGCTGCCGGTGGCGCGCCCGACGAAAGTGCTTCCGCAACGCGAGACGCACATGCTGGTGCTGCGCGCCGGCGAGGAAGTGCTGCTCGAGAGACGTCCTGCCCCGGGTATCTGGGGCGGGCTGTGGTGTTTCCCGGAGATCGACGGCACGCATGCGCGCGAGGAGGCGCTTGCGCGCTTCGGCCTGGACGTGACCGACGTGCAGGCGCTCGGATCGATCGAGCACGGCTTCACGCACTTTCGACTTCGCATCCACCCGCTGCTCGCGCAGGTGGCACGCGTGCCCGGTGTGGAGGCGCCCGGGCGTCTGTGGTTGACGGCCGACGACGCGCTCGGCGCAGCAGTGCCGGTTCCCGTGCGCAAGATCCTGCTTGTCCTGTCTTCCCGCTAGAGCGCGCCGTTGCGCGTGAGGTATTCGCCGAGCTGGTCGAGTGCCGCTTCGATGTCGTCGCCTTCCAGCACATGCAGCTTGAGCGCATCGTCCAGCGGCAGCGTTTCGCACAACCTGCGCGCCACCCAGTGCGCCTCGTCGGTGCGCAGCGGCTGCGGGAAGTTGCTCGCGCCGACCTGTTGCACGATGCGATCGAGCAACTGGCCCAATCGTGCGTGGCGGGCCGGCAGCGCGTGCACGGGCGGTGCGTCCATCCGTCGTACCCGCGCGCGCTGCAGACCGTTCGGCTCGGTCCACCGCTCGACGATGCGGAAACGTTGCTCGCCCCGGCACAGCAGCGTGAACACGCCAAGGTGGGGCATGTCCCATTCGGTGATGCGCGCGATGCAGCCGATCTCGAACGGCTCCGCCGGTTCGCCCACCTCCTTGCCATCGCGGATCAGGCACACGCCGAACGGTGCGTCGTCGCGGATGCAGGCCTTGGTCATGTCGAGGTAGCGCTGCTCGAAGATGCGCAGCGGCAGCAGCCCATCCGGGAAGAGCACGGTGCCCAGCGGGAAGATCGGCAGGTCCAGCGTGTCCGCTTCAGGCATCGCCATCCTGCGCGCCCCAGCGCGGCATGAGGGTGTGCGCGATGCGCAGCTGGTCGAGCACGCGCGCGACGACGAAGTCGACGAGGTCTTCCACGCGCTGCGGGTGATGATAGAAGCCCGGGTTCGCCGGCAGGATGACCGCCCCGGCGCGTGCCAGGCGAAGCATGTTCTCGAGGTGGATGACGGAGAACGGGGTTTCGCGCGGCACCAGGATCAGGCGGCGCGACTCCTTGAGCATGACGTCGGCGGCGCGCTCGATCAGATTGTCAGACAGTCCCTGCGCGATGGCGGCCAGCGTGCCCATGCTGCACGGACACACGACCATCCCATCGGGCGGGTTCGAGCCGGATGCCACGGGGGCGAACCACTCCTCCCGTCCGAACGCCCGCAGCTGTCCCGGCGCCGCGTCGAAGCGCTCGGCGAAGAAGGTCTCGGCGTCCTTGGCGCGGCCGGGCAGCGCCATATCCATTTCCTGCCGCGCCACGATCTGCGAGACCTGCGAGTACAGCAGGTAGACGTGCACCCCCGACTGGATCAGGCACTCGAGCAGGCGCACGCCGTACGGCATCCCAGAGGCCCCGGTGAAGGCGAGCGCGACGACCGACTTCTCGCTGCTCATGGCGTGGGTGTGCCCGCGGGCAGCACCGCCGTGCGCGGCTCGTCCCGCTGCAGCACCACGGGATCGGGCAGGCGGGTCGGTGGCAGCTCCTGCACGCTTGCGGCCGGCGCAATCATCCGCAGCACGCGGGCCCGCAACTGCGCGAGGCGCGCTTCCAGCCGCGCGATCTCGGCGAGCAGCTGAACCTGATCCATCTTCTCCGGATCCCAATTCATCGGATCCGTTCCCTCCGGCGCGGCGAGCGTGTCGTTCCGTGCCGATTGCGCCGCCTCGGCGGCCTGCTTCTGGGCTTCCCGTCTGGCGACGTTGCGCGAGCGTTCGCGCGCGACCAGCGTGCACATCGCGTTCTCGAAGCGGTCACCCACGGTCTCCGGGACGATCGGCTCGGCCGGCGCCTCGGGCGTATACACGTTCTCCAGCACGCTGCCGTCCTGCGCATAGAGCAGGTAACCCAGCGTGCGGTGCGTGTGCAGCGCGCAGTCGATGCGCTCGCGATACATGGCGCTGGCGGCGATGCCGTTGCGAGTGGGTTGCGCGGGACGAAACACGACTCGGCGCCAGTAGGTGATCTGCTCGTCCTCGATGGAGAGCTTGCCGCGGTCGTAGTAGTGCTCGTGCTGGTCCTTGGCGGCCACCCGCGTCCAGTCCGCCGCCTGTAACAGCGTCGGCGTCGCCAGCGCCGCGACGATCCAAGCGGCACGCAGCCGCATCATGCGCCGAGCTCGCGGTGCCGCACCAGCACCGGCAGTGCGCTGCGGAAGCGCTTCGCCATGGTCTCGACGAAGTACACCGAGCGATGCCGCCCGCCGGTGCAGCCGATCGCCACCGTCAGGTAGCTGCGGTTGTCGCGCACGAAGCAGGGCAGCCAGCGCTCGACGTAGCGGATGATGTCCTCGAGCATCGAGCAGGCGTCGGGCACGCCTTCCATGAAGGCGATGACCTGCTGGTCGCGCCCGGTCAGGGGCTGAAGGATCGGGTCGTAGTGCGGATTGGGCAGGCAGCGCACGTCGAACACCAGGTCGGCATCGAGCGGGATGCCGTGCTTGAATCCGAACGACTCGAACAGCAGCGTCATCCCCACGCCCGGCAGACCGGCGAAGTCCTTCACCCACGCGCGCAGGGAGTTGGTCGACAGCTCGCTCGTGTCGATGCGGTGCGCCTGCGCCAGCACGGCCTGCAGCATCTGCCGCTCGGCGTCGATGCACTCGGGGAGGGTGAGCGTCTCCACCGAAAGCGGATGGCGCCGCCGCGTCTCCGAGAAGCGCTTGACCAGCGTATCGGTGCGTGCGTCGAGGAAGAGCACGCGCAGGTCGATCTGGCGCTTGCGCAGGTCGTCGATGGTGTCGGGCAGCTCGCGCAGCGTGGTCGGGCCGCTGCGCACGTCCACGCTCACCGCGATGCGCAGGTACCCCGTGCGCTGCAGGAAGTCGACGACCTGGCCAATGAGGTTGGCCGGGAGGTTGTCCACGCAGTAGTAGCCGACATCCTCGAGCACGTTGAGCGCGACGCTCTTCCCCGAGCCCGACATGCCGGTGACGAGGACGACGCGCATCGGGCCGGAGCCTGCGCCCAGGCCCAGCTCACGTATCTCGGCCAAAGTGCTGCTCCTGACGCTTGATGAACTCCTGCGTGCTGTCGATGCCGCGCAGCTGCAGGACATAGTTGCGCACCGCCGCCTCGACCAGCACGGCGAGGTTGCGGCCGGCCGCCACCGGCAGTACGACCTTGCGCACGTTCACGTCCATGATCTCCTCGAAGCTCGCGGTCAGCGGCAGCCGTTCCAGTCCCGGAATCACGCCGCCCACAGGCCGTTCGAGTTGCACGATCAGCTTGAGGTTCTTGCGAACGCGCACCGCGGTCTCGCCGAAGATGGTGCGGATGTTGAGCATGCCCAGTCCGCGCACCTCGAGGAAGTCCTTCAGCAGTTCAGGCGAGCGCCCCTCCAGCGTCTCGGGCGCAATGTGGTACAGCTCAACGACGTCGTCGGCCACCAGGCCGCTGCCTCGAGTGATCAGTTCCAGTGCGAGTTCGCTCTTTCCCACGCCGCTGTCCCCGGTGAGCAGCACGCCCATGCCCAGCACGTCGAGCAGCACGCCGTGACGGGTGACGAACTCGGCCAGTGCGCGGCCCAGATAGGTGCGGATCACCCAGATGATCTGCAGGCTCGGGAGGGGCGAGGCGATGAGCGGCACGCGCATGCGCGAGGCGAACTGGCGCAGCGCGGGTGTGGCGGGCTCGGCGTCGGCGACGATGATGCAGGCGAGCCCGCTCTCGTGCAGTCGCGTGAATGCCTGTACGCGCTCGGTCTCGGTCATCGAGGCGAGATAAGCGGCTTCGGTGCGGCTGAAGATCTGGATCCAGTTCGGGTGGTGGAAGTTGAGGTGCCCGATGATGCCTTCGTTGGACTGGTTGATGTGGCGTGTGTCCAGCGCGGGCTCGGTGAGGTGCTCCCCCTCCAGCCAGGACAGCTGCAGCGCTTCCTGGTTCTCCTTGAACAGCTGGGCGACGCTGACGCGCGGCATGATGGCGGGTCAGTGGGACGCCTGCCAGTCGGCGATGAGCCTCTGCGCGGCCACGGCGTCCGGCGTGGCGCCCAGCTCCGCGCGCACCGCGCGGTCGCTCAAAACCTGTGCGAGCGCGCTCAGGATCTGCAGGTGCAGTTCGGTCGATTTCTCCGGCACCAGCAGCACGAACATCAGCCGCACCGGGGCCCCATCCGGGGAATCGAAGGCGACCGGTGCGCGCGTGCGCAGGAACGCGCCGACTGGCTCGGCGAGCCCCTTGATGCGGCCGTGAGGAATGGCGATACCCTGGCCCAGCCCGGTCGAGCCGAGGCGCTCGCGCGCGAGCAGGCTGTGCAGGACCTGTGCCCGGTCGATGCCGGTCCGCTCCTCGAGCAGTCCGGCCGCGCGGTCGAGCAGGCTGCGCTTGTCGTCGGCCTCGACGTCGAGCAGGACGTGCGAAGCCGGTAGCAGGGTGGAGAGCAGGCTCACGAGAGGACGCCCGCCTGGGGAAATCTGACCATCGCGACTCCGGCGCCGCCCGGCGACCGGACGGAAGAGCCGCCCGGTGCGCCGTCGCGGCGATTACTCAGCAGCGCGTTGCTGCTTGTGCGCTCCGTTGTGCCGTTGGCCGACCATCTTCTCCTTGTGCCGCAGGATCTGGCGGTCGAGCTTGTCCACCAGCCCGTCGATCGCGGCGTACATGTCCGCGTCGATGCTCTCGCAGAAGATGTCGTTGCCCGGCACGTGAACATTCGCTTCGATGCGCTGCTGCAGCTTGTCGACCGACATGATGACATTAACGTCGATCACCTGATCGAAGTGGCGCGTGATGCGCTCCAGCTTGGAGGTCACATAGCCACGGATCGCCGGGGTGATTTCCAGATGATGTCCGGTAAGTTGCAGATTCATCGGCCGCTCCTGTTCTGGTGCTGATAGGCTGACTATAACGACTACAACATGACCCTAGCGGATATGTCGCCGGTCGGCAACTGCGCCAGGGCGCCGATGCCGCCGCGGGTCTGCTGCGCGTCGCCGGTCAGATCGACTTCCTCAGGTTCACCGGGAGGATCTGCAGTGATTCCCGGTATTTGGCGATGGTGCGCCGGGCCACCACGATCCCCTGCTTGCCCAGGATTTCGGAGATCTGGCTGTCGGACAGCGGCTTGCGCGTGTCCTCCTCGCCCACCAGCTGCTTGATCAGTGCGCGGATGGCGGTCGCGGAGCACGCGCCGCCGGTCTCGGTGGTCACGTGGCTGCCGAAGAAGTACTTCAACTCGAAGATGCCGCGCGGGGTCAGCATGAATTTCTGCGTCGTCACCCGCGAGACGGTCGACTCGTGCAGGCCGAGGGTGTCGGCGATCTCACGCAGCACCAGCGGGCGCATGGCCACCTCGCCGTGCTCGAAGAAGTGCCGCTGGCGGTCGACGATGGCCTGCGACACCCGCAAGATGGTGTCGAAGCGTTGCTGAACGTTCTTGATCAGCCACTTGGCTTCCTGCAGCTGGCCGGCCAGCTGCTGCAGGCTCGAGTCGCGGTTGCGATGCAGGATGTCGGCATACATCCGGTTGATGCGCAGTTTCGGCATCGCGTCCGGATTGAGCGAGGCGCGCCACATGCCCTTCACCTTCTTCACCACCACGTCGGGCACGATGTAGCGGGCTTCCTCGTCTGAGAAGCTCCCGCCCGGACGCGGATTCAGGCTGGTGATCAGCTGCTGCGTGCCGCGAAGGATGTCGTCGGTGCACTTGAGCAGCTTCTTGAGCTTGTTGTAATCGCGCGCGGCCAGCAGGTCGAGGTGATCGCGCACCAGCGTCAGCGCCTCGCTGCGGAACGGCGTGTCCGGCGCCAGGGTGTGCAGTTGCAGCGCGAGGCACTCGGAGAGGTTGCGCGCACCCACGCCGGCGGGTTCGAGCTGCTGCAGGTGCTTGAGCCCGATCTGCAGGTCGTCGAGGTCGATCTCGATCTCGGCCGGCAGCATCTCAGCGATCTCCTCCAGCTCCTGGGTGAGATAGCCGTCGTCGTCGAGCGTGTCGACCAGCAGGGTGACGATGCGCTTGTCGCGCTCGGAGAGCTTGAGCAGGTTGACCTGCCACAGCAGGTGCTCGCGCAGGCTCTGCGACGTGGCGGCGACCTGGGGAAAATCGGAATCGTCGTCGCCGTCGTGGCCGCCGTAGCTGCCGCCGGAGTCGTCGCGCAGCCAGTCCACTTCGGGTTCGCGGCTGTCCTGGCTCTCGCCGCCTTCCTCGCTGCTCGAGGACGTGCTGGTGGTCGTGGTGGTGGTTTCGGCAGTGCCGTTGAGCACGCTCACCGGCTGCGGCGCGGGCTCCTCCTCGCTGCCTTCCTCGCGCTCGAGCAGCGGATTCTCCTGCAGGAACCGCTCGATCTCGGAATTGAGTTCGAGGGTGGACAACTGGAGCAGGCGGATGGACTGCTGGAGCTGTGGCGTCAGCGTGAGGTGCTGCGACAGCTTGAGCTGGAGGGAGTGCTTCATGAGGGCTGGGGGCTCGCCGGTGATCCGACTAGGGCAGGGGATGAGGGACTGTCGCTAGAGCCGGAAGTGCTCGCCGAGGTACACCCTTCTCACGTTTTCATTATAGACGATCTCGTCCGGCGCCCCGGACGCGAGCACGGTGCCGTCGTTGATGATGTACGCCCGGTCGCAGATGCCGAGAGTTTCCCGCACGTTGTGGTCCGTTATCAGCACGCCGATCTGCCTTTCCTTCAGGAACCGGATGATGCGCTGGATGTCGAGCACCGCGATCGGATCCACCCCCGCGAAGGGTTCATCCAACAGGATGAAGCGTGGATGCGTCGCCAGCGCCCGCGCGATCTCCGCGCGCCGCCGCTCGCCGCCCGACAGACTCACCGCCGGGCTGTTGCGAAGGTGCGCGATGTGCAGGTCGTTGAGCAGCAACTCCAGCTGCTCCTCGATCGCGTCGCGGTCGTCCAGCCGCAACTGCAGCACGGCCTTGATGTTCTCCGCCACCGTCAGCTTCCGGAAGATGGAGGCTTCCTGCGGCAGGTACGCCAGGCCCATTCGCGCACGGTTATGTATCGGCATGCGGTTCAGATTCTTTCGATCGAGAATGATCCGCCCACCGTCGCTCGCGATGAGCCCGACGATCATGTAGAAGCAGGTGGTCTTTCCGGCCCCGTTGGGGCCGAGCAGGCCGACGACTTCGCCGCTGAGCACCTCCAGCGAAACGTCCTTGACCACGGTGCGCGCCTTGAAGCGCTTGTGGAGCTGTTCCACGCGCAGTTCCGCGCGGGGCTGGACCCCGCGGCCTTCCGCCGCACTCAGGGCCGCCATCTCCTGGGATCCGGCCTTCACTGCGCCCGCAGGTCGGTCGAGGGCTGCAGGGGCACCGCGCCGTTCGCGGCCTCGTCCGCTTCCCGCTTGCGCCCGCCCGGCAGTGCCGGTTCGCTGTCCCTGCGCTTGGGCTGGATCACCGCGCGCACCCGACCCTGCGGATTGGTCGTCGTGGCCGCGGACGGGCCGCCGCCGATGACCTGGTAGTACTCCGTGACAGCGTCATAGGAAATGTAGTCGCCCTTCACCTCGTCGATGCCCTTCTTCACGTGAGCATTCGTGAACAGCTGCACCTTGTCCTGCTTGCCGTCGTACTCCATGCGTTCGGCGAAGCCCTCGATGTACTCATCGGTGCCTTCGCGCTTCTGCTTGAATGTCGCAGGCCGGCCGAAGGCGATCGCGTGGTTGAAGCCCTCGGCGTCCTGGCGCACGAAGACGCGGTCGGCGCGCAGCGTGAGCGTGCCCTGGGTCATGGTCACGTTGCCCTCGAACACGCTCTCCTTCTTCTTGTCGTCGATGGACAGGCGGTCGGCCTCGATGTTCACGGGCTTGTCCCGGTCGGCGAGTTCGGCGTGGACGCAGGGCGAGAGCAGCATCACCAGCAACGCGAGCACGTGCGGAAAGAGACGGAGTGGCAGGCGCATCATGTCCTGGTGCGGGCGCGGGCGGTCGATGTGGCGCCGATGACGTCAGCGTGGCGGCCGACGGTCCCAGGGCAGAGCTGCCTTGGGAGGCGTGTCGAGTGTGCCGCGCACGCGCGAGAGCAGTCTGACGAAACGAGTTTCATTGTTGAATTCTAGGCCAACCGACTTCACGGTGCTATTGCCCTTGATCAGGGTCACCTCCTTGTCGGTCTTGGCCAGATTGGCGTCGGGGATCACGTGCAGGAAGCTGGTGAGCATGGTCATCTCCTCCCGGTCGGCGCTCGCCGGCTGCTTGACCACCACGTCGCCGATGAAGTACGCGTGGTCGCCGTCGCTGGATAACCGGCCCTCGTTGGCCCTGATCGTCAGCGGCACCCGGTTCTCGTCGTAGTGGGTGAGCATGGGTGCGTCGAGGACCGCCTGGGTGTCGCCGACGCGATAGTGGGTCATGCGCTTGGCCTGGAGGGCGTAACGCGGGTGCCCGGCGAGATCCATCCGCGTGGCGTTGACGTCCTCCACGATGAAGTCGGGCCGGTCCTTCGCGGCGGCCGACGTTTCCTCCGGCAGAGGCTGGACGCGCTGGTCCAGCCAGTAGCTCAGGCCGGCCAGCCCTGCCAGCAGCAGGATCGGGGTGTAGGCGAGCCAGCGGTCCTTCAACGCAGATATGGCTCCAGTGCGCGGTCGAGCTTGTCCTGTGCGGCGAGGATGAGCTCGCACACCTCGCGCACCGCGCCGCGTCCGCCCCGGTGCTGGGTGACCAGGTGCGCGCTCGCCTTCACCACCTCCGGGGCATCGGGAACCGTGATGCCCAGCGCGCAGCGGCGCAGGAGCGGCACGTCCGGCAGGTCGTCCCCCATGCACGCGCTGCTGGCCGCATCGAGCCCGATCTCGTCGAGCAGGCGCGAGTACGCGGACAGCTTGTCCTCCGCGCCCTGGACGAGATGGGCGATGCCCAGCTCCCGGGCGCGCCGTTCGACCATCGGCGAGCGCCGGCCGGTGACGATGGCCACCGCCACGTCACCGCCCTGCAACAGCTTGATGCCCAGTCCGTCCTGGATGTCGAAGGCCTTCATTTCCTCGCCGGCGCTCGTGTAGTACAGCGACCCGTCCGTCAGCACCCCGTCCACGTCCAGCACGAGCAGCCGGACGGCGCGGGCGCGCGTTCTTACCGAATCAACGTTCGAGGCGGCGTTCAGAGGACACCCGCCTTGAACAGGTCGTGCATGTTCAGCGCGCCGACCAGGGCCTGGTCCGCATCCACGACCAGGATCTGGCTGATGCGGTGCTCCTCCATCAGCCGCACCGCCTCCACGGCCAGCCGTTCCGTGCCGATGGTGCGCGGATCCGGACTCATGACCTCGTCCACGCGCAGCTGGCGCAGGTCCTCGCCGCGGTCCAGCGCGCGCCGCAGGTCGCCGTCGGTGAAGATGCCCGCCACCCTTCCGGTCGCGTCGAGCACCGCGGTCATGCCCATGCCCTTGCGGGACACCTCCAGGATGGCCTCCGGCAGGCTCGCGCCGCTGCGAACGATCGGCAGCGCCTCGCCCCGGCGCATCACGTCGCCCACGTGCGTGAGCAGGCGCCTGCCCAGCGCCCCGCCGGGGTGCGAACGGGCGAAATCCTCGGTGCCGAAACCGCGAGCCTCCAGCAGCGCCACCGCGAGCGCGTCGCCCAGTGCCAGCGCGGCGGTGGTGCTGGCCGTGGGCGCCAGCCCGAGCGGGCAGGCCTCTTCCGCGACGCCGGCATCGAGGTGGACGTCGGCTTCGCGCGCCAGGGAAGAACGGGGATTGCCGGTCATCGCGATGATGCGCGCGCCGCGCCGCTTGGCCAGCGGCACGATCGCGAGCACTTCGCCGCTCTCCCCGGAGTTCGACAGCGCGATCATCACGTCGTCTGCCGTGATCATGCCCAGATCGCCGTGGCTCGCCTCGGCGGGATGGACGAAGAAAGCCGGCGTGCCGGTGCTGGCCAGCGTCGAGGCGATCTTGCTCGCCACGTGTCCCGACTTGCCCATGCCGCTCACCACGGTACGGCCGGTGCACTGGAGGATCAGCTGCACGGCGCGCTCGAAGCTCGCGTCCAGCCGCGTCGACACCGCCGCCACCGCTTCCGACTCGATGCGCAGCACGCGGCGCGCGCTGTCGAGCGCCCCCGATGCTTGCGAGGCGGGGGCAGGCGATGCGCTTGGGGAAGGGATGGCGCTGCGCGAAGTCATGGGCGGTTTCGACCGGAATGAATGCACGGCCCAGCGTACGAACCGGCGCACCGGCGTAAGAACCGGCGCCGTACGATGGCGCCGCAGTATACCTTTCCCCGCCCCGGCTCCCTAGAATCCGGAACCGGGCGTGGCGAGGTATTCCAGTTCGGCCGCGCTGCTCTCCCGGCCGAAGATCGCGTTACGGTGGGGAAAGCGTCCGAAGCGATCGATCACCGCCTTGTGGCGATGCGCGTAGTCGATGGCCTCGTCCAGCCACGGGTTTCCCCGCAGCGACTCGAAGAGCGCCACGGAGCGCGCCTGATCCGCCCGATCCTCGCTGTGTTCGAACGGGAGGTAGACGAACATGCGCCGCAATGGCGTCAACTGCCGGTCGAAGCCGCGCTCGACGGCGCTGCGCGCCACGGCGAGGGCACGCGCGTCCTGGGCGAAGGCAGCGGCGGTTCCCCGGTGGATGTTGCGCGACAACTGGTCCAGCAACACGATGAGCGCCAGTGCGCCGGCGGGCGTGTCCTGCCAGTGGTCGAGTTCGCCGGCGGAGGCCGCTGCGTGCGAGGCGGCGAAGCGTTCACGGCAGACACGGTCGAACTCGTCGTCCTTGGCGAACCAGACCTTGCGCGGCACATCCTCTGGCCCATCGCCGAACCAGAACGCGAGCACCTGCGACGCGGCGCAGGGCAGGGAAGCGTGTCGTTCAGTCATGGTGCGATGCAAAAAAAATCCTCGAAAGGATACTCGTCGAGCAGGCGGTATTCCCGTCACGGTGCGGTGCGGTGCCCGTGTATCGGGCCAGTCGAAAGTGTGGCGCGATTCGGGATGAAGTGCTACGGTTGCGCCCTCTGGACGTGAACGTCGGGCATACGGTGCGTCCGAAACGGATCGAAGGGGGAGGAGAACTCTTTCGACCACCGGCGGGGAATCTGGCCTGAGTGGCCCTCCGCCAGCGCGTTGTTGAACACCGCAGAAGCCGTTGAGACGCTTGTCAGGCAAGGGACTCGACAATAACGCTTCGAGGTAGGGAATTGCGGCGGCTTCGGTCGCCGCTTTTTTTTTTGACTGGCGACGGAAAGAGTCGCTGCGATGCGAATGGTATAGTCGCGCCGGAAGAACGATCGGGCAGCGCATGGTCACTCGTTTTCACGGCTGGTTGCTGGCGACGTGCCTCTGGCTTGCATCCGGCTGCGCGCTCGGTGCCGACGAGTGGCTCTATAGCGTTCGTCCCGGCGACACGCTGTGGTCGCTGAGCCATCGCTACCTCACCGATCCGACATTGCTGGAACCGCTGCGCGCCCTCAACGGCGTGAAGAATCCCAGGCGGCTCCCGCCCGGCATGCAACTGCGCATTCCCTACGACTGGATCCGCGCCACGCCGGCGAGCGTGCGGGTGCTCGCGGTTCGCGGTGCAGTGCAGGTGGAGGACGGGTCAGGCAGTCGCGCGGTGCAGCCACAGGACGAGGTGCGCGCAGGCGAGGTGCTCACCACGCCGTCCGACGGCCACGTCGTGCTCCAGTTTCAGGATGGCTCGCGACTGTCGTTGCTCGCAGACAGCGTACTGCGCATCGTCGTCTCGCGCGCGTATGCCAGTGGCGTCAACGAGGCGCGCGTCGAATTGCTGCGCGGTCGCACCGAGAACCAGGTGGTTCCGCGCACCGGCCAGGGCGTTCGCTTCGAGATCCTCACCCCCGCGGGCGTGACCTCGGTGCGCGGGACCGACTACCGTGTGCGCGCAGAGGTGTCCTCGACTGCGCGCACGGAAGTGCTGGAGGGCGCGGTGGCGGTCGATGGCACGGGCGGCGGCGTACGTGTGCCGGCGGGTTTCGGCACCCTCGTCGTGGTGGGAGAGGCGCCCCGTGCGCCGGTTGCGCTGCTGCCCGCGCCGGATCTCACGGCCTTGCCCGCGCGCGTCGAATCGCTGCCGGCGGAACTGGACCTGGCGCCGGTCCACGGAGCGCGTGCCTATCGGGTTCAGCTGGCGCGCGACGCAGCGTTCGAGTCGATCGTGCTCGACGTCGTCGAACGCGCGCCCCGCGCGAACCTTCCGCTTCTGGCCTCGGGCCGCTACGTCCTGCGTGTGCGTGCCGTCGACGAGTTGGGCCTGGAGGGGCGCAACGCCGAGCGCGAACTCGAACTCGTGGCGGCGCCCGCGCCGCCGGTTGCCACCGCGCCGGAGTCGGGGTCAGCTATTCGGGCCGACACCGTGACACTGGACTGGCGGGCGGCGCCCGGGCAGGTGCACCGCGTGCAGGTCGCGCGCGATGCCGGGTTCGCCGAGCTGGTACGCGACATCTCCGGCGTCGCGCAGCCGCCGTTCGTGCTCGCCCCCGGACTGCCCGCCGGCGAGTACCACTGGCGCGTGGCGGCGCAGGACCCGGAGCGCGGCGACGGACCGTTCGGTCCCGGGCGCAGCTTCCGTCGCCTGCCTGCGGCACCGCAACGCCTCGACGCGACGCTCGACCCGGCGGCGATGCGGCTGGCCTGGGCGAGCGCCGAACCACAGGCGCGCTTCCGCGTGCAGCTCGCCCGTGACGCCGCCTTTTCCGACCTCCTCCTCGATCGCGTCGTCGACGATGCGACGCTGGACCTGGAGCGTCCCGCACCCGGGCGCTACCGCGTGCGCGTGCTCGCCGTGGGTGCCGACGGGGTCGAGGGTGCCCCGTCCTCCACGCTCGATGTGGACGTGCCGCCGCCCCCGGCCCCGCCCGTCCTGCTGCAGCCTGCGCAGGCGCACGTCGCGCGCGCGTTTCCGCTGACCTTGGCCTGGGAGGCGCAGCCGGACGTACGATACGAAGTGCGGGTCACGGGGGACGGCTCGGACACACCAGTACGAGCCGGCGACATCACGGGCGGCGAGATGCGCCTGGAGGCGCCGCTGCCTCCCGGTACGTACGTATGGAGCGTCGCCGCGTCGACTGCGCAGGATGGCAGGGGCCCGTTCTCGCCGGCGCAGCGCCTGCACGTTCCACCCCCGGCGCCGGTGCTGGCCGCACCCGAGGTCGACGCGAAGTCGCTGCGGCTCACCTGGACCACGCCGGTTTCCGCGCCCGCCTACCGGGTGCAACTTGCGCGCGATGCGCAATTCAACGACGTGATCGCCGACGCCCAGGTGAGCCAGACGCAGTGGAGCACGACCGCACTCGCACCCGCCACGTACCACGCGCGCGTGCAGGCCGTGGGGCCGGATGCGATCGCCAGCGAGTTCTCGTCCGCGCAGGCGGTCGAGGTACGCCGCCGCTTCCCGTGGTGGGTCCTGCCCATCGTTCCGCTGTTGTTGCTGCTGCCATGACCGAATCGCGCACCGCCCGCCTCCTGCGCACAGAATGGCTCGGCCTGGCGGTCATCCTGGCAGCGATCGCCCTGCTGTTGGTAGTGAGCGATGTCCTGCAGCGATGGGATGGGTTGATCTACGACGCGCAGACCAAGCTCCTTCCCGTCGAGGCGCCGTCGCAGATCGTGCTGGTCGACATCGACGACGAGAGCCTCGCCGCGCTGGGCCGCTGGCCGTGGCCGCGCGACCTGCACGCGCGGCTCATCGAGCGTCTTACCGAGGCGCGTGCAGCGGTCATCGGCATCGACGTGCTGTTCAACGAGCGCGATGCGCGCGATCCCGACGGCGACCGACGCCTGGCCGACGCCATCGCCGAGCATGGCCAGGTCGTGCTCCCGGTCGCTCCCATCGGCGCACCCGGCAGCGCGCTCGCCGAGGCGCTGCCCCTGTCCGCTCTCGGCCCCGCAGCGCTCGGCCACGTGGACGTGGAACTCGAGACCGACGGAATCGTGCGCCGGGCATGCCGGTTCGCGGGTCTCGGCACTCCCCGCTGGCCCTCGCTGCCGCTTGCGATGTGGTCGCTCTCGCAGCGCCAGCAGGTGCGCACCGCCGGGGGGGAGGCGGGCGTGCAGGGTGCTCGACGGGGGACGTGGCGGCGCGCCGAGTGCAGCCTCGTGCCCTTCGTGGGGACCAAGGATCGATTCGAGCGGGTGCCGTTCGCCCGGGTGCTCGACGCGCCGGCGGGAATGCTTTCGCGGTTCGAAGGGCGGCTGGTGCTCGTCGGTGCCACTGCCACCGGGGTCGGCACCGCCTTCGCGACGCCGCTTTCCGGATTGGCGAGGCCCATGTCGGGGGTCGAATTCAATGCCAACGTCCTGGCCGGATTGGTGCAGGGCACGGCGATCACGCCGCTCAACGAGGTGCCGAGGGTGTTGCTCACGCTCGCGTTTGCCTTGGTGCCGGCCCTGGTGCTGCCGCGCTGCCGGCCGCGCGGCGCGCTGCTCGCCTATGCCCTGATGCTGCTGGCGGTGCTGCTCGCGAGCCTGGCCCTGCTGTGGGCGGCAGACCTGTGGTTTGCGCCGGCCGCGGCGCTCGCGGCAGTGGCGCTGAGTTATCCGCTGTGGAGCTGGCGCCGCCTGGAGGCCACGGTGGGGCAGTTGCGCCGCGAGCGCAATCAGGCCAGGGCGACGCTCAACGCCATCGGCGATGGCGTCGTCACCACCGACCGCGCCGGTCACGTCGTCTACATGAATCCGGTGGCCGAGGCCCTGACCGGCTTCACGCAGCGCGAGGCGCACGGACTGCCGCTGACCAGCGTCATGCGCACCTTCGACGAATCGGGCGAGCGTCCGGTCCCGCCGCCGACACGCGCGTGTCTGGAGGAGGGCGACGTCGTGCAGGCGGACCAGTACGTCCTGCTGCGCGCTGGAAGCGAGTGGGCGATCCGCTGGTCGGGTGCGCCCGTGCGCGACGCCGAGGGCAGGATCGACGGAATGGTGCTCGCCTTCTCCGACATCACGCAGATCCTGTCCCTGAGCCGCGACATGGTGCACATGGCGACGCACGATGCGCTCACCGGCCTGCCCAATCGCGTGCTCATGAACGATCGGGTGGAACTGGCGCTCGCCCGGGCGCGCCGCGCCGGGGAACAGATTGCGGTGATGTTCGTCGACCTCGACGGGTTCAAGCGCATCAACGACGCCCTCGGCCACAGCGCGGGCGACACGCTGCTGCGCGAGGTGGCCGCGCGCCTGCGCGCGAGCTGCCGGGAGGAGGACAGCGTGGCCCGCTGGGGCGGCGACGAGTTCATCGTGATGCTCGAGAAGCTGCACACGCGCGACGCGGTGGTCCGCCGTGCGAGCCACCTGCTCGAACTGCTCGCCAAGCCGCTGGTCGTAGCTGGAGAGGAGGTGTGCATCACCGCGAGCGTGGGCGTATGCCTCGGCCCACGCGACGGCGAGGACGTGGAGACCCTGCTGGCACACGCCGACCTCGCCATGTACCGAGCCAAGGAAGAGGGGCGCAACGGCTTCCGCTTCTACTCGCCGCGGCTCAACGGGCACACGCGCGAGATTCTCGGCACCGAGAAAGCGTTGCGCGCCGCGCTGCGTGCCGGGGAACTGGTCCTGCACTATCAGCCCGTGATCGAACTCGGAAGCGGCCGGCTGAAGGGCGTGGAGGCTCTGATCCGCTGGCCCCGCGAGGCGGGGCAGTTGATGCTCCCCAAGGCCTTCCTGCCAGTCGTCGAGCAGAGCGACATGGTGCATGCGATCGGCGACTGGGTGCTGCGCAGCGCGTGCAGCTTCGCCACGCGCATGCGCAAGCAAGGACACGGCGACGTGCAGGTGGCGGTCAACCTGTCGCCGCGGCAACTGCTCAAGATCGATCTCTACGCACGCATCGCCACCATCCTGGAGGAAACCGGCGCGGTACCCTCGCAACTGGTGCTCGAGGTCGCTGAGGACCTGTTCCTGCATGATTCGAAGGGCGTGGTGCGCAACCTCGAGAGCATTCGCGGGCTGGGACTGCACGTGGCGATCGACGATTTCGGCACGGGCTACTCCTCGATCGGGTACCTGAAGTACCTGCCCATCGACCAGATCAAGATCGATCACTCCTTCGTGCAGGACGGCGCGGCGCGGGAGAACGACGCCACCATCGTACGTGGCATCGTGAGTCTCGCGCGCAACCTCAAGCTGGAGATCGTCGCGGAAGGTGTCGAGAGCGAGCGGCAACTCGAGTTCGTGCGCAGCCTCGACGTGGACGGGGTCCAGGGGTTCTATCTGGCGCAGCCGATGCCCGAAGCTGCACTGCAGGAGTTCGTGGTCCGCCAAGCCAAGGGCGCGGCAGCGGGCGCCTTGGGGGCGGACCGCACGGCGCTTGGCGTTCGGGGACGCAACTAGGGGCGATCGCCCGGGCGGCTCAACGCTCGCGCGCCGAGGGCCACAGCAGCATGGGCAGGGCGCCGATCAGCACCGTGGGCGTGCCGCGCTCGCGCTCCATCAGGCGCGCGATCTTGAAACGCGCATCGAACGAGGGTTCTTCGAGCCACTGCAGGCCAAGCACGTTGCCATTGCGGCGTACCACGCGCGCCACGAACCGCTCGGCTTCGGCAGGATCGCGCGTGAAGGGAATGGTCAGCGCGACGACGTCGCCCCCGAGTTCGAGGCCGGGATCGACCTGGATGCGTGCCCCGAGGGCGGAGAGCTCGAGCAAGCGCACCGGCGTCTCGACCTGCGCGGGCGTTTCCACCGTGGCCGGCTCGCTCACGCGCGAGCGCGCCGCGCCGCGCCGCTCGGCCGTGTCGGTGGGGGTGCCTCTGCGCTCGGCCGCTGCGGCCAGGTCCCGCTCGTCAGCGTCTGTGCTCATGCCTGTGTAATGGCGCAAGTGTTCCTGTGCCAGGCTCGCAAGCAGGAACCGATCCACCGCAAGTGGCCCCGTGGCAGGTCGCGCGAGGTGCCGCACGCTCCCCTTCGTGGTGCACAGCCCGGTGCACGTGCCCCGGATCGCAGCCCGCGTTCGCCTCCGGGAGGAAATCGGCTGCAGGCTAGGGGCGGATCAGTTGCAGGAACTCCTTGCGCGACTCGGGGTTGGTGAGGAAGGTCCCGCGCATGATGCTGTTGACCATGTGCGATTCGTCCTTCACCCCGCGCCAGTGCATGCAGAAGTGGTCCGCCTCGAGCACCAGCGCCAGTCCCTCGGGACGCAGCCGCGCCTCGATGAGATCGGCCAGTTGCATCATCGCCTCCTCCTGGATCTGCGGCCGGCTCATGATCCACTCGGCCATGCGGGAATACTTGGACAGTCCGACCAGATTGGACGATTCGCTGGGCAGCACGCCGACCCACAGCTTGCCCAGGATGGGTACCAGGTGGTGGGAGCAGGCGCTGCGTACCCGGATCGGACCCACGATCATCAGTTCGTTCAGCCGTTCGGCATTGGGAAACTCGGTCACGCCCGGCAGCGGGTAATAGCGTCCACGAAACACCTCGTGCAGGAACATGCGCGCGACGCGGCGCGCAGTGCCCTGTGTGTTGTGATCGCTCGCCGAGTCGATCACCAGGGCGTCGAGGACATCCTGCAGGCGCTGGGCGACTTCCGCTTCCAGTCCCCCGAGTTCCGCTTCACCGTCGATGAACTCGGCGATGTTGTCGTTCGCGTGGAAGCGCCGATTAGCCGCGATGAGCCGCGCGCGGATGCGCGCCGACACGCTTGCCTCGTCCTGTTCGGGCATCTGCCGTTCTCCTCCGATGTCGATAGACGACGCTTGGATGCGCCGATTCATCGCCGAGTGTACGGTGTTTCCGATCTGCAGCCGTGCACCCCGGCGCAATGAAAAAACTACGCGCGCGAGGCGCTAGATGAGGCTCGCCAATCGGAC
>CAYLTE010000046.1:19097-22965 GCA_964386195.1 uncultured Burkholderiales bacterium | reverse complement strand
GGTGTAGCTCAGTTGGTAGAGCAGCGCATTCGTAATGCGAAGGTCGGGAGTTCGACTCTCTTCACCGGCACCATTAAATCAGGCACTTAACGCTCACTAGACTGCGTTACAAGCCTATCTGGCCCCCGATGTAAGCACTATGTACGCATCGGGCGGCCAGTCCGCCCCGGATAGCATATCAATGCGTGCACCACTGCACACCGGGGCCTGCGAAAATCAGCCCCCCTGCGGGTCGCGGCACTGCCCGATCTCCTACTCATCTCAGTTCGAAACTCGGTGGGTCGGTCGGCTGTCTGGTCCCCGTAAATTTCACCCCGCAATACCCCGCACTGCTACCCGGGGGTAGGGGTGGGCCACAGCGAAGGGAGGGGCCCGGGGGGGCGTCTCGGGTTTCGTAGATATCTCCGCGTTCCGGGAGGCCCTGTAACGGTGTTTACGGCTGGATAGCTCTGCGCCTCCTCATCACCACACCTGCTACTGCGCCGGTCGCAAGAAGGGCCAACACTGCCGGCTCATCCACCTTTTGATCCCCATACGCAACATCTAGAATGTAGTGGAAGTCCCGGCCTTCCTGATCGGAGCAAAAATCCTCAGGATCAGCGTTGCAGTTTGTCACGATGCCGTCATTCTCTTTCGAGAAAACAACGGACGTAAATGGCGTCTTGCTCGTCAAGGCCAGGAACGTCGCGCCAAAGGGGATCGGAACAGTTTCTCCGGCTATCGTTACCAAAATGCCATCGTCACCACAACAGTCATCGCCAATGTCCGTGAAGTTAAGCGCAAGAGCCGTAATCGGCGTATAGAACTCAAACGCGTAGTACGCGCAACCACCAGCACCGGCTTGCCAATCTGGAGAGTGCAAGTCTCCATACATCCGCCCACCGCCTACGGAATGGGCTCCATGACAAGGCCCGATCGTAAGCTCGAAGCCATCTAGCGCTAGCGCAAATGGCAGTGCCGCATCCGCAGTTATGACGGGGAAATCCCAATCTTCAACGTCATACTGAGCTACATGCTTATCCCATGCCGAGAAGCTTGCATACTGCTTAATCACTGCAGAAGAAGCAGGTCCGCCCCACGCAGCAAGCAACATGAGAGATGCTAGAAGTCGCACGCAAACGCGTTGATACTTATTGGATAGGTGCTTCTCGGTTAGGCTGATCACAAGCGTTCTCCAGAGTTTCTTGTTGGTGTGGCAGTGCTCATCCCTCGTGAGTACCCGGCTTCCTCCCAACTATTGATCAACTGAAGAAGCCGGCACGGAAGCCTACTTTGCTCCGAAAATAATCCCGAATCAATAGTGGAAATTCCGATTCACTCGCCAGTCGGGGGGATTTCCAGCGATCAAAATGCCATGCCGCTAGATGTGCGATGATCTATCGCTAGGTTGATCAGCAACGAGAAGAATGGAGATGTCCATGGGGCGTTTTTGCATTCCGTTGAAGATTGCACTTGCTACCTTACTCGTCGCGCTTAATGCCGACGCCCATTCCACAGAGATCAAACTCCCTCTCACCAAGACGGCGGCTTTCAGCATTTCGTCAGACGCGGGGGACTTCGCCTATACACCCCTGCAGCTCGTGCCGCGCGCGCTTAACGTCAAAGTGGAGCTGAACACTTTCACGCCCCAGATTTCGACCGGACCGGCCTCCGCACGCAACTTAGCCGACGATGCGACGATAACGAGTAGCTTTGCTCGCTACGACTATCCGGCGATTGCCACCCCGCATACCTCTTCCCTGCTAAGTAACTTTAGCGGTCTTACCGGCGTGAATATGTTTGAGGGAGTGGATGTCAGCATTGCGTACTTCGACAACGACCACTCTGAGGACGGATCGGTTGAGTCGATAAAGTTGTTCAGGCAATGGACATGGACTGCAGTTGAGGATGAAGGGACGCGGCATTTCGCTTACGTACAGTTGCTCGACATTGCTTCTGTAGGGCGGCTGCTCGATCCGGCGCAAGTGAGCACTGCAAATGCAGATGCGATATCTGCAATTCTGGACAACCGCGAAACACAATTCACACGTCTGTCCGAAGAGTTCACTTCATTTCTGCAAGGGTGTCCGTCCGGCTGCATTTCGGAAGCTACCGGCGCACGATACATCTGGGAAGAGGTTCCTAGGGGGGTGAGTGAGCCAGCATCTATGGCGATCTTCGTTGTGCTGTTGGCTATCTGCTTCAAGGCCAGAGCTGCGCCTAGCCTAACTCGTAATTTGCTCATGAGCCGCGGGAAAAGTCTCGCTGGCCGCCACCGTGGCGCTTCAATAGTAGAGTTCGGACAGGGAATGACTACATTAATTGGCGAATCGCGATAGTCAATGACGGCTATCCCTCCCTACAGGGGTCCGTGGAATTCCCGCGTTCCGCGGGGGCGCTGTAAAGCTGTTTACATGCAACAGACCCAGGCTTGCCTAAAGAGCTCGTATCCGCCTTGCAGGGTGAATCCTCAGGTCAACTCATTTGGTCAATACGACGAGCGTGAAGCCGGAAGGCGATAAGTGCCAGAAAGGCCAACGCGAGAAGGGGGATGACAGTCGGTTCAGACACTTCCTCTACCGTGAGCAGTCCGATCTGCCCGATGTCCAGAGTCAGATACGAAACTCCTCGCCACTCCTCACCCGTTAGGTCAATTAAGGCGTAATCACTTTCGCTGGGATCCGGGGTCGAGGGATCGTTCTCTATGTATCCGCCTTTGGACGATCCGAGACCCACGAGATATGTGCTTACGAGCACGCTGAGGACATTAAATGGACGAGTGCTAATCCGGTTAATACGTACTGGCGTACTGCACGGGAAATTGATGTACTCACCAGTGGGACCGCGATTATCGAGCACACGGCACTCATAGGGATCTGTTTGCAGAATATTTCCATAGACATCATAGTGGCCCTGAATAAATGTGCCGTTACCGACTGAGAAGATTTCGTTGCGCCACTGAAATCCCTTCTCCTTGCCGGTCCGATAGTTAAAATTTGTGTCCTCGTAGTCTGCGAATGTAAGCGTGATTGGCGTCGCGAACGCCAATCCGGACAGCGATGGCATACCACTTAGTAGGAATGCGCCGAGAAGAAATTTCAAAGACGTCGCAGCAAAGTTAACGGACCTCATCGCAATCCCTCCACACTTGGTTTTTGGTATTGAGTTGACATGCTAGCGCACTATTCTTCGGCTTGTGTCAACCGAGAGAGCATGCGTGGTCCTTGGCACATACTTTCAGTTTGTCCTGGCTTTAGTTGGTACGTGCCCGAAGACAGTCAACTGTGGTCGACACCTGCCTGACCCCCCATGTGTCAGACCAACACTCCTCGGTCCCTGAGAAGTTTTAAGCAGGGGAGCGGCTTGAAGGAGTTGTGCCACTTGATCGCGCTCATTTTCATGGTCGCTTGATCAGTCTCGTGTTGCGACAATCCGACGGTCGTTCCGGAAACCGTCCCTTTGAAACCGAAGTCCCCGATTACCCGGCTTACTCGGATTCGGGCAACATTGGTTGTGTCATAACTAAAGCCAAGGAAGGAGATTCTCTCTGCTTGCCTAAGCAGGGTCTCAGCTCGATCAAAACACGGGTCCTGATCGTCTCGCTCGTCAATAACTCGGATCCCATCTGCGGCCAGTCGCACGATTTCGGGCGTGATATTAGTAGAGTAAGGTCGCTCGTCGACTCCGCTGCCCAACTTGGCTAACTGACCGTACACGTGCACTATCTGGATCGAGGAAAGGGTCTCGTGCGCTTCTTCTGCTTTGCACCGGAAAGTGTGTAGGATGCAATCGAAAAGGTACTGCTCAATAGAACGGTCGTAGTTGAAGGTAATGATTGAAAGCTGATTCTCTCGAATCCTCGCCAAGTCAACGCACGAATCCAACATGC
>CAYLTE010000046.1:0-19087 GCA_964386195.1 uncultured Burkholderiales bacterium | reverse complement strand
AGTGCTCCTCTGCAGGATTCACAAGGGCTTGCGGGTTCTCGCAGGCAACGAGACATGCAGCAATAGCGGATTTTCCGATCGTCGAGAGGGCCGGATTTCTCCAGAGGAACGAGTCAATTGAGTCCACTCCCGACTTCTGGAACGACTCGCCAAACTGCTTGAGGTCGGTCGGGTGATGACCCATCTCAACGAGAATTCGGGACGTAGGTGATTGCTCCTCGCGAAGCTCATTGATGATCTGTGAGCGAAGCATCTCGCCAACTGGGAATCCGTAGTCCTTGCTTGCACCTGCTCCGAGTACGAGCACGGTTGGTATCTTGATCACAGTGTCTCCAATGCCTCCTTGGGACGAGGGCCGCGTTGGCGGAATTCGCCTGAGGCGCTGACGCTCCTCTGACAACGCCAGTTTTGATCATGGAACCCAAGTGCTCAGACGCTATCAGCCAGGACTCCACAGAACACGAAGAAGCCGCCTGCCCTTACGCGTCAGTCTCACCCGTCGTCTCGTCCACCCCAATAGTTCAAGAGCCGGAGCAAGAGATTGCGGAGAGGCGCCGAGAGACGCCTGTAGCTCCTTCGACGAGTACATCCGGTAACGGTACTTCGGTGGCCTCTGCGCCCACCATGCAGTTATTTGCGCCATGCGGCGGGCAAGCTCGGCAGGGGGGAGGGTATTCATTCTTGGCTTTGCCCCGGCTGGCTGGAGTCGTCGCGAAATGCGGCGTGGGCAGCTGCACGTAGATGGCGCTGCACTACCTCTCCAGGAACTCCGTACTGGTCTCGCAGCTGTGTGCTGATGAGCGAGAACTCCGCCGATAGCTCCGCCATGTCAACGAGGATATCGGCTGCCCGGTCGAGGAGAATCTCCACAAGGAAAGAGTTTTCAGCGGTGAGCCCGGGGATAGCTCCAGGCGATTGCGGCTTGGTATGCTGTGTAGCGGTTACGTCAATCATCAATGTTCCTCCTGGTTGTTCATGTATTCGGCCCAGAGCATCGCTTCAACGACACTGGCAAATGTTCGGGGGGTCCTGCCTTGCATGTACGATATACGGGCTTTTCCGAGCTCACAGACCACGGTAGACCACCCGCGCGGCTCTACAGGGTAGACTCCTAGGCGTTTACCTTGCCGTACCTCCTTGACCCACCCCCTACTTGGCTCTCCGTCTAACGGTTTGGGGTGGCGCCACCCTAGCTCGTGCGGGTCAAGGGTTATGACCTTCGCCCCTAGGTCGGAGTTGAGGACGGTGTACTTGATCGCCTCCATCGCGTCGTCCTCGCTCGCGAAGTCCGATGGCAGGAGCTGCTCTTCGCCGGACTCATCCATAACGACCGCCCGCCAAGGTTTCACGGGAACCTCGAAGACTCTCGCCCGGATTTTTCCCTTATCGACCAGTTCGTGGCCTCGCCAGTGCCATCGGTCGACGGAGCGCCGGCGCAGTTCGCGCTCTACCTCCGCCACGGAAAGCGTGTCGGCCATGTCGTCGAAAATGTCCTCGGATTCCAGGGGGCTAGCTAGGGTCGGTTTAGGTTGCAATGGAAATCTCCTGCATGGTTAGCATGGTGTCGACATGGTGTCGACATGGTGTCTGTTTTCGTACCCCATGCCGCATAAGTGTTTGTGTTACATAAGAAAAGTGGTCACTAACATGGTGTACATGGTGTTGGGGCGGCAACTCGCACTGCCTCTCTCTCCTCCCGGGTGGGGGGGTATCTCTTTCTTTTTTCTCTAAGAAAGAAGACGACACCATGTACACCATGCCGAGAGGGGGCAATTTCCCGGAAACCCGCGCCAGTGCTTGATCTCCGCGGCATGGCGTTGATCGGTTGAATGCCATGCCCACCCCATGCTTGCCATGCCACGTCGTCTGCCCGATCATTTGCCCCACTCCAGCACCGCATCCGCTTTGCTCGATTCGACGAAGAACCGCCAGCCAGCTACCTTCGGCCCGTCTAGGTCTACTCGTTCTGCGCAGATGCCGATATCCCTGAGCATGGGAGTTATCCGAGTAAGGGCCGAGGTCATGGCTCGGGCGGAGGTTGGAATTGCGGTGCGCTCGTGCTGCCCAACGAGTGCCGTCACCTGCCTCTGCATCCATGCGGCCTGCAGGCGGACTTCAATGGCTTTGTCGGGGTGTCGGATAGAGCAGCATTTCCCGGTAGCTCCTTCAGTCACGCCGATTGCGTTCGTGGGTAATCCCGCAGGAGCCGGCCACCTTTCGTAGTGGGGGAACACTGCCGCAGTCTCTGCTCTCTCCGCCGCGATCTGAAGCGCTCGAATCACGCTCCTCGCGAGCGTATCTCCCTCCGCGATCTCGCTTGCCTGTCGAGATCTGAGCCCGGCCAAAACGTCCTGGAAGTGTCCCGGTTTGTAGCCGAGCAACTGACTCAGCGCCTCTCCCGTCTGCTCGAAATCCACTAGGCGATGCCGCCAATTTTTTTGGCGGACACGAACCTCCGGTACTCGTGCTCGCACCAGGGCGAATAGCGAAACGAGTCCACCAAGAATCTTCGGTCTTGCAGAGTCGAATCCGCTCCAGAGCCTGTCGGCCTCGCCGCCGGTGTTGCTCGACGTGGCAGGCAGTGGAATGCGAAGGGTTCGGTCGAGTAGATCTACCTGCGTTGCCACCGGAGTAATGGCGGCGATGATGAGCGGCCTATGTACTGAGAGGATCGAGGCGTCCCCCTGGAAGTACAGCTTCCGGTCGGCAAACGCGCCGCCAGTCGCGCACACACATGCCAAGTCCTGTTGCTCTTTAGATAGGCCGCTCTTGTTGTCGAGGAAGAGGGTATGGCGCCGCTGTCCCAACGCTGCCAGCGCATCCCATTTCAGCATCACATTCGGCGTCACCTTGTCGAGAGTCGGATCGAGCAGCTGTGCAACTGCGTTCCCGATAGTGGACTTTCCCGATCCAGCGGGTCCGTGTAGTTCAACCACTGGATGAGCAGTTTCGGGCCGCAGCCATTCGATCATTACAGCGATCAGTGGCAAGCGCAGTTGCTCCGGCACCCGGGCGACGCGCCATAACGCCTCAATCGCTTCCCAGGCAGCATGGGCGCCAGGGTAGTGAACGGGCCGAGGAAGTTCGCCGTAGCCGTCCTGTCGCCGCCACGCGATGGCCGAGTTTCGCTCAACCGTCCACGAACCCTCGGATACGCGACACATATTCCCTTCTCTGTCGCCCAGATCAAGTAGGTAGTCGTCGCCTTCGCGACCCACGCGCACAAAGACCTGCTGTCTTGTCCCTTTCTCTCTCGCTTCGGCGCGGCGGATTTGGATTTCTCGCTCTAGCGCTTCTTTGCCCGGCAGTTTTCCGCCGGCTCGTTTCGTTTGTAGGAGTAGGGAGTCCTTGAAGTGGGAAGATTCGAGGGGCACGCACACCAGCCGGCCGCCTTCCTCAAACAATGCATTCGCGGCGCCGTACTGGTCGAGGAATACGCTAGTAGCCCCCAGCACTTGACGCGCGGTGAACGCGCTGCCCTGCGCCTTAGTGTCTGGAATCTCGGGGCATCCCGCTTCATCCAGTTTGACTAACGCCTTCGTGTGATGGTCTGCGAGGTACTTCGCCGCGCGCCCCCCCTGCTCGGACCATTCCCGCTTCCCGGAGTCCTGTCTGGCGATTTCCAGAGCAGCATCGCGAGCGCGCGCCAGAATTGCCCCCGCAGCCCCGCCGGCAGGTGCAGTCGGCTTTACCGTATCCCACATAACTTGCGGGTCTGTGCCAGGGCGGTGATTGTTTTCTTTCCTGTCCGCAGCCGCTCGCTCGGTGAAGTCTAGCCACAGTGCTTTCGCCGCCGCTTCATTCGGGCCCATGCCCCATGCCTTCAGCAGTGGAAGGGTCCAGGTCCATTCGTCGTAGTCGTTCGGGTCTAGCCACTCAAGCGCCTCGCGCATGCGGTCCACAGGAGGAACTCCAGCTTCTCCGCCAATCAAGTCGGCGTTCGCAGCCCTGGCTGACGGCGAATCGTTGTGTGTGCGGTGAGCCGCTGCAGTGCGTAGTGCTTCTACCGAGAGGGGCCGCCCTCGTCCTTCTCCACCCCACTTCCTGGCGAGGGCTTCACGGTCGGGGTGCGCCGCCCACACCTGTGCAAGTTGCGAGGCTTTCTCGGAGTTGGTGTCACTTTGTCCGTCGAAAAGCGTGGCGTTGACGATGCTGGCTAACCGCCCAAACTCGGTGCGATTTACCGGCTGATCAAGCGGCAGCACAACTCGATAGCGTGATTGCCCGTCCTTTCCGTGCGAGTGAGTGGTATAGGCTGAATACTCGATCCCGGCATCGTCCAACTGCCCGACGTATCGGTGAACGTCCTCCTCGCTTACTTTGTCCAGGTCCACCGCCATTGCGGTCAGATCGCCTACACACTCGTCTCTGCGCGCGACCACACCCTCTTTGTTGGGGGCAAGGGTTCCCATGATCACTGCCGTCCCGTGCTTCTTGTCTTCCAGGACCAAGGGGCGTTCGGCAGCTACTCGTTGCACGACGTCAGCCCAGGCTAGGTCGGTTCTTTGCTCGGAGGGCCGCGTATTAGTAAAGGTCGGGAACACCGAGATAGCGAACCTGCAGTCGTCCAGCGGCTTCGTACTGACAAGGTCAGATGGTGTGGCGGGGGGGAATGCAATGCGCTCCGGGCTCACGCGCCATTCGAGCGCGCGCGTTAGGTCTTCTACTCCCATATGACGTTAGTTGTCCAAGACTGGAACCACTTCCGCATCGCCCATGTGTATCGGGCGTTCTGCGGAGACGGCATGCGACGTCGATCCCAGGTGAATTACGATGCTGAAATTGTTTGCCTCGGTCTGGCCTCGGTCTTTCCTTCGCTCCCGGATACCGCTGACGTTGGTCAGTAGCTCGGCGATCTTGACGACGGACGCCCAGGACAGGTCCTCACGGTCGAGTGTCGCTTCTACGCTGTCGAGCGCCTTGTGCAGCAGTTGCCCCGCGCGAGCCTCCGCCAATTCGCCCGAAGCCTTCAGGCGTACCACCTCTGCCGCTACCTGCGCCCGTACGTCTGGATCCTGCAATGCAGACAGCAGCGCGCCTTCGCTCATTCCGTGCAGCGCGGCAAGGTCGTCAATGCTCAGGACGCCGGACGCAGCGAGCCCTGCATCCCTCACGAGTGAGGAATGCCCAGGTTTTGTCGGTACCACGTTAGCTCCCCAGCTACGGCGTAGGGGGAGTATCGGGCGAGGTCGGAGCCGCAGGGGGGGCGGCTGTTCGTGGGCTGGGGGTGGTTGAGGCGCGGCTCGCTAGCCACTGCTTAAGGTCTTCGGGGCGGTACCGGACGCTCCGGCCAATGCGAACCATGGGTACGCCCCACCGTCCGTCTACTGCGTCCATCGCGAGGGAGGATTCCGAAACCGACAGCCAGGCGGCTGCCTCGCGCCGCGTCCAGAGACCGGCGCCAACTGCACTGCTGAGTGTACTCATGTGGGTTGAGAGACTGTCCGGCTCCGCGACGCACTTTATCTCGCCCGCGGGGTTGCTTCGCAGCTGCTGGCAACCCCCTGTTGCGGCCAATGATCTTCATCGCGTGGGACAGTAGAAGCGTTGCATTCTACATTTATCTACCCGGTTGTCAATATGTTTTCATCAAGTAATCATGTAGTTAGTGTTAGCTTTTCTATATAGTCGAGCTAACACAGGGCTAGCGTAACAAACACTTACTGTCGCAGTAACTCGTATGTGGGGGCGTAACGCCCCCACCGCTGGAATGACTACGCCACCAGCCGAAGTGCACTAGCACCGGGTAACGCTATCCCTGCCGACTCCAGTATGTAGTCTTCCAGCCGTTGCGCCGGCCCTCGTAGCCTCTCGATGTCCCGCACCGCGTAGTGCCGGGCAGTGACGTCCGCTCCATCACTGTGGCCGAGGAGCCGCTTAAGTGCGTAGACCGAGACGTCGAGACCTTCGAAGTGCGTGGCGTACGTCCTGCGCAGGTCGTGGACGGTGTGCTTGACTCCGCATGCCTTGCTGACTGCCGCCAACGCCTTCCGCGGTTCCTGCAGGTGCCCGGTGCGCCCCCTGCTCGTAGCGAAAACGAACGGACTTCCACTTGCCCCGGCATTGCGCGCCTCTTCTTGTACTCGCCCCTGAAGCCCGCGAAGTACCCCAGAAACATAATTGGTCATTGGGATAGTGCGGTCGTCGCCGTTCTTCGTATCGCGGAAAGTGATCGTACGCGTCGAGAAATCCACGTCGGCCCACCGTAGCGGCTCAGCCTCTCCACGCCGCGCGCCAGTCAACAGCACGAACTGCAGGAATGCGGAAATAACCGGCCGATCCTCCGATTTCCCGGACGTCTCCACATCGCCCACTGCAGCGAACCACGGCGCCAGCTGCTCCCGTCGGATAAACACCTGCCGGGGGCGTTCCCGGTGCCACTGCCGCTTCTCCGTAATTACGGAAACAGGATTCTCCGGGAGGACCGACTTTCCGAGATCGGCCCTGGCCCATGTGAACAGTGACCGTAGCATCCGCATGCATGCATTCGCCTGTGAAGGCCCCGCACTGCTGCGAGCGATGTCCAGGTGCCGCTTAGCTACCATCCCCGCATCGATGGCCGTGATCGGTAGGGAATGCCAGCTACGATGCGTCTTAGCCTTCTGCTGTTCCCTGTCGGACTTCCTTCTCGCTCGCTGCTCCCAGGTTCCTCCGATGTACACGTTGAAGTACCGTCGGTAATCACTTGCAGTTCGCGCCTTCAACTGCCGTGCAGCGATAAATGCCTCGAACACTTCCGCCAGGGTTTTGCAGGCTTCTTCTGTAGTGCGGAGGTGCGCGCGAGGATCGATTCCGCGGTCAATCAGCTGGGACAGCTCGCGAGCCCGTGTACGAGCCGCTTCTACGGACCAAGTGGGAAATGCGCCGATTGTCATTCGTAGGCTTCGCCCCCGGAATCTACGCTGAAAGACGAACACCTTGCTTCCCGGTGTAACCCGCAGTGCAAGTCCCGGTTGCCCGTCGTCGGCGTAGATTGCTTGCCCCTGCTCGGGTGGTACAACGCCCTCAATGAACGACTTCGTTAGCCTAGGCATTGTTCGCCCCTCCGGCTTCTCTGCCGTCGCGGAAAGCCAGGGCTTGCACGCGAATCTCGATATCCAAGAAGTCCGCGCAAGCTTGCCTGTGTTCCCTGTGCAGCAGCGCAATTCGTTCAACGACGCCGACCAAGTGGGTGGGTACGGCTTCGCGGAGTACCGCTAGCTGCGCAAGTAGCGCGAGGGCTAACTGCTGTTCCCTTTTCTCGGCGCCATGCCGGTACAAGTCTTCCTGTCCTTCCTCGGGGGTGTAGTCCTCGGGATTGTCCAGGGTCAGATCGGATAGGGGTGCAACGCTATAATCGAATGACGTCACGGTCGGAACTCCTATAGAGATGGATGTAATGGCCTACTGGCCGTGGCTAGGCGGGGTGGGCGTTGGCGCGTCCATTCCCGCTGCCTACTGCTTTCAGGTCGCTCTGCGGGCTTCCTCCTGTCGTGTAAGCGCTGTGTACGCGGACTGCATGGATAAACATGTAATCCAGAGGCATAACCTATAGGAACCGAACCGAAGAATCAATGATTTTTCCGTGAGATAGAACTCCAACGAACTGCGTATAAACGCAGTAGCGCATTCGTAATGCGAAGGTCGGGAGTTCGACTCTCTTCACCGGCACCAGTCGCCCAGAAAGGCCACCCGTTCGCGGGTGGCCTTTTCTTTTGCGCCTGTCCGTTGTCGCGGGTACGCCGCTTGATGGGTTCTGCTGAAGTCCTGAACAGGAGACTCGTCATGCCCACCGTATCCGCTTCGTCTGCCCAGGCCACCCGCCTGCGCGATCTCATCGGCGACATGAAGTTCGCGATGCTCACCACCCGTTCAGTGGATGGCACCCTAAGCAGCCGCCCCATGACTACGCTCGAGACCGAGTTCGACGGGACGCTGTGGTTCCTCGCCGCAGCGGATTCGCTCAAGGCGATGGATATCGAGGAGCGACCGAAGGTCAACCTCGCCTATGCCGCGCCGGAGCGCGGCCGCTACGTATCGGTCGCCGGTACGGCGCGCGTGCTGCACGATCGCGCCAAGGCGCGCGAACTGTGGCATCCACAGTTCCAGACATGGTTTCCCGACGGACCCGACGACGAGAACGTCGCGGTGCTGCAGGTGGAGATCGCCAGCGCGGACTTCTGGGAGACGCCGGGCGGCAGAGCGGAGCAGGTGTATGCCGCGGAGCGCGCGGCGGAGGGCGATCGCGAAGCACTCGGCAAGCAGACGCACATCGAGTTCGGGGTGAGCGCCCAGGAACGCTCGAAGCCGCAGGGCAAGTGCTAAGCAGCTGCCGGCGATAGCTCGACGGCACACCCATTGCCCCCTCCAGGGCAATCCGCGCAGCGCGGAACACCCATTGGACGATCTGGAGGGTATATGCGTAGAACGACGATCAATGTGGCTTTGCTGGCGGCCTTCGCCCTCGGGGCAGCGGGACCGCTGTTCGCAGAATCGGCCAACAGCACTGCGAGTGCGAACTCGGATGCGCCGGACGCCGACCCGCCGGCCGGCGCGAGGCTGCCGGCTTCACCGGGAAGCCCGCAGTCTTCCGGCGATACGTCGAGCGCAGGTGACGGCGCCGAGGCTGCCGCGTCAGCCATCGAGCAGCCCGACAAGGGGGCGAGCTCGACGTCCCAGCCCAGCACCGCGTCGGGTGGGGGGCAGCGCGCCAGCGAGCAGCATCGCAGCGCCTCGAACGCCGATTCAGCCGCGGAATCGCCAGCGACCGGGCGGACCGCCTCCGACCGTGCATCCACGCAGGACCAGAAGCACGGTCGCATGCGCGATCACGCCGCCGGAATGGGCGAAGGCCAGGGCGGGCAATCCGATGCAGCGCGCATCGAGGCGTGGCGTCGCTGGCACGAACAGATGGCGCAGCGGCACATGCAGGGTCAGCGTCGCGGCGACCACGGGGCGCGCAGCGATTACTACGACCGCTACTATGGCGAGCGCCGGGGAAGCGGCGACTACTACGACTACGACCGCGGACCTCGCTACCGCGATGGCGGTGACTACTATTCCGATCGCGGCGATTGGCGCGGGCCGCGCGACGGCCGTTCGTTCGACGAGCGCTACGGCTATCGGGACGACCCGTACTACGGTGGTCGCGGGTACGACGATCGACGCTACGGTCGGCGCGGTCCCGGCTACTACGAGGACGACTGGTCCGCCTGGCGGGACCGGGGATATGGCGAGGACCGGAGATATCGCCAGCGCTGGAGCGACCCCCGTGATTGGCGCGACGACATGCAGGGCTTCCGCGACGATCGGCGGTGGGAGGGCGATTGGCGTGGCGGGCGATGGCACGACGAGCGATGGGGTGAAGGCAGCGCTGACAACTACGGTCGGTATCCCGGGCAAAGCCGCGGCCAGGGCATGGGCGACATGACCGGGCGCGGCTGGGGCTATGCGGATCCCTACCAGGGTGAAAGCGGCGCCGGTGCAATGTCCGGGTCCGGCGAGCGCTGGCAGGACGACGGCATGGGCGGTCAATCCGGGCGCTGAGGCGCCCGGTCTCGGCCAGCCGTGGCGCAACCGCGGCAATCGGCCAGGGCCGCCGTCAGGCGGCCCTTTTTTCTTGCGCGCACCGATTGGAAGGACGCAGGGCTGCTTGGGTAAACTGTCGGCTCACCCACGGCACAGCCACATCGATGAAGATCCTCGATCTCAAGATTCACATCCTGCAGAGCCCGCTTGCCCAGCCGTTCGCGTTCTCGCAAGGATGGGTCGGGCGGCGTTCGGCCACCCTGCTCGAAGTCGTCACCGACGAGGGCATCGTCGGGTGGGGGGAGGCCTTCGCGCAGGGGCTGGAGCCGCCGCAGATCGCCGCCGCGACGATCGAGCACGCGCTCAAGCCGCTGGTGGTGGGCGCCAATCCCCTCGACATCGAGGTACTCTGGCACCGCATGTACCACGCCACGCGCGACTACGGGCGCAAGGGCTCCGTGGTGGCCGCCATCAGTGCGGTGGACATTGCGCTGTGGGACATCGCCGGCAAAGCCTACGGCAAACCGGTGCACCAGTTGCTCGGCGGAGCGTTCCGCGACAAGGTGCAGTGCTACGCCACCGGCTTCTACCGGATCTCCGGCCAGGGCGAGGCGAAACGCCTGGGCGAGGAGGCGATCGCGCACTACGAAGCGGGGTTCCGCGCCATGAAGGTCAAGCTGGGCTATGGCGTGCGCGACGACATGCAGGTGATGAAGCAGGTGCGCGAAGCGCTCGGCACGCGCGAGGTGCAGTTGATGGTGGATACCAACCACGGATACGGTTTCAACGAAGCGCTGCAGCTGGGCCGCGACCTGGAGCAGTACGATCTGCGCTGGTACGAGGAACCGGTGGCACCCGAGGACCATGCCGGCTACCGGGAACTGCGTTGCAAGCTCTCGATGCCGATCGCCGGCGGTGAAAACGAGCACACGCTGTTCGGCTTTCGCGAGCTGATCGGGCAGCGTTGCGTGGATGTCGCCCAGCCCGACCTGGGGTCGGTGGGAGGCATCAGTGCATGCCGGCACGTCGTGGCACTGGCACATGCGCATGGCGTGCAAGTCAACCCGCACGTGTGGGGCTCGGCCATCGCCCAGGCAGCCTCCCTGCAGATGATCGCCGCGGTTCCGGTGGCGCATCACAACGTATTCCCGCAGCAGCCGATCTTCGAGTATGACCGCTCGTCGCATCCCTTCCGCCAGCACCTGGTGCAGCAGCCGCTCGAGCAGCGCGACGGATGGTTGGAGGTCCCCTCGCGTCCGGGTCTGGGCGTGGAGGTGGACCGCGCCGTGCTCGAGCGCCACCGCGTGTGAGTCGCGCCGGTATAATCGAACCGGTACTTGTCCCGGGAACTGCGATCATGAGCCAGTCACCCATCGATGCGCGTCGGCGGCGCACCATCGCCTTGCTTGCGGTCGGCGTGGCGTCTGCCTGTAGCGCCGCAGTGCACGCGGCGCGTCCGGAGCCGCAGCGCAGCAAGAAGTACACGAAGGAGCGCGTCGGCTATCGGGACGAACCGTACAACGGTCGCACCTGCGGGATGTGCATGCTTTACGCCGGCGACGGCGAGTGCGCCATCGTCGAGGGCGTCGTGCGCAAGGAAGGCTGGTGCACGCAGTGGACGCCTGCGACCATGGGTGCCATCCCCGACACCCACGCCTGACCCGCCGGCCCGGCCGGCACTCCCTGCGCTCTGCTGTCTGGAGGAATCGACATGAGCCGTGCCTTCGTGAAAGGCGACGACGCCGGGCCGTCGGGCGAGGAACTGCCCGAGCGCCCGATCAGTCCACATCCGAACTACGTGACCGCGGAGGGGCTCGCGCAGCTGCGCGCCCGTTACGACGAACTCACCGCGCAGCACGCGGCGTTGAAGGCGGCGGAAGAGGACTTCGACAAGCCGCGCCTGAGCGCGATCGAGCGTGACCTGCGTTACTTCTCCCAGCGCCTGGACAGCGCAATCCTCGTCGATACCGGCAAGGAGCCCCAGGACGAGGTGCATTTCGGCGCTGCTGTCGAAGCGCAGGACAGCGAGGGAAATCTGCACCGCATCCGCATCGTCGGGGAGGACGAGGCCGACGTGCACACCGGCAAGATCAGCTGGCAGGCGCCGTTGGCGCACGCGCTCATCGGCGCGCGCGTGGGCGACACGGTGAAGTGGCGCAGGCCGGCCGGCGACGTCGACCTGGAGATCCTTGCGATCTCGTACTGAGCGATAGTGACCTGGGCCACCCGGCCCCGACCCTCAAGGACAGAAGAACATGCACGATCTGCTGATTCGCGGGGCCCGCGTTTACGACGGCCTCGCCTCGCCGGCCCGCACCGCGGATGTGGCGGTGCGCGACGGACGCATCGCCGCGATCGGAACCGGACTGGGTGCGGCGCGCAACACTGTCGATGCGGACGGCCTGGCCCTGATGCCGGGCATCGTCGACACCCACACCCACTACGATGCGCAGATCACCTGGGATCCAATGGTGAACCCGTCGCCTGCCATGGGCGTGACCACGGTGATCATGGGCAACTGCGGCTTCACCATCGCCCCGTGCCGGCCCGAGGACCGCGATCTGGTGATGCGCAATCTCACGCACGTGGAGGGCATGTCGCTGGAGGCGCTGCGGCAGGGCATTCGCTGGGACTTCCAGAGCTTTCCTGAATATCTCGACATGATCGAGCGGCGCGGCGTCGGTCCGAACGTCGCCTGCTTCGTGGGGCACTCCTCGATCCGGACCTACGTGCTGGGTGCGGACGCGCCCCGGCGCGGAGCGACCGCCGACGAAGTGGCGCGCATGCGCTCCCTCGTGGTGGAGGCGATGCGCGCCGGGGCGGTGGGATTCAGCACCACCACGTCCGGACAGCACAATGGCGAGAACGGCATCCCGATGCCCTCGCGCCTGGCGGACAAGGCCGAGATGGAGGCGCTGTGCGGCAGCCTGCGCGAGGTCGGACGCGGCGTGCTGATGATGACCAAGGCCAGTACCACGCCCGTGCCATGGCTCGAGGAGCTGTCGGCCCTGGCCGGTCGTCCGTTCGTGGTCGCGGCGCTGCTTCACAGCAACATGGCGCCGGAAGCGACATTCGAGGACCTCGACCACATTGCCTCGGCCTGCGGCCGCGGTCGCCGCATGTTCGGCGCAGTGGCCTGCACGCCGCTGGTGTTCGAGTTCACCATGCACGAGCCCTACGTATTCGAGGGGCTGGCCTCGTGGCAGCCGGCCATGGCGCTGCACGGAGAGCAGGCGCAGGCGCTGTATCGTGACCCCGCCTTCCGCGCCGGCGTGAAGGACGAGTTGTCACAGCATGGGCGGCGCATGTTCAACGGCGAGTGGGACAAGATCTTCGTACGCCAGGCGGCGAAGCCGGAGAACGCGGAGCTCGAGGGGATGCCCCTGTCGAGACTGGCAGCCGAGCGTGGCGTGCATCCCATGGACTTCCTGCTCGACCTGTCGCTCGAGGAGAATCTCGACACGCTGTTCACCGCGACGCTGCTCAACTCCGACGAGGAGGCGGTCGGCCGCCTGCTGCGTAACGAACACAGCATGCTGTCGCTCTCGGATGCCGGCGCGCATCTGACCTTCCTGTGCGACGCCGGATTCGGCCTGCACTTCCTCGGACACTGGGTGCGCGACAAGCAGCTGATGCCGCTGGAGCAGGCGATCCGGCAGATGACCAGTTACCCGGCGGACGCGTTCGGCATCGCCGGGCGGGGCCGCATCGTCGAGGGGGCGTGCGCAGATCTACTGCTGTTCGATCCCGCAGCCGTGGGACGCGGCGAGGCCCGCCGCGTCTACGACCTGCCGGCAGGTGCATCGCGCCTGCACACGCCCTCGATCGGCGTCCACGGGGTCTGGGTCAACGGCGTTCAGGTGGCCGACGACGAAGGCATCCTCCCCGAGGCGCCCGCCGCAGGACGTGTGCTGCGAGAGTTCGCGGTATGAGCGGGCCGCTCGCCGGCCTGCGTGTCGTCGAACTGGGAACATTGATCGCGGGGCCGTTCTGCTCGCGCATCCTCGCCGAGTTCGGCGCCGAGGTCATCAAGATCGAAGCGCCGGGCAGCGGGGATCCGTTGCGCACCTGGCGCAAGCTGCATCGAGGCACGTCGCTGTGGTGGGCCGTGCAGGCGCGCAACAAGAAGTCGGTGACGGCGAACCTGCGCGTCGAGGCCGGGCAGGAGGTGGTGCGACGTCTGGCGCAGAAGGCCGACATCGTGGTCGAGAATTTCCGCCCCGGCGCGCTCGAGAAGTGGGGGCTGGGCTACGACCGCCTCAGCGCTCGGAATCCTGGCCTGATCATGGTCCGTCTTTCGGGCTACGGCCAGAGCGGCCCCTATCGGGATCAGCCGGGCTTCGGTGCGATCGGCGAAGCGATGGGCGGCATCCGCTTCGTCACCGGCCATCCCGACCGCCCGCCGGTGCGCGCCGGGATCAGCCTGGGCGATTCGGTGGCGGCCATGTACGGCGCGATCGGCGCGCTGATGGCGCTGCACGCACGAGGTGCCAACGGCGGGCGTGGCCAGGTCGTCGACGTGGCGTTGTACGAGGCGGTGTTCAGCCTGATGGAGAGCATGCTGCCCGAGTACGACGTGACCGGTTTCGTGCGTGGCCGCAGCGGCTCGGCACTGCCTGGCATCGTTCCGTCCAATACCTACACCACCCGCGACGGAAAGTACCTCGTCATCGGCGCCAACGGCGACAGCATCTTCAAGCGCTTCATGCTCGCCATCGGCCGGCCCGACCTCGCCGGCGATCCCGGCCTGTCCGACAACGCGGGCCGGGTGGAGCGCGCGGACGAACTGGAAGCGGTGATCGGCGAGTGGGCGGCGGGTGTCGACCTCGCCGAAGCGCTTGCGTTGCTGGAAAAGGCCGAGGTGCCTGCCGGCAAGATCTATGACATCGCGGACATCGCGCGCGACGTGCACTACCGCGCGCGCGGGATGATCGAGCAGCACGCGCTCGCCGACGGCACGCCGGTGAAACTGCCGGGCATCGTGCCCAAGCTCAGCGGCCAGCCCGGCGAGACGCGCTGGCTCGGGCCCGCGTTGGGCGCTCACACCGACGAGGTATTGCGCGAGCTCGGCTACGGCGAGCAGGAGATCGCGGGACTGCGCGCGGCCGGAGCGGTGTGAAGCCCGCCGCGCTGGCCTCGGACGTTCGCCCCCGCGAGGTATGGGGCTGGGCGATGTACGACTTCGCCAACTCCGGCTACACCACCGTCGTCATCACCGCCATCTTCAACGCGTTCTTCGTCGGCGCGGTCGCGGGGGGCGCGCACTGGGCGACCTTTGCCTGGACCGCGGCGCTGTCGGTCAGCTACCTGCTCATCATGCTGTGCGGACCGGTGATCGGGGCGTTCGCCGATGCCCACGCCAGCAAGAAGCGTCTGCTGCTGGGCACCACGGTCGGCTGCGTGCTGGGCACGGCGCTGCTCGCGCTCGCGGGACCCGGACAACTGTGGCTCGCCTGTGTGCTGATCGTGCTGTCCAATTTCTTCTTCGGCCTGGGCGAGAACATCGTCGCCGCCTTCCTGCCCGAGATCGCCGAAGGTGAGGCCATCGGCAGGGTATCCGCCTGGGGCTGGGCGCTCGGATACCTGGGCGGCATCGTCAGCCTGGGTGCCTGCCTCGCCTATGTGACGTGGGCCCAGGCGCAAGGCCAGGCGGCCACGGCCTTCGTGCCGGTCACCATGCTGATCACGGCCGGTCTGTTCGCGCTGGCGAGCGTTCCGACTTTCCTGTTCCTTCGGGAGCGGGCGCAGCCGCAGCCGATCGTGCCGGGACTGTACGCGCGCGCACTCACCCGAGTGGTCGACACCCTGCACCATGCGCGCCGCTACGCCGATCTGCGCCGCTTCCTACTGTGCATCGTGCTCTACCAGTCCGGCGTGTCCGCGGTGATCACGCTGGCGGCGATCTACGCCGAGCAGGCGATGAAGTTCACCACCCAGGACACCCTGCTGCTCATCCTCGTGGTGAACCTCACGGCGAGCCTCGGTGCGCTGCTCTTCGGTCACCTGCAGGACCGCATCGGACATGTTCGGACGCTCGCGCTGACGCTGCTCGGCTGGTGCGCGATGGTGATCGTGGCGTGGCAGAGCCGCGGCGCGGCTTCCTTCTGGGTGGCCGCCAACATCGCCGGCCTGTGCCTGGGCGCGAGCCAGTCCGCCGGCCGGGCCGTCGTGGGCTACCTCAGCCCGCCGCAACGCAGGGCGGAGTTCTTCGGCCTGTGGGGCTTCGCGGTCAAGCTGGCATCGATCCTCGGACCGATCACCTATGGCATCGTCACCTGGATCAGCGGCAGCGATCACCGGCTGGCCATGCTCATCACCGGCGTGTTCTTCGTCGCCGGACTGGCGGTCCTGGCAGGCGTGGACGTTGCGCGCGGGCGTGCCGTCGCGCTGGCAAGCGAGACGAAGTAGGCGACTTCGCGGCGGTGCTGTGCGCTACGTGAGCACCTTGCGAAGCCACGCGCCGATATCCCGGATCTCCTCCGCGCATACAGAGTGAGGCATCGCGTACTCGTGCCACTCGACGGGGTAGTCGAGGTTCTCGAGCAGAGCGTGCGAGCGTCGCGCGACCTGCAAGGGAATGACATCGTCGTGTACGCCATGCGCCATGAAGATCGGCGTGGCGACATTGGCGGCGTCGCGTTCCGCAGCCAGGGTGTCAGACAGCGGGACGTAGGTGGACAGCGCCATGATTCCGGCTAGCCGCTGCGGGTGACGAAGTCCCGTCTGCAGGGCAATGGCGCCACCCTGGGAGAAACCGGCCAGTACCACACGCTCGGGCGGGATGCCGCGTTCGGCCTCGTGCGCGATCAATGCCTCGAGTGTGTGCTGCGAGGCGCGTACGCCGCGTTCGTCCTCGCGCCGGCCGAACTCGTCGTGGGCGATGTCGTACCACGCGCGCATCACGTAGCCCTGATTGATCGTCACCGGTTGCAGAGGCGCGTGGGGAAAGACGAACCGGATCGCCGCGGCCGGCAGGTCGAGTTCCTCGACCACCGGGACGAAATCGCTGCCGTCGGCCCCCAGTCCGTGCAGCCAGATGACCGCGCGCCCGGGTGCCGGGCCGGTCTCGATCTCGATCGGCACGTCGGTCGATGCGCTCATGCGGGCGGCTTCGAGCGAATCGCGGACTTGGGGCGGAACGCCTTGACCACGGCCTCGTCGGTCTCGACGTAGGGTCCGCCAATCAGATCGATGCAGTAGGGCACGGCGGCGAAGATGCCGTGCACCGTCTGATTGCCCTGCGCATCGCGCAGACCCTCCAGCGTCTCGCGTATGGACTTCGGCTGGCCGGGCAGGTTGACGATCAGCGTGCGGTGGCGAATGACCCCCACCTGACGCGACAGGATCGCGGTGGGCACGAAATTCAGGCTGATCTGGCGCATCTGCTCGCCGAATCCCGGCATCACCTTGGTGGCGACCGCAAGGGTCGCCTCGGGGGTCACGTCGCGCGGCGCCGGCCCCGTCCCGCCCGTGGTGAGCACGAGATGACAGGACTGCTCGTCGGCGAGTTCCTTCAGCGTCGCCTCGATCACGGGCTGCTCGTCGGGAATCAGCCGGGTGACGGTGCGCCAGGGCGAGGTCAGGGCGCGTGCGAAGAACCCCTCCAGAGCGGGGATGCCTTCATCCTTGTAGACGCCCTGCGAAGCGCGATCGCTGATCGACACCAGTCCGATCACCAAGGTCTCGTCGTTGCTCATTGCGTCTCTTCCGTGGTGGGCGAGGCCGGGGCCTGCGCCAGAGGTTCGGGAACGATCTCCTTGAGTGCCTGGAACAGCTGGCGGTAGCTCGTCGGAGATTTGCCCGCTGCGTGCTCCCTGCGCGCGCCGCGTACCAGTGCCCGCACACGCTGCAGATCGCAGCCCGGAAAGCGCTGAGCGAAATCTCCGATCGCGTCGTCGTCGGCGACCAGGCGATCGCGCCATCGTTCCAGCAGGTGCAGGTGTGCGGTTGCTTCGCGCGACAGACCCTTCCAGGCCTGCAGGCGCGCGCCGATGGCGGCCACGTCCACGTCGCCCGCGCGCATCAGCTTCCCGGCGTACTGCAGCTGACGCCTCAGCGCGCCGAACTTCGAAATGCGGCGCGCTTCCATCACCGCCTCGCGCAGCCGTTCGGGAAGTTCCAGCTCGGCCAGCCGGGCCTCGCTGAGCGCAACCAGTTCCTCGCCCAGGTGCTGCAGGTCGTGGCTGGCGCGCTTGCGCTGTGTCTTGCTCGGTTCCGCCGATTCCTGGAAATCGTCGCCGGATGCGTGGTCGTCGTCGGGTCGCTGCATGGATACCGGGTGGCGCGTGAGCCTCAGCTGGTATGATAACCAATCGATCCGGAGCGGCCGTGCGGGTGCTCCGGCCACGCAACTCGAGTCAAGTCCCGTGCCCGACAACACCGCCTTCTCCCATCCCCACGAAGAATTGCAGCGAATCGCCGCGGAGGTGCTCGACCACGCGCGGACGTTGGGGGCCAGTGCAGCGGAGACCGAGGTCAGCGAGGGCTTCGGACAGACGGTATCGGTGCGCAAGGGGGAAGTCGAGACCATCGAGTACAACCGCGACAAGGGGGTCGGCGTCACGGTCTACATCGGTCGGCAGCGCGGTCACGCGAGCACCTCCGACTTCAAGCCCAAGGCGTTGCGCGAGACCGTCGAGGCGGCGCACGCCATCGCGCGCTTCACGGCAGCCGACGAGTGCGCCGGACTGGCGGACGTGGATCTGCTCGCCAGCACGGTTGCCGATCTCGATCTCTATCATCCCTGGAACCTGGGCGTGGAGGAGGCGATCGAGCGTGCCCGCGCCTGCGAGGCGGCGGCGCTCGCGGTCGACCCGCGCATCCGCAATTCCGAAGGTGCGACGCTTTCGACGCAGCAATCGCACTTCGTCTATGCCAACAGCAACGGCTTCGTCGGCGGCTATCCCAGCTCGCGACACAGCATCATGTGCTCGGTCATCGGCGGGGAGGGCGACGAGATGCAGCGCGACGACTGGTACAGCATCGCGCGCGCTTCCTCGGAGCTGGAGTCGGTGGAGGAGGTGGGGCGCCGCGCTGGGGTGCGGACCGCACGGCGTCTGGGCGCGCGCAAGATCGGCACCATGGAAGTTCCGGTGCTGTTCGAGGCGCCGATCGCCGCAAGCCTGCTCGGACATTTCGCTTCGGCGGCGAGCGGCGGCAGCCTGTACCGGCGATCCTCCTTCCTCGTCGACGCGCTCGGCGAGCAGATCTTCGCGCCGTTCGTGCGCATCCGCGACCTTCCCGACATCCCTCGTGCGCTGGGAAGCAGTCCCTTCGACGACGAGGGGGTCGCCACCCGGGCGCGCGATATCGTCGCCGACGGCGTGCTGAACGGGTACTTCCTCGGCAGCTATTCCGCTCGCAAGCTCGGCATGCGCAGCACCGGCAACGCGGGTGGCAGCCACAACCTGATCCTGGACAGCACCGGCGAGGACTTCGATGCGCTGCTGCGCAGGCTCGGCCGCGGCCTGCTGGTGACCGAGCTGCTCGGCATGGGCGTTAACCAGGTGACCGGCGACTATTCGCGCGGGGCGGCCGGTTTCTGGGTGGAGAATGGCGCGATCGCCTACCCGGTGCACGA
>CAYLTE010000045.1:0-23046 GCA_964386195.1 uncultured Burkholderiales bacterium | reverse complement strand
GTTCTTCATCTGCTTCGAGCCGGCGCCCTTCCTCAACGGTCAGTACACCGTCTGGGGCAAGGTCACGCAGGGGATGGAATTCGTCGACATGATCAAGAAGGGCAACCGCGCGGCAAACGGCGTGGTGTCCAATCCCGACCGCATCGTGAAGATGCAGGTGGCCGCCGACGTGAAGTGACGTCAGCGTCGCCCCGGCGCGATCGACGCGTCAATACGACGCGTCGAGGATTTCCAGATAGTCCGCGACGCTCGCCTTGCGCGGATTGGTGCCGTGGCAGTGGTCTTTCGGCGCTGCCTCGGCGATGCCGGCGAGCGCCGGCTTGGCCACTCCCATTGCCTGCAGACCTTCCGGCAGTCCCAGCCTGGCGTTGAGGCCCGCGATGGCCTGCGCCACGTCCGCGCCAGCCGCCAGCCCCATCGCTGCGGCGAGGCGCTGCATCTTGTCGCCGACCGCCGGCGCGTTGAACCGCAGGACGGCGGGCAGGAGCACTGCGTTCAACGTGCCGTGGTGCAGCTTGAGACCGGGCAGGGCGCCCAGCGGGTGCGACAGCGCGTGCACGGCGCCAAGTCCCTTCTGGAAGGCCATCGCGCCCTCCATCGCGGCCATCATCATGTTCCATCGCGCGTCGCGATCCTGCCCGTCCCGCGTGGCGCGTTCGATGTACGCGCTCGCCTTGGCCAGGCCGTCCAGCGCGATCGCTTCTGCCGGCGGATTCACCAGCGGCGAGAGGAAGGTCTCGATGCAGTGGGCCATGGCGTCCATCCCGGTCGCGGCAGTCAGGCCGGGCGGCAGGCCGATCGTCAGTTCAGGGTCGCACAACGCCACCTTGGGCAGCAGGTAAGGAGACAGGAAACCGAGCTTGCGGCCGTCCTCGAGGACGATGACCGATCCGCGCCCGACCTCGCTGCCAGTGCCTGCGGTGGTGGGGATGGCGATCAGCGGCGCGACCGCCGACGTAATGCGTGACGCGCCGCCCTCGACCGCGGCGTATTGCGCCAGCGGGCCTTCGTGAGTGGCCAGCAGCGCCACGGCCTTGCCGAGGTCGAGCGACGAGCCGCCGCCGATGGCCACGATCCCATCGGCCTTGTGCGCGCGATAGGCATCCAGTGCGTTGAGTACAGCGGACTCGGTCGGATTGGGCGGCGTGCCATCGTAGACCGCGTGCTGGACGGGGGCTCCGAGGCTGGCGACCAGCCGATCGAGCAGGCAGCTGGCGCGGATGCCGGTGTCGGTGACGACGAGCGGGCGGGTGATGCCCAGGCGCTGGCACTCGGCGCCCGCGGTCTTGACGACACCGAAATCGAACTGGATGGTGGTGAGATAGGAGATGGTTGCCATTGTCGTTGTCTCGTGTGCGCAGGAGGCGCCGGCTGGGAAGCCCGCATTATCCCACCGCCCCGATGAAGTGACCTCGGTCACTGCGCGGGATTCCGGGCGGCGCTAGCCTGACAAAACAGCCCGATGCGGGCGCCATGAGAGAGTGAACGATGAAACCGAACGTCGAGGCATTCTTCGATGCCGCCACCTGGACGCTGACCTACGTGGTGTGGGATCCCGTCACCCGCGACGCCGTGATCGTGGACCCTGTGCTCGACTACGATCCCGCCGCCTCGCGCGCGTCCACCCAGGCGGTGGAGCGTGTGGCGGACTTCGTCACGCAGCACGGGCTGCGTCCCCACTACGTCCTGGAGACGCATGCGCACGCAGACCACCTGAGCGGGTCGCAGGAACTCAAGCAGCGTTTTCCTGGCCTCAAGGTGGCGATAGGCGAGCGCATACGCGAGGTCCAGGCGCTGTTCGCGACGAAAGTGTTCAACCTCGGCGCGGACTTTCCCGTCGATGGCAGTCAGTTCGACAAACTTCTGGCAGACAAGGAGATTCTGCAGGCCGGCTCGCTGTGCGTGGAGGTCATCGCCACGCCCGGGCATACCCCCGCCTGCGTGTCCTACCTGATCGGGGATGCGCTGTTCACCGGCGATGCGTTGTTCATGCCGGATTTCGGTGTCGGACGTTGCGATTTCCCGGCGGGCAGCCCCGAGACCTTGTACGATTCGGTCATCGGCAGACTGTATCCATTAGCCGACAGTACCCGGGTCTTCGTCGGACACGACTACCAGCCGAACGGCCGGAAGGTGGCCTGGGAATCGACCGTCGGGGAGGAGAAGCGCGCCAACATTCAGTTGCGGGCCGACACGTCCCGCGCGGACTTCGTGCGGATGCGGACGGAGCGGGATGCGGGATTGCCCGCGCCGCGGCTGCTCCTGGCGAGCGTGCAGGTCAACATCGATGCCGGCCGGATGCCGCGGCCGGACCGTAACGGCACGAGTTATTTGAAGATTCCGCTGCGACGTTGACGCAGAGGACAAAGAACAGCACAGACAATGAAGACCTTAACCGTTGCGGTGGCGCTGTCGGCCGCAGTCCTGGCCGGGTTCCCGGGTCCCGCCGCAGCCAATGAAGAGGCAGACCGTCTCAAGCTCAAGGCGCTGACCGAGGAGGCCGGGCTGATCCTGGACGAGCAGGCGCAACTGCAGCCCGTCACCGACAAGCTGTCCAAGGAAGGTGAACAGCTGGATAGCGTCGAGCAGATGCTGCGCACGGAGTCGAATGCGGTCAACGAGGCGGTGAACAAGTACAACGAGGCCAACAAGGGGTTGGAGCGCGCCGTCCAGGAGCACGCTCAGCGGTGCCCGAAGGAATCGGACGACAAGGATCTGGTCGAGTCCTGCAACGCCATGGCGGTGGGGCTGAAGGGCACGCAGCAGAAGCTCGAGCAGGATCGTCCCGCGCTTCAGGCTCGTCAGCAGGAGCTCAAGCAGCGCATCGACCAGCACAATGCCGCGCGCAAGGAGTGGGCGCAGCTCAAGCGGGAGCACGAAGCGAAGCTCCTGGCGAACAAGGGCGACAGCGAGCATTGGGTGAACGGCGCCAAGCCGTTCCTGGCCTCCGAAGGGTTCAAGGCCATGGTGAAGAAGGCGGGCAATCCGGCCGCCTGCGAGCCCGCTGCCCTTGCCGAAGCGCTTGCGCTGCCGCAGGAGAAGGCGGTGGGACGCGTGCAGTCCTGCCTGAAGGCGGTCGCACCGAAGCAATAGCCATCAGGCAGACATCGAATCCGGGCCGGATCCGGCCCGTGCGCTGGCCGATCGGTTCAGGATGTTGCAACATTCTGCAGAAGTGCCGATAGAAGACGGCATCGTTTCCCTGCTAGGACGCGCATGACTCTCCTGAAAGCCCTGTTGCCTGTTCTCGCCCTGTTGCTCGCCGCCGCGTCTGCCGCGCGCGCGGACGAGGCCGCCTCCCGTCTGCGCATGGCTGCGTTGCTCGAGGAGGCGCACCTGCTGCTGGACGAATTGAAGACGCTGGATCCGACGACGGCTTCCGTCCAGGCCGAGGGTGCGAAATTGCGCGAAGCCGACCGCATGCTGGCGCAGGAGTCGGCAAGGCTCGCTGAGGCGATGTCAAATCACAACGAGGCTGCAGCCCAACTGCGGCGCGATGTCACCATGCACCGGCAGCGCTGCCCGCGGGAAATGGACGACAATGCCGCGATCGAGGCGTGCAATGCGCGTGGCGCCGAGCTGGCGGCACGCGGTCGCGAACTGGACGCCGGTTACAAGGCCTTGCAAGGGCAGCGCGCGGACCTGAACCGGCGTATCGAGTTGCACAATGTGGCGTGGAAGGCCTGGCATGGCGCGCGACGGGAGCACGCGCCGCGGCTCGACACCAACGAGGCCGACGCGCAGCACTGGGTCGAGCGCGCCGTCCCGTTCATGCAGAGCGCCGAGTTCGCATACCTGAACACGCTCGCGCGCAGTCCGGATGCATGCCGCGGCATCCGGTTCGACACTACGCGGGTGTACTCGGGCGTGCGCGGCATGCGTCGGCTCAGCGCCTGTCTCGACGCGGTCAGCGCAGCACTGCCAGCGCTTCAGGACGAGGGCGTCGCCGTCTCTCCGTCCCAAGAAGGGCAGGCCCCGGCCGTCACCGTGCCGCCGGTTCCGGTAGCGCCCGCCCCCCAGCCGACACCCGAGTCCTGAGTTTCAGGAAGGTTCAGCGGCCGCCCATGCGCTCGCGCCAGCGCTGCGCAAGCAGGCGGCGGGCGCTGCGATCCGTGCGGCATGCCAGCAGCACGTCGCGGTCTACCGAGAGCGTGACCGTCTGCCATCCCTCGCTGACCGGGTGCTCGACCTTCAGCTCCCAACCCGCCTCGCGCGGGTCCACCGTGAACAGGTAGTTGTCCAGCCCGACCTCTTCCAGCACCTCCCGCGCCGCTTCGCGCGCGCTCAGGATGTGCGATGCAGACCACGCCATCTTCGCCTCCGACAGGCTCGAATCCCGACAGCCCTCGCGGCCAGCACCGCGCGTGCCGGCGGCGGATAAGCCAGGCACGCTGCCTGCCCTCTGCAGATCGTAGTGCGTGCTCGGTCGCGGCGCCTTCCGCATGTCGGAAAGCCCGCAAATCGTCGGACATCAGAAGAGGAGAGTATCGATGCTTAGCTGGGCTGTAGTTTTTCTCGTGGTCGCGATCATTGCCGGCCTGCTCGGATTCACGGGCATTGCGGGCACCGCAGCGAACATCGCCTGGATCCTGTTCGTCATCGGGATCATCCTGGCAATCGTGTTCTTCGTGATGGGACGCCGAGGACCGGGCCTCTAGCCCCTCCCCGATTGCCCACATGGGCGCCGGCGCACCGCCGGCGTCCCCCCCGCGCCTGTGCCCAAGGCAGGCCATCTCTCCCTGTTGCTGTGCGCGCACCCTGATGGGGCGCGCCGCCCTGTTGGCGCCTCATGACGGTGCGAGAGCGCTGTGGTACGAATTCCCTCCAGCCTGCCCCGCCTCGTTTAACCTGCTGAAACCAAGAAAGAAGTTGTTGCGGCAATGGCGTGGCACAGCCATTGCGAAAGCCCTCGCCCGAGAGGAGCGATAGGCGTATCGCTTCTTCGTTGCCGGCTAGGGTTCCGGGATGCCTTGCGCAGCCGACTGGTCCGAGAGCCGGCAGTCCCGCGCGGTGCGTGGGGCTCCACGGAGGGACAAAAGCCCGGGAGGCCGATCGCGATCGATGTCCTCTCTTGTGTCCTTCCTTGGAGGTAACACCATGGTCTCGCTTCGATCCCTCGGCCGCGCTCTCGCCATCCTGGCGACGATGGGCGCGTTGTTCACACCCACCGCCCGCGCAGAGATCAAGGTCGGCTACAGCGACTGGCCGGGCTGGGTCGCCTGGGCCATCGCCGAACAGAAGGGCTTCTTCAAGAAGCACGGTGCCGACGTGAAGCTGGTGTGGTTCCCGAACTACACGGACTCCATCTCGGCCCTGTCGGCTGGCCAGCTCGATGCCAACTGCCAGACCTGGTCCGACACGATGGCTCCGATCGCGATGGGCATCCCGGTCAAGGCCATCCTCGTCAACGACAATTCGGCGGGTAACGACGCGCTGATGGTCAGCCCCAGGATCAGGAGCTTCAAGGATCTCAAGGGCAAGAAGGTCGCGCTGGAGGAATTCAGCGTCTCCCATTTCGTGCTGGTCACTGCACTGGCAAAGAACGGCATGTCGCAGAAGGACGTGGAAGTCGTCAACCTCGCCGCGGGCGATGCGGCCGCCGCCTTCATGAGCGGACGGGTGGATGCGGCGGTGGTGTGGAACCCGTGGGTGAACCAGATCCAGCAAAGTGGCAAGGGCAAGCCCCTGTTCACCTCGAAGGACATGCCCGGCCTGATCCCGGATCTGCTGGTCGCGCAGGAGAAGTCGATCGCGGCGAACCGCAAGGATTTCATCGGCATGATCAAGGCCTGGTATGACGTCGAGAAATTCATCCGCGACGATCCCAAGGCCGCAGCGCAGATCATGGCCAAGGTGGTCGGCCTGAAAGCCGACGAGTACCAGGTGTTCCTGCCCGGGACGCGCTTCTTCGGCCAGAAGGAAAACCTGCAGGCGTTCGGTCCCGCCTCCGACGCGCTCTCACTGCTTGGCGTCGCGCCGACCATCGTCGGCTTCCTCACCGAGAACAAGCTGATCGAAGGCAGGCCGGATCCGGCGAAGGGTATCGACGCGTCCCTCGTTCGCGAAGTCGCCAAGAAGTAGGACGCGGCAATGCCCGGCTCCTCCTCCGGCGCCGCTGTGCGCAGGCCGCCGCTGTTCGCCGTGCGTGGACAGCTCGGGCGGCGCCAGTACTGGGCGCTCGCGCTGACCGGCCTGGTGGTCCCACTGGTGCTGTGGTGGGCCTTGTCGGCCAGCGGTCTGGTGACCAAGACCTTCATGCCCGGTCCCCATCACGTGTGGGAGCGGGTGGTCCTGTGGTTCACCGAGGACGACCTGATGGCCGACATCGGTATCAGCGTCTATCGCGTGATCGCGGGCTGGGCGCTTTCGGCACTGGTGGCCATTCCGCTGGGTCTGGCGATCGGCACCTACCGGCCGGTTCAGGCGCTGCTCGAGCCGCTCACCGACTTCATCCGCTACATGCCGGCGGTGGCCTTCATTCCGCTGGTGATGCTGTGGATCGGCATCGAGGAGAGCTCGAAGATCGCCATCATCTGGATCGGCACCTTCTTCCAGATGGTGCTGATGGTGGCCGAGGACGTGCGGCGCGTGCCGATGGCGCAGATCGAGGCGGCGCAGACGATGGGGGCGCGTCGCGGCGAGATCGTCAATCTGGTGCTGCTGCAGTCGGCCAAGCCCGCGATCCTCGACACGCTGCGCGTGACCATGGGTTGGGCGTGGACCTACCTTGTCGTTGCCGAGCTGGTTGCCGCCAACTCCGGGCTGGGCTACTCGATCCTCAAGGCGCAACGCTTCCTGCAGACCGACAAGATCTTCGCCGGCATCATCATCATCGGGTTGATCGGGCTGCTGCTCGATCAACTGTTCCGCGCACTGCACCGCAAGGCCTTTCCCTGGCTCTACCAGAGATGAGCACGAAGATCGGGCTGCGCAAGGTGCGCAAGGTGTTCGGCGATGGCGAGCGCGCGCTCGTCGCGCTGCAGGACATCGACCTGGACGTGCGCGAGAACGAATTCGTCACCTTGGTCGGCGCGTCGGGCTGCGGCAAGTCGACACTGCTGCGCGTGATCGGCGGGCTCGAGTACCACAGTGCCGGCGAGGTGCTGATCGACGGGCGCAGCGTCGCCGGTCCAGGATCGGATCGCGCCATGGTGTTCCAGCACTACAGCCTCTATCCCTGGCTGAACGTGATCGACAACATCAAGTTTAGCCGGCGGCTCGAGGCGAACCGCGGCGAGTTCACCTCCGCGGAGGTGGAGGCCGCTTCGGGTCGCGCCGATGCGCTGCTCAACCTGATGGGTCTGAGCGCAGCGGCGGAGAAGTACCCCAACCAGCTCTCCGGCGGCATGCAGCAGCGCGTGGCGATCGCCCGCGCGCTGCTGTCGCGGCCGCAGGTGCTGCTGATGGACGAACCCTTCGGCGCGCTCGACGCGCAGACGCGCGAAGTGATGCACGACCTCATCCTGCACGTGTTCAGGCTCGAGCGCGCCACCATCGTGTTCGTCACGCACGACGTCGAGGAGGCGATCTACCTGGGCCAGCGCGTGGTGCTGATGGCGCCGCGGCCGGGACGGGTGGACACGGTCTACGACGTCCCGCTGCCGGCGCAGCGCCACCAGGACATGAAGCACACGCCGGAATTCCTCGCGCTGAAGCGCGAGATCCTGGCGCGCATCCGCGAGACCTCCGGGATGAAGACCGACCTCGAACTGCTCGAGAAGTTGAACCGATCCGCCGGCGACGGCCGCTGACGCCGGACCATACAAAAGAGGAGAGCGAATGACGATGACGCCCCAACCTCCCGGACCCTTGCTGTGGGAGGAGACCGTGCCCGGCGGCTGCCACTGGTCGGGTGTGGTGCGACGTGGCGTGAGCCTGCGGCTGACCGACCTGGAGGGCCGCGCGAACTGCTCGATGCTGATCTACAACTTCGAGGAGAAGAGCGAGCGCTACAACATGCCCGACACCTTGAAGGCGCAGCACACCGCGTATCTCACCAAGGGGCACGTGTGCTACTCCGACATGGGGCGTGTGCTGTGCTCGATCACCGCGGACACCGCCGGCTGGCACGACACGGTGTGCGGTGCGGCGGACGATGCGCTGATCGCGCGCAAGTACGGAGCGCGCCGCTACCAGGAACACCGCAACGACATGTTCCGCAGCGCGAAGGAAGGGCTGCTGAAGGAACTCGGCCGCTGGGGCCTGAGCAAGCGCGACCTGCACGCCAACCTGAACCTGTTCAGCAAAGTGGTTGCTGACGAAGCAGGGGGGCTGCACTTCGTCCCGGGCAGCAGCGCCGCCGGCGCCTTCGTCGATCTGCGTTTCGAGATGCACGCGCTGGTGGTGCTGTCCACGAGCGTGCACCCGTTCGATTCCTCCACCACGTATGCGCCGGCATCCGTGAAGCTCGCCGCGTGGCGATCCGGCACTGCGCCCGCCGATGACCTCTGCCGCAACCTCTGTCCCGAGAACCAGCGCGGCTTCGTCAACACCGAGCGCTACTTCGCGCAATAGGAGCGAGCATGCCGACCCATGCACAGATCGTCGAGAGCCGCCTCGAGCCGAAGGACGCCGTGGTGGACGAGATCTGCCCCGCAGGCGAGCCCTGGATGCACCTGATTAAGCGCGGGCAGGTGCTGCGCATCCTCGACCTGGAGGGCAACCAGGCGGCGGACACGCTGTTCTACAACGCCGACGAACCCGAGGAGCGCTACAGCGCGGTGGACACCATCCAGCGCCAGGCCGCGCTGTACCTGGGTGTGGGCACGCAGTTGATCTCCACCGAGGGCAACGTGCTGCTGAGCATCGTCGCCGACACCTGCGGCCGCCACGACACGCTGGGCGGGGCCTGTGCGCAGGAGAGCAACACCGTGCGCTACGCACTGGACAAGCGCTTCATGCACGCCTGCCGCGACAACTTCATGTCCGGCCTGCAGCACGACCACTCGCATGCCTGGAACAAGCGCGACATCACCCACAACATCAACTTCTTCATGAACGTGCCGGTGACGCCTCAGGGGGGACTTACCTTCGAGGACGGCATCTCGGCGCCGGGCAAGTACGTGGAGCTGCGTGCGGAGATGGACGTGATCTGCCTGATCTCCAACTGTCCGCAGCTGAACAACCCCTGCAACGCGTACAACCCCACGCCCGTGCGCCTGCTGATCTGGGACCCGCACTAGGCGATGTTCTCGAAGATTCTCATCGCCAACCGCGGGGCGATCGCCTGCCGGATCGTGCGCACCGCGCGCAAGCTCGGCATCGGCACCGTCGCCATCTACTCCGAGGCCGACGCCCACTCGCTGCATGTCACGCAAGCCGACGAGGCGGTGTGCGTGGGCGCTGCCCCCAGCGCCGAGAGCTACCTGCGGCAGGAGCGCATTCTAGAGGCCGCGCGCGCGACCGGCGTCCAGGCGATCCATCCCGGCTACGGCTTCCTCAGCGAGAATGCCGACTTCGCGCAGGCCTGCGCGGATGCCGATATCGCCTTCATCGGGCCGACGCCGGCGCAGATGCGCAGCTTCGGCCTCAAGCACACCGCCCGCGAACTCGCGCAGGCCAATGACGTGCCGCTGCTGCCGGGAAGCGGCCTGCTGGAGGACATCGGGCATGCGCGCGCGGAGGCCGCTCGCATCGGCTATCCGGTGATGCTCAAGAGCACGGCGGGCGGCGGCGGCATCGGCATGCAGCTGTGCTGGAGCGAGGACCAGCTGCAAGACGCCTTCCAGTCGGTGGGCCGCCTGGCGAAGGCGAACTTCAAGGAAGGCGGCATCTATCTCGAGAAGTACGTCGAGGCCGCGCGCCACATCGAGGTGCAGGTGTTCGGCGATGGACGCGGGGGCGTGATCGCGCTCGGCGAGCGCGACTGCTCGGTGCAGCGTCGCAATCAGAAAGTGATCGAGGAGACTCCCGCGCCGGGCATCACGGGGGTTCAACGCGCGCGCCTGCTCGACACATCGGCGCGGCTGGCGCGCGCCGTCTCGTATCGCTCCGCGGGCACGGTGGAGTTCGTGTACGACGCTGCTTCGGGCGAGTTCTACTTCCTCGAAGTCAATACGCGTCTGCAAGTCGAGCACGGAGTGACCGAGGCGGTCACCGGCATCGACCTGGTCGAGTGGATGATCCGCCTCGCCGACGGTTCCCTGCCGCCGCTCGACACGCTGGACGTGACGCCTCGCGGGCACTCGATCCAGGTGCGCCTCTACGCCGAGGACCCGGCGAAGAATTTCCAGCCCTCGCCCGGACTGCTGACCGACGTGCGCTTCCCCGACGACGTGCGGGTGGACACCTGGGTGGAGCGCGGCAGTGAGGTGCCGCCCTACTACGACCCGATGGTCGGCAAGCTCATCGTGCACGCCTACGACCGCAGCGCTGCGGTGCGGGCGATGCAGGCCGCGCTCGACGACACCCGGCTGGCCGGCGTCGAGACCAATCTGTCCTACCTGCGCATGGTGGTGCGCGACGCCACCTTCGTCGAGGGCCGGCAGACCACGCGCTACCTCAACGGCCTGCGTCACCGGCCGATCACCATCGACGTACTCGAGCCAGGCGTGCAGAGCAGCGTGCAGGACTATCCGGGCCGGCTCGGCTATTGGGACGTGGGCGTGCCGCCTTCCGGTCCAATGGATCACCTGTCGTTCCGGCTGGCCAACCGGCTGGTCGGCAACGACGCTGGTGCGGCGGCGCTGGAGTTGACCGCGGCCGGCCCGACGCTGCGCTTCAACTGCGATGCCATCGTCGCGCTGGCGGGCGCGCACATGCCGGCGCAGCTCGACGGCGCGCCGCTCGCCTACTGGCGCGCGCACACGGTAAAGGCGGGGAGCGTGCTGCGGCTGGCTCCGGTACAGGGCGCCGGCGTGCGCACCTATCTCGCCGTACAGGGCGGCATCGATGTCCCCGACTACCTCGGCAGCAAGTCCACCTTCACCCTCGGCCGCTTCGGCGGCCACGGTGGGCGCACGCTGCGCACTGGAGACGTGTTGCCGCTCCATCCGCTGCGCGATGCCGCAGCTGCTGGCAGAGCGCTCCCGGCCGAGCTGCTGCCCCAGCTGCAGCGCCAGTGGGACATCGGTGTGCTGTACGGGCCGCACGGCGCGCCTGATTTCTTCAAGGCGGAGGACATCGACACCTTCTTCACCACCGAATGGGAGGTGCACTACAACTCCAGTCGAACGGGCGTACGCCTGATCGGACCGAAGCCGCAGTGGGCGCGAAGCGACGGCGGCGAGGCCGGACTGCATCCTTCCAACATCCACGACAACGCCTACGCCATCGGCGCGATCGACTTCACCGGCGACATGCCAGTCATCCTGGGGCCCGACGGGCCGAGCCTGGGCGGCTTCGTGTGCCCGGCAGTGATCGTGCAGGCGGAGCTGTGGAAGATCGGCCAGCTCAAGCCGGGCGACCGCGTGCGCTTCCGGCGGGTGAGCCAGGAGTGGGCCCGTACCAGCGAGGCGAGCGCCGAGGAGGCGCTGCGTACGCTCACGCTGCCGAAGCGCCCGCGCATCGCGGCGAAGCCCGCGCCGGGCGAGCCGATCCTGCACCGCATCCCGGCCGCGCGCGGTTCGATCGAGGTGGTCTATCGCCAAGCCGGGGACAAGTACCTGCTGGTCGAGTACGGACCGCTGGTGCTCGACCTGAACCTGCGCTTCCGCGTGCACGCCCTGATGACCACGCTGCAGGCGCGCAGTCAGGACGGCATTGTCGATCTGACCCCGGGCATCCGCTCGCTTCAGGTGCACTACGACAATCGTGTGCTGCCCCTGCAGCGGCTGATGGACCTGCTGCTCGAATGCGAGCGCGCGCTGCCGGCGATCGAGGACATGGAAGTGCCCACGCGCATCGTTCACCTGCCGCTGTCGTGGGACGATCCGGCCACGCGGCTGGCGATCGAGAAATACGCGCAGTCGGTGCGCAAGGACGCACCCTGGTGTCCGAGCAACATCGAGTTCATCCGCCGCATCAACGGGCTGGACTCCATCGACGACGTGTACCGCATCGTGTTCGACGCGAGTTACCTCGTGCTCGGCCTGGGGGACGTCTACCTGGGCGCGCCGGTCGCCACGCCGGTCGATCCCCGCCACCGGCTGGTCACCACCAAGTACAACCCGGCGCGCACCTGGACGCCGGAGAATGCGGTGGGCATCGGCGGCGCCTACCTGTGCGTGTACGGTATGGAGGGACCGGGCGGCTACCAGTTCGTCGGTCGCACGGTGCAGATGTGGAACCGCTTCAAGTCCACTACGGATTTCCGCGATGGCAGACCCTGGCTGCTGCGCTTCTTCGACCAGATCCGGTTCCATCCGGTGAGCGAGCGCGAACTGCTGAGGATGCGCGAGGATTTCCCGCAGGGGAAGTTCGCGCTGCGCATCGAGGAGGAGATGTTCAGCCTGCGCCGCTACAACGCCTTCCTGCGCGAGAACGCAGCGTCGATCGGGGAATTCAAGGCACGTCAGCAGGCAGCCTTCGAGGCCGAGCGCGAGCGCTGGCGCGTCGCCGGACAGGCGGAATACGCCAACGATGCGGCGGTGGCGACGGCTGCCACGGACACCGAGCTCGACCTGCCGCCGAACGGTCGCGCCGTGGCCACGCACGTTGCCGGTAGCGTGTGGAAGATCGCCGTGCGGGAGGGAGAGCGGGTGAAGGCCGGCGACCCCATGATCATCGTCGAGTCGATGAAGATGGAGATCCCGGTGCCGGCGCCGTGCGACGGCGCGGTCGTCAAGCTGTTCTGCAAGGAGGGCAGCCAAGTGGCAGCAGGGCAGGATCTGCTGGTGATCGAGGCGGCCGCGTGAGCGCGGGAGGCAATATGGATCTTTCCATCGGCACGTTGCGGAGGCGATACCTCGAAGGTGGGCTGACGCCGGTCGACCTCGTCGAGTCACTTTGGCCGAAGTTGTCGGACGAGGACGCGCACTGCGTGTGGATCTCGCGACTGACGAAGCAGCAGCTCACGCAGCATGCGCAGCGGCTGCTCGAGCGGGATGCGCGCTCGCTTCCGCTCTACGGCATTCCCTTCGCGATCAAGGACAACATCGACCTGGCCGGCATGCCCACCACCGCCGCCTGTCCGGCCTTCGCCTATACGCCTGCACACAGCGCAACGGTGGTGCAGCGGCTGATCGATGCCGGCGCGATACCGCTGGGCAAGACCAATCTCGACCAGTTCGCCACGGGTCTCGTCGGCGCGCGCACGCCCTATGGCGCGACCCGCAACAGCTTCGACCCGCGCTACGTATCGGGGGGCTCCAGCGGCGGTTCCGCGGTGGCGGTGGCAACGGGTCTTGCGAGCTTCAGTCTCGGCACGGACACGGCCGGGTCGGGGCGCGTTCCCGCAGCCTTCAACAACCTGATCGGACACAAGCCCACGCTCGGCCTGCTCTCGACGCACGGCGTGGTGCCGGCCTGCCGCTCGCTCGACGCGGTGTCGATCTTTGCGCTGACCGCGGAGGATGCGCAGCGCGTGCTCGCAGTGGCAGCCGCGTTCGACGCGCACGATCCGTTCTCGCGTCCCGCGCAACCGTTCGGATCCGACTTCGGCGCGGGCTTCCGGTTCGGCGTTCCGCGCGCCGCGGATCTGCAGTTCTTCGGCGACGGCGACGCGCAGCGCCTGTTCGAGCAGTCCGTGCGCCGCATGCAGGCGCTCGGCGGCGTTGCCGAGGAGGTCGACCTCTCGCCGTTCATGGAAGTCGCGCGCCTGTTGTACGAGGGACCGTGGGTGGGAGAGCGGCATGCCGCCATCCGCGAGTTCTTCGACGCGCACGAAGACGACGTGTTTCCCGTCACGCGCCAGATCATCGGCGGCAGCCGGCGGTGGAGTGCCTCGGATGCCTATCGTGCGCTGTACCGGCTGCGCGCACTGCAGCGCGAAACGGCGCCGGTGTGGGATAGGATCGACGTGCTGCTCACGCCCACCGCCGGTACCGTCTACCGCATCGACGAGGTCGAGGCGGAGCCGGTTAAGCTCAATGCCAACCTCGGCACCTACACCAACTTCGTCAATCTGATGGATCTGTCGGCGACGGCGGTGCCGGGCGGCTTCCGTGACGACGGGATGCCGCTGGGTGTCACGCTCGTCGCACCGGCTCACCGCGACGTGCCGCTGCTTCGGCTCGCTGCGCGCATGCAGCGCGCGGCGGTCGACTCGATGGGCGCGACCGGAATCGGACTTCCACCGGAGGAGGCAGTCGATGTCGCGCCGCTGCACTCGGGATTGGTCCGTGTGGCGGTGTGCGGCGCACACATGTCCGGCCTGCCGCTGAATCCGCAGCTGACTTCACGCGGTGCACGGCGCGTGGCGACCACGCGCTCGGCGCCGATGTACCGCTTCTATGCACTCCCCGGGGGTCCGCCGCATCGTCCGGGAATGGTGCGCGCGGCAGACGGCGCAGCGATCGAGCTGGAAGTGTGGGAACTGCCGGCGGAACACTTCGGCTCCTTCGTTGCCGGCATCCCTGCGCCGCTCGGGATCGGCACCGTGGAACTGGCCGACGGGAGCCGCGTGCAGGGCTTCGTGTGCGAGGCCTATGCCACGGCCGACGCGAAGGACATCACGCAACTGGGAAGCTGGCGAGCGTACCTGGCGCGTGGGTGATCCGCGCTCACGCGTCCGGATCGACCCACTCGAGCACGCGCCAGCGCGACGGTTGCGCGCCCCCGAGACGCAGCACGCCGTCCCTGGGCTGCGGCAAACGCTCGCTGGGAAGCATCAGGGTGCCTTCGCGGAACGGCAGCGTGGAGAGCTGCACGCGCCAGCCGTTGGGCGTCTGGCGCGCGAAGCTGATGTTGAAATCGACCAGCGCGCGCAGTTTCGTGTCGTCGGCGTCCTCGGCGTCGGCCAGCGCGACCAGCGATTGCGCCTGCGGCAGATTCGCGCGCGCGCGCCGGCGCACGCGCATCGCGTATTCGCCGGCGAAAATCATCCATTCCGCCAGTTCGGTGGCGCGCTCGCCGTCTCGCAATCGCTGGAGCACTGCGCTGAACCCGTCACCGCCCGGTACGCGTTCCCAGATCTCGAGGTAGCGCGCCTCGATGCCGGTCTCCACGATCGTATCGACGTCGACGAAGACCATCCGTCCCATGTCCCGCCTGCCGCTGGGCGGCTGAAAGTCAGCCTTGCGCTCCCACGAGCAGATCTCGCCCTCGACTTCGGTGGTGCCGACGAACCCTTGCTGTCCGGCGAGCCACGACAGGCGCTCGCGGTCGCAGTCCTGCAGCGAAGCGAACTGCGAAAAGTCCGGTCTCGAAGCCGGCACCCGGATGTCCGCGTGCCAGCTGCGCGTCTGCAGCCAGAACACGTTCGAGGTGACGTCTGCCGGCACGCCGTCGTTCTGGAGGATGAGCCGTTGCCACAACCCGACATAGCGTTCCGGAACGGGCGGCTCGGTCGGCCGCGGCGTGACGCCGGGCTGGGTCTTTTCGTCTTCGCTTGCCATGAGAGGCGCAATTGTGCCGGGATTTACCACGAAGGGCACGCCGGATTTGCACAAAGGATGCGAAGTGATGAGCACACGTGCACGATGGGCGTTCATCACGAAGGGCACTCACGCGAAGGAGCTGTCCGCCCCACCTGGTGCTGCGATCGTGTCATCCCGAGCATCGCGAGGGATCCTCGCTCTGGACCGAGCACGGCGAGGATTCCTCCCGTTGGTCGGAATGACACCGTAGGAGGTTACGGCTGCGCGCTCCATCAAAGCGCCTGGCATCACGAGCCCAGGGACGTCAGCACCCGCCAGAACACCATGTCGTGGTTGGGCCAGAGCGCTCCGCCGGTCTCGCGCGCAATGCCCTTGAGCTTGCGGATGCTGTCAAGGGCGAGATCCTCTCGTCCCTGCCACAGGATTCCCGGCGCGACCTCGTCGGCGATATTCTCGGTCAGGTCGGCGGCGTCGCCGCAGAGGATGACCGGCGCGCCGTGTGCGGTCTCGATATACAGCGACATGTGCCCAGCGGTGTGGCCCGGACTGGAAATCGCTCGCACGCCGGGTACCAGGTCGTATTCGCCCTCGGCGAGACGGAAACGGTAGTCGCCGCTGAAATCCTCCGTGAAGTACGCGGGGTCGACACCGGCGTGTGCCGCCTCGAACTCCGCGCGCTGCACGTGGATCTCGCAGTTGGCGACGTCGCACAGTCCGCCGGCGTGATCGAAGTGCAGGTGACCGAGAAAGACGACGTCGATGTCTGCGGGTGTCAGTCCGAGCCGAGCGAGGTGGTGCGGCAGCCGCTGCGCTTCGCGCATGTCGGGTGCGCCGAATGCGAAAACGGACGGGTCGTAGTGGCGCGCGCGGCGGACCGGATCGGCAATCTTCGCGTAATCGCAGCCGACGTCGTACAGGATGCGGCCGTTCGGTGTCTCGATCAGATAGGCGAGGATTGGCGCCTCGATCGTTTCGCCGCTGCCGCGATTGCGCGTCGACAACGACTTGTCGTAGCGGTGCGTGGCAGTGAGCAGCGGGGTGATGCGGTTCATGCGTATCCTGAGATCACACCGTTAAACGCAAAGAACGCAAAGAACGCAAAGAGAACATGGCGAAGTGGGCTGGGGCGTTCTTTCCCGTGGCCGGCGTGCAATCGGAATCCCAACGTCTTTCCTTTGCGGACTTTGCGCTCTTGGCGTTGAGTGCTCTCTCTTCACCGCAAGAGCACAGCTTCGATGTCGGCCACGCTCGCCACCTCCCCGAAGATGCCGCCCTCGACGGCGATCATCCGCAGCGCCGCTGCGTGCAGATCTCGGTCGGCCGAGGCGCAGGCGTCGCCGGCCGTGATGCAGCGGTAGCCGCGGTCCACGGCGGCGCGCAGGGTCGAGCTGACGCAGACTTCGGTGGTGATGCCGCACAGGATCAGCGTGTCGATGGCGCGCGTGGTCAGCACCTGCGCGAGCGTCGTGTGCTCGAAGGCGCTATAGCCCGGCTTGTCGATCACGAACTCGCCTGGCCGCGGTTGCAGCGCATCGATGAAGTCGTGGCCGTGTTCGCCGCGCACCAGCAACCTGCCCATCGGTCCGTGCGACCCGATCTCGGCACCGGCCTTGCGGCTGCGGGCGAGCTTGGTGGGCGGGCAGTCCGACAGGTCGTGCAGGTGGCCTTCGCGCGTGTGCACCACTGTCAGTCCCGCGGCCCTGGCTGCGTCGAGGAGGCGGCTCACTGGCGCGATGGCCTCCTGAAGCGGGGCCACATCCATGCCGGCACGCGCCGCATACCCGTCCGGGTGGAGGAAGTCACGCTGCATGTCGATGACCAGCAGTGCCGTGCGGCGCGGAGCGAGCGCAGCGAGCGCCTCAGAAGGCATCGCGCACCGCGGCGGAGATGAGCGTGTTCAGCTCGGCGCACATCGCCTCGCCCTTTTCGCGCGTGGCGCCACGCGCGGACGACAGCACGCCGGACGGCGGCACCAGCTCGGTACGGGGCGGATAGAAGTCGTACGGCGGAAACTGCGCCGGCGGATCGGCCGGCAGGAGGTCCATGCGGACGAGGTCAGGGTGGTAGTGCAGCATCATCGACGTCTCGATCACTGCCGCATGCTCCAGCGCAAAGCCAGGGAAACTCTCGGGGAACACGCGCGCCAGGGTCTGTTCGGTGAAGAAGTCCCAGTACTCGAGCCGCATTATCTCGATGCCGCTACCTTGCACCTCGCGCATGGCAAGATCGATGCCCTCGATCAGGAACCACTGGTTCTCGTAGTGTCCGTTGACCAGCACCAGCTTCTTCACCCCGTGCCGGGCGAACTCACGAACGACGTCGCGTACGCTGCCAATCAGGCTGGATGCGTCGAGACTGGTGGTGCCGCAGAAGTGCTGGCCGCCTCCGCACTTGGGCTGCGACTTGAAGCCATAGGAGAACGTAGGGGCGACCAGGCCCGAGACCTTCCCGGCGGCTCCTGATGCGACTGCGGCTGCGAGCAGGGCGTCGGTGCCCAGCGGCAGGTGCGGGCCGTGCTGCTCGGTCGCACCGACCGGCAGGAAGACCGGTGCTGCGTCCTCGCGCACGCGTCCCTGATACTCGACCCAACTGATGCGATCCATGCGCACTTCGCTCATGCTGCCTTCTCCGTGACGGTGGATGCGGCGCGCGCCTCGAGCAGCGCCGCGGTGGTGATGAGGCCCGCGCCGACCCACTCGACGCCCGACAGCCGTTCGCCGCCGATCAGCATGGCGGACACGACCGATGCGACCAGCTCGAACACGAGCAGCACAGAGGAGCGGCCCGCCTCGAGATGCGTCACGCCGTACATCGTCGTCCACATCGCCGAGGTCAGCCACAGCGCGGCGAAGGCGATCAGCGTGATGCCGAGGTCGGGTCGCACTGCCGGCAACGAATCGCCCGTGAGCGCGAGTGCGATCGATGCGACGATCGCGCAGCCGGTGAACACCGCCATCGACTTCGAGGCGATCGGGATGCGGGTGCCGGCCCGCATGGCGACGTTGGTCAGCGCGTAGAGCAGACCCGAGGCGAGGCCGAGCAGGTCCGCCACCGCGAGCGGTTGTCCCATCGCCTCGGTGCCGCCCAACAGCAGCGCCGCACCGCTCACCGCACAGACGAGGCCCACCACGCGCATCGGCGTGATGCGTTCGCGCAGGAACAGCGCGCCGCCCAGCACCCCCCACACTGGCGCAAGGTAGAAGAGCAGCATCACGCGCACCACCTCGCCGAACATCAGTGCGGTGACGAAGCAGCAGTTCGCCGCGCCGCCGAGCAGGCCGGCGAGCACCAGCAGGTGCGCCTGGGGCTGCCATGCGCGGCGCTGCATCCAGATGAAGGGCACTGCCACAGCGCCGACAAGTCCGTAGGTGTACAGCACGAGGGCGAGGCCGCCCAGACCCTGGGCAGCGAAGTGCTTCAGCGGGATCCACATCAGCCCCCAGATCAGTCCGCTCGCCAGCAGCGAGAGAACCGCGAGGCGCTCGGTGCGTTCGCATGCGAGGGTGAGCGCGGTCATGCCATGTGCGCGCCGCCGTTGGGTCCGAGCACCTGTCCGTAGAAGAAGCTCGAAGCGTCGGATGCGAGGAACAGCGCGGCTGCAGCGACCTCCTCGGGGCGACCGACGCGCGCGGCCGGGATCGCCCGCTCGGCTTCCAGCACCGCGGGACTCATGTGCTCCAGGGAGAGCATGGGGGTGTCGACCGGTCCCGGTGCGATCGCGTTCACGCGAATGGAGGGTGCGAACTCGCGGGCGAGCGCACGGGTGAATCCCATCACCCCTGCCTTGGCCGCGCAATAGGGCACGTACAGGGCGCGCCCCAGGTGCCCGAGTTCGGAGGCAACGTTGATCACGCAGCCGCGCCCGCGCGCCTGCATGCCTGGGAGGACCGCACGGCAGACGACGAACAGCGACTTGAGGTCGGTGTCGACGACCGCGTCCCAATCATCCTCGCTCACTTCCAGAAAGGCGCGCTCCTGGATGATGCCAGCGTTGTTGACCAGGATGTCGATGGGCCCGAGCTGCGTCTCGATCGCCCGCACCATCTGGCCTACCTGCGCGCTGCTGCGCACGTCGGCGTCGCAGGCGATGCAGCGGACGCCCTCGGCGGCGCATGCATCGCGCACCTCGTTCGCCGTCGCCGGCTGGCGCAGATGGTTGATCGCCACATGCGCCCCGGCGCGGGCGAAGGCGAGCGCGGTGGCGCGGCCGATGCCGGTGGCGGCGCCGGTGACCAGTGCAACGCGGCCGTCGAGCGGGCTGGCGCGCATGCAGGCCTACATCACGGTGAGGAAGGACACGCCGTGCGCGCCGACGTAGCGATCCGCGCGGTCGGCTCCCTCGCCGCGCACCTCGCCGTAGTCGTCGTCGAGTACGCGGCGGACGCGATTGCGATGCCAGGTGCGCAGCAGTTGCGACAGCGGCATCAGCTCGCGCCGGCTCGCGCCGTAGAGCTCTGCGTGCAGCGCGGGCAGGCGGTACCAGGGCACCGCGGCACGCTCGTGATGTGCGTTGTGGTAGCCGAAGTTCAGCGTGAGCAGGTTGAGCAGCGGCCAGCGCGCGGACACCACGTTGGAATAGGTATTGGCCTGCTCGTAGGCGCGGTCGCGACCGTTCATCGGCACCGAAGCTTCGGCGTCCACGAAGTACTGTTCGAACGTGTGGTGGAAGGCGTCGAAGAAGTCCAGGGTCTTGAGCAGGATCCAGTAGGCGAGCAGGTAGAGCAACGCAGCCTTCAGCGAGACGACGGCGAGCGCGGCGAGCAAGCCCAGCCGCAGTGCGAGCACCGTCACGACCCGCGGCAGGTGCCGCCGCTGGCTGGCGTCGACGAAGGGACGCACCACGATCTGTGCGTGCATGATCAGCTCGACCGCAGGCACGTAGGCCCACTCCAGCGCGAGCACCGCGCGGCGCAACAGGGCGGAGCGGCGCAGGAGTGCCTTGTAATCGAAGCAGGTCACGTCCGCCCGGTCGCGGTGGTGGCGAAGGTGAAGGTGGCGGATGCGTTCGAAGGAGGCGTAGGCGCTGCCGGCGACCCAGCTCATCGCTTCGCCTGCGAGGCGGTTGTGCCCCGGACTGGCGAACAGCGTGTAGTGCGCGGCCTCGTGGATCAGGTAGGCGGCTATCGTCATCGCGTGGGCGCACAGCAGCACACCCAGCACGTTCATCCAGACGGGCGACGCCGCCATCAGCACGAACGACAGTGCGTATGCCCCTGACGCGTAGCCGAGCGCAAGCGCATTGGGCAGTGCGCCTTCCGGTTCGCGCCACAGCGTCACCGTGCCTGCCATGGTGCTGGGCTCAGACCGCGGTGAGGAACGAGACGCCGACCGCGCCGAGGAATCGCTCGGCCTTGTCCGGGCCCTCGCCGACCTCGCCGTAGTCGTCCGAGACGATGCGGGCGATGCGATGCCGGTGATAGCCGCGCAGCAGCGTCGCCATCGGCAGCACCTGCACGTAGTCGGATGGAAACAGCTGCGCGTGCAGGGCGGGCAGATCGTGCCACGGCACGATCGGGCGCTCGTGATGCGCGTTGTGGTACGGGAAGTTCAGCAGCAGGACGTTGAGCCAGGGGTGCGCGACGGACACGACGTTGGTGTAGGTGTTCGCCTGCTCGTACGCGCGGTCACGCAGCTTGTCGTGGGGAATGTCGGCGCCGTCCTCGAGCACCGCGAAAGCGTCGTAGGTGTGCTGGTAGGCGTCGGCGAAGCGCAGGACGTGCAGCATGATCAGGTAGGCGAGCACGTACAGCGCCAGTGCCTTGGGCGCGAACCAGCCCAGGGTGGCGAAGGCCGCGACGCGCACGGCGAGGATCGCCAGCAGGCGGGGACGTTCCGCCGCGCGTTCGCGCTTGAGGAACGGCAGCAGCATCACGTAGCCGTGCATGATCAGCTCGACCGCCGGCACGTACAGCCACTCCCGCGCGAGGACCAGCCTGGTCGCCCACGCCGGCTGGCGTTCGAGGAATGCCTTGTAGTCGAAAGTCACCACGTCCGCGCGGTCGATGTGGTGGCGCATGTGCTTGCGCCGCAGCGCATCGAATGTCGCGTAGCAACTCCCGGTGATCCAGCTCATCAGCACGCCCCAGCGGGTGTTGGCCGCCGGACTGCGGAAGATCGCCTGGTGCGCGAACTCATGGATGAAGTAGGCCGCCAGCACCAGGGTGTGCGCGAGCAGCAGCACCCCGGCGAGGTTGGCCAGCCAGTCACCGGCAGTGAGCAGCGCGATGCCGCCCACGTAGCCGCCGAGCGTGTAGCCAAGGGCCAGCGTGTTCGGCAGCGCGCCGTGGGCGTAGCGAAAGAGTTTGCTGTTCTTCATGACTGCGTGTGGATGCAGGCAATACGATTACCACGGAGGACACGGAGGAGCACGGAGCACCACAGAGGAAGCGCCTTCCTTCGGATGCCCTCCGTGTCCTTCGTGTTGAACGCGGTTGTTCTGCTCCGATTCCCCGTCACTACTTCTTCATCGCCTTGAGCACCGAGTCGTCGAACGTGTCCTCGATCTTCGGCACCGCGGCGATCTGGCCTTTGGTCTTGAGGATGTTGCCGATCAGCTCACCGCTGACGAAGAACGAGGTCGTCTCCTTGGTCTTGGCGAACACGCTGGCCAGTTCCTTGGCCTCCAGGTTGTAGACACCGCTGAGCTGTTCCTTGACCTCCGCGGCCGATATGCCCAGCACCTTGCCGATGATCTTGGCGGCGTCGTCCGGGTTCTTCTTCATGTACTCGAGGCCGTCGATGTAACCCTGGATGAGGGCGCGTACGTCCTTGGGGTTGGACTTGATCGTTTCCTTCTTGAACACCAGCACGTCGGTGATCAGACCGGGCGCGTTCTTGGTCGACATCAGCACGTGGAACTTCTTGCCGTCGCCCATGCCGACCACCTGCGACACGCTGGGCTCGTAGGTCACCCCCGCCTGCAGACTGCCCGAGGCGAGCGCCGCGGGGATCGCCTCCGGCGTCATGTTCACCGGCTCGATGTCCTTCTCTCCCAGGCCGGCGGTCTTGAGTGCGTACGAGAGCAGGAAGTCCGAGGGGGACAGCGGATTGAACGCCACCTTCTTGCCCTTGAGATCGGCGACCTTGGTGATCGAGGTCGATGTCACGATGGCGTCGCCGCCGTTGGAGTAGTCGATGGGCATCACCACGCGCTGCGTGCTGCCCTTGGCGACGATGCCGATCACCTGGTCGTAGGTCACCATACCGCCGGTCACCGCGCCGCTCTCGACCGCGGCGGGGATCAGGGCCGGATCGGTGAAGAACTGGAGGTCGACCTTGACGCCCGACTTCTTGAACAGATCGAGTGCGTCTGCCACGTAGTACGGCCCATACCCGATCCAGACGACCGTGCCGATCTTGATCGTGCCGGCGGCAAAGGCTGCGGGCGCAGAGACGGCGAACGCGAGCGCGATGCCGGCAAGACGAAGGGAGTGTGCAAAGCGACGTAGCATGAAAGCCTCCAGCGGATGGTCAAAGCGTGGAGAGCAGTTTTGCTCTCCCGGGCTTTTGTCCCTCCGTGGAGCCGCGCGTACAGGCGCGCGACCGGCGTGCTCTCGGACCAGCCGTCTCCCGCGTGGCGGAAGGTTCTATGTTTTCAGTCAAGCAAGCTGGGCCGGCAGGCCGAGCTTGC
>CAYLTE010000044.1:0-23102 GCA_964386195.1 uncultured Burkholderiales bacterium | reverse complement strand
AGGTTGAAGCGCTGCTGGTAGAAGTCCCGCATCACCAGTTCCAGCTCACGCTCGGGCATCTGACCGTGCCCCACGCGGATGCGTGCCTCGGGCAGAAGGCCGGTCAGTCGCGTCTCGACGTTGTGGATGGTCTCGATCTCGTTATGCACGAAGTACACCTGGCCGCCGCGCTTGAGCTCGCGCAGTACCGCCTCGCGCACCAGTCCGTCGGAATAGCGTTGCACGAAGGTCTTGATCGCCAGGCGCTTCTGCGGGGCGGTGGCGATCACCGAAAAATCGCGCAGGCCTTCCAGCGACATGGCCAGCGTCCGCGGGATCGGCGTCGCAGTCAGCGTGAGCACGTCCACCTCGGCCCGCAGCGCCTTGAGGCGCTCCTTGTGGCGCACGCCGAAGCGGTGTTCCTCGTCGATGATCACCAGGCCGAGGTTCTTGAACTTCACCTTCTCCTGGATCAGCTTGTGGGTGCCGATGACGATGTCCACCCGGCCTTCGCCGATCGCCTGCAGGGTGCCCTCCTGTTCCTTCGACGAGCGGAAGCGCGACAGCTCCTCGATCTTCACCGCCCAGTCGGCGAAGCGGTCGCGGAAGGTCTGGAAGTGCTGCTCGGCGAGCAGAGTGGTGGGCACCAGTACCGCGACCTGCTTGCCGTCGGCCACGGCGACGAAGGCCGCGCGCAGCGCCACCTCGGTCTTGCCGAATCCGACGTCGCCGCACACCAGGCGGTCCATCGGCTTGCCCGAGGTGAGGTCCTGGATGACCGCATCGATCGCCGCCTGCTGATCGCGCGTCTCTTCGAACGGGAACCCTTCCGCGAACGCCTCGTAGTCGTGCTGCCTGATCGGGAAGGCGTAGCCCTTGCGCGCCGCGCGCTGGGCGTAGATGTTGAGCAGCTCGGCGGCGGTGTCGCGCACCTGCTCGGCCGCCTTGCGCCGTGCTTTCTCCCACTGGCCGCTGCCGAGTTTGTGCAGCGGCGCGGCCTCGGGCGAGGCGCCGCTGTAGCGGCCGATCACCTGCAGTTGCGACACCGGCACGTAGAGCTTGTCGTGGTCGGCGTATTCGAGCAGGAGGAACTCCGTGCTGCCCTCGCCCAGATCCATGTTCACCAGGCCGAGATAGCGGCCGATGCCGTGGTGCACGTGCACGACCGGATCGCCCACCTTGAGCTCGGAGAGGTCGCGCAGGATGTTCTCGGCGACGGCGCGCGTCACCGCATCGCGGCGGTCGCGCGCGCGTGCGTGCGAGGCATACAACTCGTTCTCGGTGACGAACGCGAGTCCGTCGACACCGTCCACGAAGCCGCTGGCAATTGGCGCGACGGTGAGCATGAGCTTGTCGTTCGCGCTCTGCACGTCGGCGAATCGTTCGCGCGGTACGGGAGCGAGTCCGTGCTCGCTCAGGTAGGAGAGCAGCGTCTCCCTGCGGCCCAGCGTCTCGGCGCAGATCACGGCGCGTCCGGTGTGCGCCCGCAGGAAATCGCCGAGCCGGTGCAGCGGATCGTCCGCGCGCCGGTCCACCTGCAGTGGCGGCAGGGGCGTGCTGCGCGCCGATTGGACGTCGTTGTCCTCGCCGGCGACGAAGTCGACCCTGCCGAAGGGCTTGAGCGCACCGAAGAACTGATCTGGCGGCAGGAACAGTTCGTTGGGCGGGAGCAGGGGGCGATCGCGATCGCCGCGCAGCAGTTCGTGCCGCGAGCGTGTGTCGCGCCAGAAATCGTCGATCGTCTTCGTGACGTCGCCGTGGATGCAGACTACGGCCCCCGCGGGCAGGTAGTCGGTCAGGATGGCCGTCGTGTCGAAGAACAGCGGCAGGTAATACTCGATACCCGCCGGAAACGTGCCGTTGCTGACATCCTTGTAGATCTGGCGTTTCGACGGGTCGCCTTCGAAAGCCGCGCGGAAGTTGCTGCGGAAGCGGGTGCGCGCCTCCTCGTCGGTCGGGAATTCGCGCGCGGGCAGGAGCCGGACATCCTTCACCTTGTAGATCGTGCGCTGCGTGTCGACGTCGAAGGTACGGATGCTCTCGACCTCGTTGTCCAGAAGGTCGATGCGGTAGGGCACGGCGCTGCCCATGGGGAACAGGTCGATCAGCCCCCCACGGTAGCTGTACTCGCCCGGCGAGACGACCTGCGACACGTGCGTGTAGCCGGCCATTGTGAGCTGATGGCGCAAAGCCTCCGGTTCGACGGTCGCGCCCTGCGCGAGGAAGAAACTGTAGGCGCCGAGAAACGGCCGTGGCGGCAGGCGGTACAGGGCGGTCGTGACCGGTACCAGCAAAACGTCGCAGGCACCGTGCGACACCTGGTACAGGGTCGCGAGGCGCTCCGACACCAGGTCCTGGTGGGGCGAGAAATTGTCGTAGGGCAGCGTTTCCCAGTCCGGCAGCAGGTGCGCGCGCAGCGACGGCGCGAACCAGGCGAGCTCGTCGAGCAGCCGCTGGGCGTCTGCCGCGAGCGCGGTGACCACGGTCAGCAGCCGACCCGGTTGCGCCAGCCGCGCGATCGCCAGTGCATCGGCGGAGCCGTGCAGGCCCGCGATGCGTGCGCGCTGTCCGGAAGCGGGAAGTGTGAACAAGGACGACATGACCTGCGCAAAACGCCGGATTATAGAGGAGCGTCCCGGCACGCCGCGTTCCGCCCCTGCCAGCGTACCTCGGCGATAATGCCGGCTTCCCGTTTCCGGTCGCGCACATGCCCGCTCACGTCGCCCTCGTTCCCGCCGCAGGCAGCGGGTCGCGCATGGGCGCCGAGCTGCCCAAGCAGTACCTCCCGCTTGCCGGCCGCACGGTGCTGTGGCATACGCTGCGTGCGCTCGCGTCTGTCCCCCGCATCTCCCACGTGTGGGTGGTGCTCGCCGAGCACGATGCCTGGTTCGATGCCATCGACCTGAGCATGTTTGCGGCGCGCGTCACGGCACTGGGTTGGGGGGGTGCGACGCGGGCGGCCTCGGTGCTGGGCGGACTTCGTGCGATGGAGGCCGCGGCCGACGACTGGGTCCTGGTGCACGACGCGGCTCGGCCCTGCGTCACGCGCCGCATGATCGAGCGGCTGATCGACGAGGTCGGCGAGGACGACGCCGGGGGCATCCTCGCGCTGCCCGTCGCCGACACGCTCAAGCGGGCCGGCGAGGTCGGGCGCATCGCCTCGACGTTTCCGCGCGCCGGTCTGTGGGCGGCGCAGACGCCCCAGATGTTCCGGCACGCGATCCTGCGCGGGGCGCTCGAGCGCGCGCCGCTGGACGAGATCACCGACGAGGCGAGCGCAGTGGAGCGCATCGGTGTGCGCCCGCGCCTGGTGCTCGGCGGCGCCGCGAACGTCAAGGTCACGTTGCCGTCCGACCTGGCCTTGGCCGAGCGCCTGCTCGAGGTGGACGCCACGCCTTAGGGAGATGAGAGGAATGTACAGAGTCGGACAAGGATTCGACGTCCACGCACTGGTGCCAGGACGGCGCCTCGTCGTCGGAGGCGTGGAGATCGCGTACGAGCGTGGCTTGCTGGGACACTCGGACGGCGACGTCCTGCTGCATGCGATCTGCGACGCCCTGCTTGGCGCTGCGGGGCTGGGAGACATCGGCCGGCACTTCCCGGATACCGACGAGCGTTACCGCGGTGCGGACAGCGTGGAGTTGCTGCGCGAGGTCGGGGCGCGCGTACGCGCGCTCGGCTGGCAGATCGGCAACGTCGACGCCACCGTGATCGCGCAGGCGCCGAAGATGGCGCCGCACATCCCGGCCATGGTGCAGGCGATCGCCGGTGCGCTCGATCTGCAGCCCGCGCAGGTGAACGTGAAGGCGAAGACGACGGAGCGGCTCGGCTTCACGGGCCGAGGCGAGGGTATTGCCGCCGAGGCGATCGCCTCGCTCCAGCGCGGGTGAGCGGCGGGCCATGGCCGGCAGCGCGCGCGTGTTCTTCGCTCTGTGGCCCGATGCGCCCGTGCGCGATGCCCTTTACGATGCCGGACGTCGTCTGCATGCCGCGCTGAACGGGCGCCTCACGCGGGCCCCGTCGATCCACCTCACGCTGCTGTTTCTCGGGATGGTCGCGGAGGCGCGCCTCGACGCGCTGCGGGAGGCGGCCTCGACGGTCAGCGTCGAGCCCTTCTCGATGTCGCTGGATCGCGCGGCGTGCTGGCGACATAATCGCATCGCGTGGGTGGGGCCGTCGAACGCGCCGCAGGCACTCGAGGATCTGGTGAGGCGTCTGCGCAGGCGGGTGGAGGAGGCGGCGTTCGATTTCGACCGCAAGCCGTTCGCGGCGCACGTCACGCTGGTGCGCAACGCGCACTGCGGTCCGTCGCTGGCACCCGTTGCGCCGATCGCGTGGGACGTGCGCGGATTCGTCCTCGTGCGCTCGCGCCTGGATGCAGGCGGCTCGCGCTACGAGGCGATCGGCCGGTGGGAGGAGGGGCTCGAATGAAAGAGGAACTGCTGGTGCATCGAGGGGGGTGTCATTGCGGGCGCGTGCGCTTCGAGTTCGACGCACTGCGTGAACCCGAGGTGCAGTCCTGCAACTGCTCCCTGTGCAGCATGTCTGCCTACCTGCACCTCATCGTGCCGCGTTCGCGCTTTCGCCTCCTCACCTCGTGGGAGGATCTGAGCACGTACACGTTCAACACCGGCACGGCGAAGCACCTGTTCTGCCGGAACTGCGGCATCAAGTCGTTCTACGTGCCGCGCTCGAATCCCGACGGATACAGTGTGAACCTGCGCTGCGTCGACCCCGGTTCGCTCGGCGATGTCCGCGTGGTGCCGTTCGACGGTCGCAATTGGGAAGCCAACGGCGAGACGCTCGCGCACCTGTCCAAGGAGGCTTGATTGGTCGTCCTGTTCTACAGCGAGATCGACGATCCCGCACCCTGGCGCGCGGCCCTTGGGCGCGCGCTGCCCGAACTCGATTTTCGCGTTTGGCCCGAGGTCGGGCGTCGCGAGGAGATCGACTACGCGCTGGTCTGGAGGCCGCCTGCCGGCATGCTTGCCTCGCTGCCGCGGCTGAAGGCGATCCTGTCCCTGGGCGCCGGCGTGGACCACCTGTTCGACGACACGCAGCTTCCGGCGGGCTTGCCGGTCACGCGCATGGTCGATGCGGGGCTGGCCGTGCAGATGTCGGAATACGCGATGTACGGCGTGCTGCATTTCCATCGCAACATGGACCGCTACGCGCTCATGCAGCGCGAGCAGCAGTGGCGGCAGTTGCCTGCGGTGCTGCCGTCGCAGCGCACGGTCGGGGTCATGGGGCTGGGCGTGCTCGGCGGCGACTTCGCCTGCAAGGCGCAGGTGATGGGGTTTCGCGTGATCGGGTGGAGCCGGCGTGCGCGTGGGCTCGAGGGTGTCACCGAGTACCACGGCAGCGAAGGCCTGGCGCCGTTCCTCGCCGCCACGCAGATTCTCGTCAACTTCCTGCCGCTCACACAGGAGACACAGGGCATCCTCGACCGCAGGTTGTTCGCGCAGCTGCCGCGCGGCGCCTTCCTGGTGAACCTCGCGCGCGGCGGTCATCTGGTGGAGGGCGATCTGCTCGACGCGCTGGAGTCCGGCCAGCTCGGCGGCGCGCTCCTCGACGTGTTCGTGCAGGAGCCGTTGCCTGAGGAACACGCGTTCTGGAAGCACCCGAAGATCGTCGTGACGCCGCACATCGCCGGGCAGGCGATCGCCGATCTGATGGTGGAGCAGGTGGTGGACAACATCCGGCGCCTGGAACGCGGCGACACGCCGTGCGGCCTGGTGGATCGCAAGCGCGGCTACTGAGTCGCGCCGTCCGATGGTGGCCGAGGCGCGGACGGTGTACGCGTCGTCGAAGGCGGTGCGGCCTGCGGCTGACCGGGCACGACGGACTGGCTCTGTGGATCGCGTGCCGCCTCCTGCTTCATGCGCTCGCCCATCCAGCGCATGGCAACAGTAGCGACGATGCCGACCAGCCCGACGATGGTCATGATCTTGAGCAGGGTCAGCTTCGAGGGGGGCGTCGCCGGGGCGGGGGGTGGCCGCGACGCTGCCGATCCGGGGCGCGGGCGCGCCTGCAGCAGACGATCGACGGCTGCGAGCAGCTTGCGAAACGCCGGGTCATCGGCCGCGCCGGACCAGTCGCTCAGGTCCGCGGCCTCGATGCGCATGAAGTCGATCGGCGGTGAGACCGCTTCGATCAGCGCGCACACCAGCCTGCCGTGGGCGAGGCCTTCGGCTGCGCCGGTCTTGACCGAGTCGGATTTCACCGATTCGGCCGACCACAGGACGACGACGCACTTGGCCGCCTGCAGCGCCTCCTGGATCGCCTCGTCCACCGCCCTGCCCGGCGGGATGGTCGCATCCGACCAGACACTGTACCCGAGTCGGCCAAGCGCGTCGGCGAGCACGCGCGCCCGCTCCCGGTCCGGACCGGCGTAGCTGATGAAGATGTCGGCCATGCGCCTCCTCTGCGCCCATGCAGGTGGCAAGGATTCTACGCCGCGCCCGGTGGACACGGGGCGCCGCCGAGCGCCTGCGAGGCTGCGGTTACACTAGCGGTTTCCCAGGCTGACGCAGAGGATCTTAGGAGAGGACATGGCGAACGAGCTGCATTCCAATTTCATCGCAGGCGAGTGGGTCGAGGGCACCAACGTCACGCGCGACGTCAATCCGTCGGACGTGAGCGACGTAGTCGGCGAGTACGCGCAGGCCGACGCGCAGCAGACCGATCGTGCCATCGCGGCAGCCCGTGCGGCGGCGCCCGCCTGGGCGGCGTTCAACGTTCAGGCGCGTGCCGACATCCTCGACAAGATCGGCAACGAAATTCTGGCGCGCAAGGAAGAACTCGGCACCCTGCTCTCGCGCGAGGAGGGCAAGACCCTTCCCGAGGGCATCGGCGAGGTGGCGCGCGCGGGCAACATCTTCAAGTTCTTCGCCGGCGAGGTGCTGCGGCGTACGGGTGAACTCGTGCCCTCGGTGCGTCCCGGAATCGACGTGGAGATCACGCGCGAGCCGGTGGGCGTGGTGGGCATCATCTCGCCCTGGAACTTCCCGGCTGCCATTCCCGCTTGGAAGGTGGCACCCGCGCTGGCTTACGGCAACTGCGTGGTGTTCAAGCCGGCCGACCTCGTACCGGGCTCGGCCTGGGCGATGGCAGAGATCATCACGCGCGCAGGGCTGCCCGCCGGCGCGTTCAATCTCGTGATGGGCCGCGGCAGCGTGGTGGGCGAGGCGATCATCGGCGATCCGCGCGTGGACGCGATCAGCTTCACCGGCTCGGTCGACACCGGTCGCAAGGTGGCGGCAAAGGCCGTTGCCGGCATGAAGAAGATCCAGCTCGAGATGGGTGGCAAGAATCCGCTCGTGGTGCTCGACGACGCTGATCTCAAGACCGCGGTCGAGTGCGCGGTCAATGGCGCCTACTTCTCGACGGGTCAGCGGTGCACCGCGTCCTCCCGGCTGGTGGTGACCAAGGGCATCCACGACAAGTTCGTGGCGGCGATGACCGAGCGGCTGAAGTCGCTGGTGGTGGACAACGCGCTCAAGCCCGGTGTGCAGATGGGCCCGGTGGTGGACAAGAACCAGCTCAACCAGGACCTGTTCTACATCGAGGAAGGCAAGAAGGAGGGGGCGAAGCTGGCCTATGGCGGCAACCTGCTGAAGCGCGAGACCGAGGGCTTCTACCTCGAACCGGCACTGTTCACCGAGACGCGCAACGACATGCGCATCAACCGTGAGGAGGTGTTCGGCCCGGTCGCGACGGTGATCGCTGCGAAGGACTACGACGAGGCGCTGGCGATCGCCAACGACACGCAGTTCGGTCTCGCATCGGGCATCGTCACCGGCTCGCTCAAGCACGCCTCGCACTTCCGCCGCAACAGCCAGGCAGGCATGGTGATGGTGAACCTGCCCACGGCGGGCGTGGACTACCATGTGCCCTTCGGCGGACGCAAGGGCTCGAGCTACGGTCCGCGCGAGCAGGGACGCTACGCCGCCGAGTTCTACACGGCGGTGAAGACGGCGTACGTGCAGGCGTGATGCGGGCACCCCGCACCGCCCCGCCCGCTGCGCGGCCATCCCGCCTCGTGAGAGGCGGGGAGGACGGTGCGCGATCTTTCCCTCTCCGTGGAGAGGCGGCGCCGCAGGCGCCGGGGTGGTCAAGCAACGTGAGCAGGCAACCATGACCGAACTTGCCAGGACCGATCGTTCGCGCGTCAAGCGCATGCACGAGCGCGGGCGATACGACTTCGACACCGTTGCGGCGATTCTCGACGCCGGCTTCATCTGCAACGTCGGTTACGTGATCGACGGCAAGCCCTACGTCACGCCGACCAGCTACTGGCGGGAGGGCGACCGTGTCTACTGGCACGGCTCCAGCGCCTCGCGCATGCTGCGTGCGGCGGCCCAGCCCGGCGAAGTGTGCCTGAGCGTGTCGCACATCGACGCACTGGTGCTTGCCCGATCGGCGTTCCACCACTCGATCAATTACCGCTCTGTCATGCTCTTCGGCCAGGCGCACAAGGTCGAGGACGAGGCGCACAAGCTGCAGGCGCTGGAGAACTTCGTCGAGCGTGTGGTGCCGGGACGATGGGCGCAGCTTCGCCCCGCCACGTCTCAGGAGTTGAAGGCGACGATGGTATTGGCCATGCAGATCGGCGAGGGCGCAGCGAAGATCCGCACGGGCAATCCGGTGGATGACGACGAGGACTACGGCTGGCCGGTGTGGGCGGGCGTGGTTCCTCTGCGCACGGTCTCCGCTGCGCCGGTCGACGACGGGCGCGTGGTCGCGGATGCGCCCGGGGCGCCTGGTTCGGACGGTTTTCGGCACCTGGGCATCGAACCCGGCTGATTCTTCGCGCCAGGCGGGGCGCACCTGCCGTCCACGACAAGAACATGCGCACAGTCTCCTGCCCGACCTCCAGCCACGCCCTGCTGTCGGTCCTCCTGGCCAACGGCATCGATCGCGTGTTCCTCGTGCCGGGCGAGAGTTACCTCGGCATTCTCGACGCCCTGCACGATTTTCCGCAGATCGACGTGGTGACCTGCCGTCACGAGGCGGGGGCAGGCTTCATGGCCTGCGCCGACGGCAGGATCACGGGCCGCCCGGGCGTGCTGCTGGTGAGCCGCGGACCGGGGGCGTCGAACGCCGCGATCGCCGTGCACACGGCCCAGCAGGACTCGATTCCGCTGATCCTGCTGGTGGGCCAGGTGCCCAAGGCAGATCTGCGCCGCGCGGCCTTCCAGGAGATCGACTACGGCCGCATGTATGGCGGCATCGCGAAGTGGGTGGCGGAAGCGAACGATCCGGCCCAACTCCCCGAGCTCGCCTTCAAGGCGATACGCGTGGCAACTTCCGGCACGCCCGGTCCGGTGGTGATCGCGATTCCCGAAGACGTCCAGCAGCAGGGCCTGCCGTTCGACCCCGCCGGCTGGGTCGCGGACGAAGCGCCCGCCGCGCTGCCGGAGTCGGCAACGCTCGACCGGCTGCGCGCGATGCTCGAGGCGGCGCGGCGGCCGCTGCTCATTGCCGGGGGCAGCTTCGATCGCCCGGGAGGGCGGGAGGCCTTGCGCGCGTTCGCCCACGCCTGGCACCTGCCGGTAGCGCTTTCGTTCCGGCGCCAGGATTTGTTTCCCGCGCGCGAGGCGCTTTACGTCGGCGATCTCGGTCTGGCCAATCCCGCGCATCAGATCGACGCCTTCCGCGACAGCGATCTCATCGTCGCGCTGGGGACGCGCATGGGCGATATCGCTACGCAGGGATACACCTTTCCCGACCTGCCGCGGCCGCGCCAGCGTTTCGTGCATTGCCACCCGGACCCGCACTTCGTCGGTCAGCATTTCGTGCCCGATCTCCCGCTGGTATGCGATCCGGTCGCACTCGTGCGGGCCTGCATGCCGGATTCCCGGTGGCGCAATGCGGCGCGCGCGGCCTGGGTGGACGCGCTGCGTGCCATCTACGAAGCGTGGGCCGCGTGGCCGGAGGCGACCGAGGGCGCCGCGGTCGAATTCACCGAGGTGGTGCGTGCGCTGCATGAGCGTGCCGCGCCGGATGCGATCGTGTGTCTCGACGCAGGCACGTTCGCGGCACCCGTCTACCGTCACTTTCCGTTCGCCTTCCCGCAGCGGCTGATGGCGCCACTGTCGGGTGCGATGGGTTACGGCGCGCCCGCGGCGATCGCTGCGCAGCTGCGCTTGCCGCAGGCTCCGGTCGTGTGCCTCGTGGGTGACGGCGGCGTGCTCATGACCGGTAACGAGATGATCCTCGCCGTCGAACGCCGGCTGCCGATCGTATTCGTCATCTCCAACAACGACTGCTACGGCTCCATCCGGCTGCACCAGCAGCGCCACTATCCGGGGCGCACCGTCGGCACCTCGCTGACCAATCCCGACTTCGTCGCCTGGGCCCGGGCATTCGGCATGCAGTCCGAGCGCATCGAGCGCCGCGACCAGATCCATGCCGTGCTGGCGCGGGCGTTCGCTGCGCAGGGGCCGTACGTGGTCGAGGTTCAGAGCCGGTTGTCGGGTGCCCCCCCACGGGGCGAGCGGCGCGAGTGAGTGCGATGAGGTGCGAATGAGGACGCTCGGCTGGCTGTGTGTCGTCGCCTGGCTGGCACTGCCGGCCGCGGCACAGTCCCCCGTTTCGGAACAGGACGCGCGCGACGAGGCGGCCGCCGTCGCGGCGCAGATGCAGCGTGTGCAGGTTGCGCTGTCCGCGCTCGAGGGCGAGCAGCAGGCGGTCTACAGAGAGTTCCAGATGATCGAGGCGCTGCGCAACGGTCTGCTTGCAGAACTGAATCAGGCGGCCACGATGCACCAGCCGGCACTGACGCCGGAGAGCTATGACGAACTGGCGGCCGAGCGTGCGCGGCGCGAGGAGCGACTGGATGCGTATACCGATCGACTGCAGGGGCTGGTGGAGCGGTTCGCCGCGATCCAGACCCAGAAAGCGCCGCTGATCGACACCCTGCGCGCCCTGGCCCAGCGGCGCTAGACCCCCAGCCGACGGCAACCGGGAACGATACCCGCTGCACGGGAAGGATCTTTCCACCTGTCCCGAGGGGAACGTGCATCGCGAGTTCGATTCGTCGCGCCGGTCGCTGGCGGCCTACACCTACCGTGTCCTGATCGCGGTTGCCATCGCCGCCCTGGCCTTTCTGCTGTGGCAGCTTTCGCACGTGCTGATGATCGCGTTCGGGGGAGTGCTGCTGGCGGCGGTCCTGCGTGCGCTCTCCGACCCGCTGGATCGCATCACGCCGCTGTCCTCGCGATTGTCGCTGCTGATCGTGGTGATCGGCGTAGTCGGCGTCCTCGCGGCGATGGGCTGGCTCATCGGCGGGCAGGTCGCGCGCCAGCTCGAGCAACTGGCCGAGGTCCTTCCCGGCGCCATCCAGGGGGTGCGCGAGTGGGTCGACCGGAACACGCTCGGCCAGCTGCTGACCGAACTGGGGCAGACGGGCGTCGAAGGGGCGCGCGGTGCGCTCGCGCGCGTGGCCAGCGTCGCCTCGAGCACCTTCGGTGCGCTGGCCAACACGCTGCTGATCGTCTTCCTGGGGCTTTATCTCGCGGCCGATCCCCAGCTATACCGGCGTGGCCTGCTGCACCTGATTCCTACGGCCGCGCGCGATCGCACCGGTGCCGCCCTCGACCGCGCCGGGCATGCGCTCAAGCGCTGGCTGCTCGGTCAGTTCATCGCCATGATCGGGGTCGGCGTGGTGACTTGGGCCGGCCTGTACCTGCTCGGCGTCCCGCAGGCGCTTTCGCTCGGCCTGATCGCCGGATTGCTCGAGTTCATCCCCTTCATCGGGCCGATCCTTGCCGCCATTCCGGCCATCCTCGTCGGGTTCGCGCAGGGCGGCATGACGCCGCTCTACATCGGCCTGCTCTACCTGGGCGTGCAGCAGGTGGAGGGTTATCTCCTCATGCCCCTGGTGCAGAAGTGGGCCGTGTCGCTTCCGCCGGCGCTGACGATTCTCGGCGTGGTCGTGTTCGGCCTGCTGTTCGGTCCGCTGGGTGTGTTGTTCGCCACACCGTTGATGGTGGTGGTGATGGTGCTGGTGAAGACGCTGTACGTGGACGCCGCGCTGGAGCAGAAGCCCGCGCACGCGGCGCACTAGCTGCGCCGCCCGCGGGCGGCATCAGTGCCTGGTTGCGGTGACGATGTGCGCGAGCGTGGGCACGTGCACTCGCCCATCGCTGGCGACGAATTCGCGTAGGCTCGTGCGCGCACGCACGAGCAACTGCTCGATCTGCCCGTCATCGAGCATCCCCGCCAGCGTCCACCCCTTCACGTTCATGAAGATCCACGCCTCGAGGGACGGGTAACATGCCTCGCCGGCGTGCGTTTCGATGCGTGCACCCGCGATGCCCGAGGCCGACAGCAGGGCGTGCAGCGCCTGCGTGTCGCCCAGACAGAAGGGCGCCTCCAGGCTGGCTGCAGCGCCGTCGCCGAATAGCTCGCGCAGCAGTTGCGCCAGTGTGCGATAAGCGGGTGAGTGGGCGAGGCTGTCCCACACCGCGATGGCGAGGCGTCCGGACGGGCGCAGCACCCGCCACATCTCGCGCAGCGCGGCGCCTCGATCCTCGAAGAACATCAGGCCGAACTGGCCTGACCGGGCGTCGATCGCCTCAGCGGTGCGCGGCGGTCTGTGAGATCGCCGCGCGGACCGCGTCGGTGACCTCGCGCGTCGTCGCCTCGCCGCCGAGATCGGGCGTGAACACGCCTGCCCGCGTCACCGACTCGATCGCGCACATCAAGGTTGCCGCGGCGCGCTTCTCTCCCAGGTGCTCGAGCATCATCGCCGCGCACCAGAAGGTGCCGATCGGATTGGCAATGCCCTTGCCGACGATGTCGAAGGCCGAGCCGTGGATCGGCTCGAACATCGAGGGAAACCGACGTTGGGGATCGAGGTTCGCGGTCGGCGCGATGCCCAGGCTGCCCGACAGCGCGGCAGCAAGGTCGGACAGGATGTCCGCGTGCAGGTTGGTCGCCACCATGACGTCGAGCGACTCCGGCTTGAACACCATCCGCGTGGTGGCGGCGTCCACCAGCATCTTGTCGGTGTGCACGTCCGGATAGTCGCGAGCGACCTCGAGGAAGATCTCGTCCCACATCACCATGCCGTGGCGCTGCGCGTTGGACTTGGTGATCAACGTGAGCAGCTTGCGCGGCCGCGACCGTGCGAGGTCGAATGCGAAGCGCATGATGCGCGTCACGCCAGCGCGGGTGAAGATCGACACCTCGGTGGCGACCTCCTCCGGCAATCCGCGGTGCGACCGCCCGCCCTGGCCGGCATATTCGCCCTCGCTGTTCTCGCGGACGATGACCCAGTCGATGTCCTCGTCGCGCCGCAGCCTGAGCGGCGCGCGCACGCCGGGCAGGATGCGCGTGGGCCGCACGTTCGCGTACTGGTCGAAGCCCTGGCAGATCGCCAGCCGTAACCCCCACAGCGTCACGTGGTCCGGCACGTCCTGCACGCCCACTGCGCCGAAGTAGATCGCATCGAACGGCCTGAGCGTGTCCAGCCCGTCCTCCGGCATCATGCGGCCGTGCTTGCGGTAGTGGTCGCTGCCCCAGGGGAAGCGTTCGACCTCGAGCCGGAAGCCTCCGTCCTGTGCGACCAGTGCGTCGAGCACTTCCAGGCCGGCCTCGACGACCTCAGGGCCGATACCGTCTCCGCCGATCGCGGCAATCCGATGCGTCTTCATCCCGGTTTCGATCCAAAGAAAAAAAGCCGCTCAACGCAAAGTGCGCAAAGGACGCAAAGAGAACGCAGGAAGTGTTTTCCTCTGCGGTCTTTGCGTCTAGTTGAGTCGATGCATCCAATAAAACCACTCAACGCCAAGAGCGCAAAGGACGCAAAGACAATGCAAGAAGAGCTTTTTCCTTTGCGCTCTTGGCGGCCTTTGCGTTTAGCGCGTTTGGTTGTTCAACCCCCGTTCAACTCAGAAGTTGACGTTGCTTCCGCCTTTGAGCTCGAGCATCTTGCGTGCGTCGTCGGGCGTGGCGACCTCCAGGCCCAGTTCCTCGAGGATGCGGCGGATCTTCGCAACCTGGTCGGCATTGGTCTTGGCGAGCTGTCCCTTGCCGAGCCACAGGCTGTCCTCGAGGCCGACACGGACGTTGCCGCCCATCACCGCGGACTGGGTGGCGATGTACATCTGGTTGCGGCCGCCGCCGAGCACCGACCACAGGTACTGGTCGCCGAACAGCCGATCCCCGGTGCGCTTCATGTGCATGACGTCCTCGGGATGCGGACCGATGCCGCCGCGGATGCCGAACACCGACTGGATGAGAAGCGGCGGCTTGATCAGGCCGCGGTCGAGGAAGTGCGCGGCCGTGTACAGGTGGCCGATGTCGTAGCACTCGATCTCGAAGCGGGTGGCGTTCTCGCTGCACGACTGCAGGATGTAGGCGATGTCCTTGAAGGTGTTCTTGAAGATGCGGTCCTCGGAACCCTCCAGGTAGGGCTTCTCCCAGTCGTGTTTCCAATCCTTGACGCGGGCGATCATCTCGTACAGCCCGAAGTTCATCGACCCCATGTTCAGCGAAGCCACTTCGGGCTTGAGCCGAAGCGCCGGTTGCAGGCGCTCCTCGATCGGCATCGTCGGGGCGCCACCGGTCGTGAGGTTCAGCACGACGTCGCAGCCGGCCTTGATCTTGGGAAGGAACTGCTTGAACACCTCCGGATCCTGCGTCGGGCGGCCGTCTGGCATGCGCGCATGCAGGTGGACGATGGCGGCGCCGGCCTTGGCGGCGCCGATCGATGCCTCGGCGATCTCCTCAGGGCTCACCGGCAGGTACGGCGACATCGACGGGGTGTGGATCGAGCCGGTGACGGCGCAGGTGATGATGACTTTGCTCTGCTTTGCTGACATGGATGGGCTCCTCGGGAATCGTGTGTGGGTTCGGATATCAGGGAAGACGTCCGCGGCTCAGCGGTGGCCTTCGTCTTTCGTCATCTTGCGCTTGTGCGCGATCAGCGCCATCAGCCTGCGATCCCGCCAGGCCTCCCGGCGACCGTGGTCGTTCTGCGCCATCAACCTGCGGCGCTCGGCCTCGACGCGGGCGACGAGTTCCGCGTCCCACGGCTCGTAGACCACGTTCTGCATCATGCCCTGCAGCTTAGGGCCGTAGCGCGCGGCATAGTCGGCCACCCCGCCGGGTGCGTTCAGGTCGATGGTCTCGAAGGGGCCCATGAACGCCCAGCGCAGGCCGAGACCATCACGGATCGTCTTGTCCAGATCCTCGACACTGACGTAATCCTCCTTGACCAGGCGCCAGGCCTCGTTCAGCAGTGCCGCCTGGAGACGGTTGAGAATGAAGCCCTCGACCTCGCGCTTGACCGTGATCGGCACCTGACCGACACGCTCGTGCAGGCTGCGGGTGCGCTCGACCGCCTCGGCAGAGGTGAACGGAGCGGGGGAGATCTCCACGATCGGCACCACATGCGGCGGATTGACCGGATGCGCCACCAGGCAACGGTGCCTGCCGGGCAAGCCCTCCGCGAAGCGCGAGGTCTCGATGGTGGAAGTGGAACTGGCCAGGACGCACGCCGGCCCGGCCGCCGCGTCCATCTGCGCGAACACGCCGCGCTTGATCTCGAGGTTCTCCGCGGTGTTCTCCTGCACGTAGTCGGCGTCCTTCAGCGCATCGGCCAGCGAGGACGCGGCGCGCACGCGCGCGAGCACCTTCTCCGCCGTCTCGTCGATCAGCCCGAACTCGCGCGACTCGTTCAGGCCCGCGCCGATCAGCCCGAGCGCCTTGTCCACCGCGCCCGGCGCGGCGTCGTACATCGCCACCTCGTGTCCGGCACGCGCGAACACCATCGCCCACGCGCGCCCGATCAGTCCTGCTCCTACGATTGCGATCTTTTCCATGATTGCCTGATATCTGATGAAAGCGTTAACCACGAAGGACACGAAGACCACGAAGAGAAGCGGAACCTACTGACGCAGAGGAAGAGACGGGTCCAACCTTATCCAGTTCCTCCGTGCACCTGCGCGCCCTCGGCGCGAGTGCACCTCGCTCTTCTTCGTGTTGCTTCGTGTCCTTCGTGGTGAAAAAACTACCCTAGCATCTCCACGCCCGCGCACACCGAGATGGCCTGCCCGGTCACGTGCGCGCCGGCATCGCTCGCCAGGAACAGCGCCATGTTGGCGATGTCCTGGGGGCTGACCATGCTGCGCATTGAGACGCGCTCGAGCGATATTCTCCTCTGTTCCTCGAAGCTTATCCCGACTGCCTGCGCCTTGGCAGCGATGACGCGGTCGATGCGCTCGCCCTCGACCACCCCGGGTTGGATGGCATTCACGCGGATGTTGTCGGTACCCACCTCCATCGACAGGCTCTTGGTGAAGCCCACCACCGCCCACTTCGCGGCGGCATAGGGGGTGCGATAGGGAAACCCCAGGCGTCCGGCCGCGGAGGAGAGATTGACGATGCTGCCGCCGCCTGCGGCCTTGAGCATCGGCACCGCCAGGCGGGTGCAGTAGAACATGCCGTTGAGGTCGATCTCGATGCAGCGCTGCCAGTCCTCGATCGAGATCTCCTCGACGCGCCCGGTCGGGCCGGCGATGCCGGCGTTGTTGATCATCACGTCCAGTCCGCCCAGGTGCGTGCGCACGTCCGAGAACATGCGATCCACCTGCTCCAGATTCGAGACGTCGCACAGCGTGGCGGTGACGCTGAGCGACTTGCTCGTCTCGTCCACGGCTGCCTGCACGACGTCGCAGATGTGCACCTTCGCCCCGGCCTCGGCGAATGTTTTCGTCATGACGCGGCCGATGCCGCCCGCGCCCGCGGTGATCAGGACGCGCTTGCCTTGCATGCTCAGTTGCATTTCAATGCTCCATAGTAAAAGCGCCCAACGCAAAGACCGCAAAGGACGCGAAGAACGGCAGAAGAGCTCCTTGCGGTCTGCAGGTTTTCCTTTGCGCTCTTCGCGTGCTTTGCGTTTCGAGGTGTTTTCGTCACGCCCACAGCACCTCGCGACGGAAGTCCAGGTCGCTCAGCAGCGGTTCCGCCGGGCCGATGTGCGACACGCGCCCGCGATCGAGCACGACCGCGCGATCGGCGAGCGAGAGCACGGTGTCGAGATGGTGTTCGACGATGAGGATCGAGACCTCCCTGCGCAGCTTCTCGATCGATCGATAGACCTCCTCGACCATGGCCGGGCTCAAGCCCTCGAACGGCTCGTCCAGCAGTACCACCTTCACGTTGCCCGCCAGCGCACGGGCGATCGCCACCATCTGCTGCTCGCCTCGGGAGAGCTGGTCGGCCCGCGTGCGCAGCTTCTCGCGCACCGTGGGGAAGACCTCGTAGATGCGCTCGCGCTCCCAGCGCGTACCGGCGGAGCGCGATCGGGAGAAGGCGCCCAGGCGCAGGTTCTCCTCCACCGTGAGGCCCGCGAACAGGCGGCGATCCTGGGGAACGAGCCCGACGCCGAGTCTTGCGATCCGCTCCGGGGCGAGGCCGTTCAACCTGCGCCGCTCCAGCGTCACCGAACCCTTGCGCGGCTGCACCATGCCCATGATGCTCTTGAACGTGGACGACTTGCCGGCGCCGTTGCGACCGAGCAGCGCCACCACCTCGCCTGCGCGCACCTCGAAGGACACGTCGTGCAAGACGTGGCTCCTGCCGTAGTACGTGTCGATCCCCGACACCGTGAGTACGGGATCGCCCGGCGTCTGCGGCCGCGGCTCGCGCGCCTGCACCTGGGCCTGTCCGCTGCCGGTATACACGCGCTGCACCTCGGGGTGAGCGCGTACCGTCGGTCCGTCGCCCTCGACCAGCACCTGGCCTTCGTTCATCACCGTGATGGTGTCGGCCACCGCGAAGACGCGATCGATGTCGTGCTCGACGAGCAGCACCGCCATGTGCTGCGAAAGATCGCGAATCAGCCGGGCGACGCGTTCGCGCTCCGCAGCGGCGAGGCCGATCAGCGGCTCGTCCAGCAGCAGGACGCGCGGCCGCGCGGCGAGCGCGACTCCGATCTCGACCAGTCGCTGTCCTCCGTAGGAGAGCTGGGACACCGCAACCTTCTCGACGCCCTCGAGACCGAGGAAGCGCGCCAGGGCTCGTGTCTCGGCGTTGACCTGTTGCAGTGCCGACGCCTTGCGCAGCGCCTGGAAACGCTGCGGGTCGTGCGCCTGCACCGCCAGGCGCAGGTGCTCCCAGACCGTGAGGGACGGGAACAGGCTGGTGATCTGGAACGAACGGGAAATGCCGCGCGCCATCACCTCCTCGGGAGGGAGACCGCCGATGGGTGTGCCGGCCATCTCGACGGTACCGGAGTCCGGCGCGAACATCCCGGAGATCAGATCGATGAAGGTGGTCTTGCCGGCGCCGTTCGGCCCGATGAGGGCGTGCAGGCGCCGGTCGTGGAGCTGGAGGTCGATGCCGTCCACGGCGACGAAGCCGCCGAAGCGCTTGCGCACGCCGCGGCAGCGAAGCAGCGGGCCGGCCGCTTCCGCGTGCGTGTGCAGGAAGGCCGGTGCGTCTTCAGGTGACTGCGCGAGGACGCGGGCCGGGAGGGCAACGGCTTCTGCCCGATTGCGCCGCAACGGCGCGAGCAGACGCTCGCCCAGGCCGACGATGCCCAATGGCGAGTACAAGATCAGCGCCATGAAGAGCAGGCCGAACCAGAACTGCCACGAAGCAGTGATCCCCGACACCAGTTCCCGGAACATCACATAGAGGAACGCACCCAGGGCGGGCCCCAGGAAGTTCCCCATCCCCCCGAGGAGGGTCATGGCGGCGATCTCGCCGGAGAACGCCACGTGCACGACGTCGGCCGACACGAAGAGCCGAAGATAGGCCGTCAGCGCACCGCCCAGGCCGACGACGGCAGACGAGACGACGAAGGCGGCGAGCTTGTAGCGGTGCACCGCATAGCCGGCGAAGCGGGCGCGCTGCTCGTTCTCGCGGATCGCGACCAGCACGCTTCCCAGCGGCGATTGAGCGACGCGCCAGAGCAGCCACGCCACCGCGAAGACGACGGCGGACACTGCATAGTGGTACACGCGGGCATCGACGAGCACCGCGTTGCGCTGCACTCCGGAGAGGCCGTTCTCGCCGCCGGTGAAGCCGGTCCAGCGGTACACGATGTAGAACGCGAGTGCCGTGAAGGCGAGCGTGGACAGCGAGAAGTACACCCCGCGGCGGCGCAGGGCAAGGAAGCCGACGAGCAGTCCAAGCGATGCCGAGAACGCGACGGCGGCCAGCAGCGCCGGCAGCATGCGGTCCCCGAACCAGTGGATCTGCGTGAGGGCGACGCAGTAGGCGGCCAGTCCGAAGAACATGGCGTGCCCGAAGGAGAGCAGGCCGGTGTAGCCCAGCAGGAGGTTGTAGCCGAGTCCGACGAGGGCGAAGATCGCGATCTCGGTGGCCACCCCCCAGGTGTATCCGAAGGCGAGCACCAGCCACGGCAGCAGGATCAGTCCGAGCGCGAGCAGCACGAGCGGGTGGCGGGATCCGCGTGGAACCATGGCTACTCGAACTTCGCGAAGCGCTCGCCCAGCAGGCCGTGCGGGCGAAGAAGCAGGACCAGCACCATCAGCAGGTACATCGAGGCCTCGGCGGCGGGCGGGCACGCGAATACGGTGATGCCGCGCACGAGCCCGAGGAGCAGGCCCGCCAGCACGACGCCCCAGAACGAACCCAGCCCGCCGATCAACACCACCACGAAAACGGCGATGAGGATCTCGCCGCCCATGGCCGGCTGCACGCCGGCCAGCGGCGCCGACATGACGCCGGCAAGAGCGGCGAGTGCCACGCCGAGTGCGAAGATGGCCGCCCGTGCGGGACCGAGGCCGATTCCCAGCGCCCGCACCATCTCGGGATCGCGCATGCCGGCGCGCACCACGAGTCCGAACGGCGTACGGTTGAGCAGCAGCCAGCAGCCGAGCACGGCCATCACGCTCACCGCCATGCTCGAGAGCCGGTAATGGCTGTAGATGAAGTCGCCGACGATCCACTGGCCGCGCAGTCCCTCGGGTATCGGGAAAGGCAGGCCGGTGCTGCCCCAGATCATGCGCAGACTCTGCTCGACGATCATCGCGAGTGCGAACGTGAACAGCAGGCCCAGCGCCGGGTCCTTTCCGTACATCCGATTGACCAGCAACCGCTCGATGGCGATACCGATGAGTGCGACCAGCACCGGCGAGAGCACCATCGCACCGAAGAATCCCACCCGCTTCTCAGCTTCGTAAGCGAGGTAGGCGCCGATGGCGTAGAACGCGCCGTGCGACAGGTTCATCACGCCTGCCAGGTTGAAGATGAGCCAGAGACCGAGCGACAGGACGATGTAGAAGGAGCCGACCAGCAACCCGTTGACGATTTGCTCGAAAAGCAGCGGGAGCAGCGACGGATCGGAGAACAGCTGCAACAGCAGCGGACTGGGGCAGCTGGTCATCGGATGAATGCGAGGAGATTCGGCGGGCGCCTGCTGCACACCCCGTTCGAAGTGTACTACGCCATCTTGCAGGGCTCTCGGCCTGCGCCGGCTGGACGGTCTCGGGCGGCTCGTCCGACCCGACTGCGCGATGCATCGATCGATCCCAGCCAACTCGATCGATCCCAGCCATCTCGATCGATCCCAGCCAGGAAAGATCGTAGAATGGTCGGTCTTCCCGTGCCGGCAGGCCGTGCGCATCGTCTGCTGCGAATCCCGCTTCGAACTTGAATCTTCTTGCGCTCGATACGTCCACGCAGTGGTGCTCCGCCGCGCTCTGGCGCGACGGGCACGTGCTCGCGCGCGAGGAGAACGCAGGCCAGCGTCATTCCGAACTGATCGTTCCGATGATCGATTCCCTCCTGCGCGAGGCCGGCGCGAGGCTCGGCGACATGCAGGCTATCGTCTTCGGCGCCGGCCCCGGTTCGTTCACCGGGGTGCGCATCGCATGCGGCGTGGCGCAGGGCCTCGCTTTCGGGGCGGGACTGCCGGTGGTTCCGGTGTGCACGCTTGCCGCACTCGCGCTGGCCAGCGGCAGCACGCGCGCGATCGTGGCGACGGACGCGCGCATCGGCGAGATCTACCACGCCTGCTACCGGCGCGAAGGCGAGGTCTGGATCGCAGAGCACGAGCCCGGGCTGTGGCGCGCGGAGGATGCACCGTTGGTGGAAGGCGAGGGCTGGACCGGCTGCGGCAGCGCCTTCGACGTGTACGAGGCGGCGCTGCGCGCGCGCTACGGCGCGGCGCTCGTGCGCGTGGAGTACGGGCTGCATCCCCATGCGCGCGAGATGGCCGAACTGGGGGCCGCTGCCTTTCGCGCATCCGGCGCCATGGCGCCCGAGGATGCCGCACCCCTTTACGTGCGCGACAAAGTCGCCATGACGATCGGGGAACGGGCCATGAGAAAAGCTGCGTCGAACACGAGCCGATGAGCGGCGCCACTGCGGCGGCCCCAGTGCTGCGACCGATGGGGCCGGGCGACCTGGACAGCGTGATGGCGATCGAGCGCGCGATCTACGCGCATCCGTGGAGCCTGGGCAACTTCCGCGATTCCCTGCACGCCGGCTACAGTTGCTGGGTGCTCGAGACACAGGGCACGACGATCGGGTACTGCGTGATGATGCTCGGCGTGGGCGAGGCGCACCTGCTCAACCTGAGCGTGGCGCCGGCCTGCCAGCGGCGGGGGTTCGGCCGCGCCATGCTCTCGCACATGCTGGAGCGCGCGCGCGAGTGCGGAGCGTGCGAGATGCTGCTCGAGGTGCGTCCGTCGAATGTCGCGGCGCGTGAACTCTACGCCGGCATGGGGTTTCGGGAACTCTCGGTGCGGCGCGGCTATTATCCGTCGGCGGGCGGGCGCGAGGACGCGATTCTCATGGCGCGAGCGTGCGGCGTGCAGGACGGGGCAGCCACCCCACGGGGAGAATGACAGGTCCATGCAACGGGCGATGACGCGACGCGAGCAGGTGCTGCGGGAACTGGGGTTGGTCCGGTGGCGCCTGCGCAGTTCGGGTGGGGCGGGTGAGTCCGAGCAATCCGCGCCGGTGACTGCGTCCGCGCAGGACGAAGCGTTGCAGGCCGCCGTCGCGGCCGAACGTCCGCAGGCATCCGCACGGGAGGATGCGGCAGGCGCTGCGTCCGCCGAGGTCGCCACGCTGGAATGGAGGCAACTCGAGGCCGCGGTGCGGTCGTGCCGCGCGTGTGCGCTGCACGCCCGGCGCAGGCAGAGCGTGTTCGGGGTGGGCGACGAGCAGGCGGACTGGCTTTTCGTCGGCGAGGGGCCGGGGGCGGAGGAAGACGAGCGCGGCGAGCCCTTCGTGGGGCAGGCCGGACGGCTGCTGGACAGCATGCTGTCGAGCATCGGCCTGCGTCGGGGACACGACGTCTATATTGCCAACGTGGTCAAGTGCCGTCCGCCCGGCAACCGGGTGCCCGAGCCGGCCGAGGCGGCACAGTGCGAACCGTTTCTGCAGCGGCAGATCGCGCTCATCCGGCCCCGGCTGGTGATCGCGCTGGGCAAGACGGCAGCGCTGAGCCTGCTGCGCACCGACGCTTCGATCGCCAGCCTGCGCGGCCGTGTGCACCCGTTCCAGGGCACGCACCTGCTCGTGACCTATCACCCGGCATACCTGCTGCGCAATCTGCCCGACAAGGCGAAGGCATGGGAAGACCTTTGCATGGCCCGGGAGCTGATGGCAAAGTTGAAAGCCGGGCAGGACATCCTCAACTGACACGGCGGTTGGATACGGAGACCCAAGACATGACGAAGAAATGGCTCACCTGGATCGTGTTGACCGCTGCGATGACCCTGGGCGGCTGCGGATACAACACCATCCAGCAACAGGACGAGGAAGTGAAGGCGGCGTGGAGCGAGGTGCTCAACCAGTATCAGCGCCGGGCGGACCTGATCCCCAACCTCGTGAACACGGTCAAGGGCTTCGCCCAGCAGGAGCTCGAGGTGCTCACCCGGGTGACCGAGGCCCGCGCCCGTGCCACCAGCATCCAGGCCACTCCCGAGCTGATCAACGATCCGCAGGCCTTTGCCCGCTTCCAGCAGGCGCAGGGCGAACTCACCTCGGCCCTGTCGCGCCTGCTGGTGGTGGTGGAGAACTACCCGCAGCTCAAGTCGGACCAGAACTTCCGCGATCTTCAGGCCCAGCTGGAGGGCACCGAGAACCGCATCGCGGTGGCGCGCAAGCTCGGCATCGACTCGGTCCTG
>CAYLTE010000043.1:16167-23176 GCA_964386195.1 uncultured Burkholderiales bacterium | reverse complement strand
CCTCGGCCTGCAGGGCGACGAGATGATCGACATCCTCGGGCTGGACGATATCAGGCCGCAGCAGGAGCTGACGCTGTCGATCAAGCGCGCCGACGGCACGACGCGGCAGGTGAAGGTGAAGTCACGCATCGACACCGCCATCGAGGTGGACTACTACAAGCACGGCGGCATCTTGCCCTACGTGCTGCGGGACATCCTCAAGGCGGCGTAGCGGGTGCCAAACCAGGGACCGCCCCCTTGGCGAGGGGCGGTCCCCGTGAGATTCGGACGAGCTAGGTCGTTCCTCCCTCTGCAGATTCCGGAACGCGATTCTGCAGCCTGGTCCTCACTCGGCTGCTGCGCTCGAGCAATTCCTCCCACAGATCGCCCGCGTCCTTGCGGAACATGAACTCCGGCTGCGCGGGCATGGTGAACCAGAAGCCGCGGTCCAGCTCCTGTTGCAGTTCACCACGTCGCCAGGCGACGAAGCCGGCGTAGTAGCGCGCCGAGTTTGGCGCCTGCTCGATGATCCGGTCGATCGATTTCGCTTCCGCCACCACCTGAACCCCGGGCATCACCGTGAAATTCCCCTGCTCGGGGTCATCGGCCGACTCGAGCATCGCGAAGATCGATGTGACCATCTCCGGTCCGCCGAGATACACCGGATCCGCCACTTTGCGCGACGGATCGTGCTGCGGGAACAGGCGACCCATCGAAACCGGCGTAGGCCGATTTATGATAAATCCCACGTGGCGATCGCCCGCAATGGGCACGGCGACCAGGACGGTGCGTTCGTAGAATCCGGACAGCTTCGGGACCGCCACCAGAATCAGGGGCTTGTCGGTTTCCTGCGCGCGAACGCCGAAGCTGCCCACTGCCAGCAACAGTGCGATCGACAGCAGCAGCGCGGCCCTGGCCCGCGCCATGGCGTAATCGTGCATGCTCATGCCTGCCTCCTGATCGGACCTCGCGACTGCGCGAATGCAGCCGACCGGATCCACCCCCGAGGACAGCAGTCTCTGTTCCCGTCGCGACCAGCGCCGCCGGTCGCGACGGCAGCGTTCAGGCGTCGACGAAGCGCACCGCCTGCGCGACGTCGGCCCGCTCGGTGCGGTAGCCGTTGATCGCTGCTCCGCGGTCTGCGTAACCGAACGCGATGCCGCAGACGATGCGCCGATGCGCCGGAATGGCGAAATAGTCGTGCAGGAAGGGCGAATACGAGGCGAGTGCCGCCTGCGCGATGCAGTCCACGCCGGCGTCGACTGCGGCCAGCATGAAGCTCTGGATGTAGAGACCACAGTCGAGCAGCCCGTACTGTCCCAGCTTCTCCTCGGTGCTGACGATGGCCACGTGCGGTGCCCCGAAGCAGCGGAAGTTCTCGAAGGACTGCTCTGCGGCCGCGGCGCGATCGTCCCGGCCGATCCCCAGCGACTGGTACAACTGGACGCCGCACACCTTCCTGCGCTCGCGATAGACGCCTTCGTAGGCCAGAGGGAACGGGTGGTCCGGTGCGTGCACGGCGCCCGACTTCGCGTGGGCGTAGAGGGCCTCGCGGAAGCGGGCCGTCGCGGCGCCACGCGTGATCACGAGACCCCATGGCTGGGTGTTGCACCATGAAGGCGTGCACTGCGCGAGCTCGAGAATGCGCGCGAGCGCTTCCTCGGGCACGGGGTCCGGTCGGAAGGCTCGCGCGCTGAACCGCTGGCGCATGACCCGTTCGAACTCCATGGTCAGTCGAACTTCGGCTTGAAGCGCTCGTCGACTTCGACCTGCAGCCCCTGCGTGAGGCGATTTCCGGCGTTGGCGAGTGCGACGATCTCAACCAGTTCCGCGAGCATCTCGTCGTCCATGCCCTTCTTGCGCGCGGCAGCGATGTGGGAATGAATGCAGTACTCGCAGTTGTTGGTCATGCTCACTGCCAGGTAGATGTACTCCTTGGTCAGCGCATCGAGGCGGCTCTCCTTGAGCATCACCTCCTTCATGTAGTTCCAGAACCGCTTGAGCATCGGCGGATGCACGGCGAGCGTGCGCCAGATGTTGTTCACGTAGTCGGTATTGCGCGACTGACGGATGTCGTCGAACACTTCCTTCGCCGCCGGCGACGCGCTTGCGTCGTCGACCATCTTGACCATCGGCATGCCTGTCCTCCCGTAGTGGTTATGAAGCCCGGCACTGGATGGTACCACCCCGAGCGGAGCCCACTTCCAGGGCTCCGGGGGCGGTTGGACAGCCCCACGGTGAGCGGTCATAATCCGCCGGCCGTGGCCGGGCGAGAGCGCGTTCCCCTCCCCGCAAGCCACCCTCTGGAGTGCGTCAAGCACATGAAATTGCTGTTCGATCTGTTTCCGGTCATCCTGTTCTTCCTCGCCTACGAGGGCGCGAAGCGCGTCCCGGACACCGCCGTGGCGATCATCGGCGGCCTGCTCGGCGGAATCGGGGCGGACGACCACGTGATGGCATCGCAGGCCCCGATCCTGGTCGCCACGCTGGTTGCCATCCTCGCCACCTTCGCCCAGGTCGGCTGGCTCATCGGCCAGGGCAAGAAGGTCGATCGCATGCTTTGGATCAGCCTGGCGATCATCGTCGTGATGGGCGGTGCGACGATCCTGCTGCGCGATCCGACCTTCATCATGTGGAAACCCACGGTGCTATACTGGGCCTTCGCCGCGGTCCTGCTTTCTGCCGATTTCGCCTTCGGCAAGAACCTCATGCGCGCCATGATGGAGAAGCAGATCGCGCTTCCCGATCCGATCTGGCGCCGCCTCAACCTCAGCTGGGTCGGCTTCTTCCTGTTGATGGGCGTGCTCAATCTGTACGTCGCCTTCAACTTCTCCGAAGAGACCTGGGTCAGCTTCAAGATGTTCGGCGGATTGGGACTGATGCTGGTTTTCGTCCTCGCGCAGGGATTTTTCCTGTCGCGGCATGTCGAAGAGAACAAGTGAAGGCGGACACGGGCCGCAAACTGCCATGGCCAACGAGGATCCGACCGTCGCGTTGATGCAGGATCGCCTGCAGACGCTGCGCCCGCAGCGCGTGGAGATCCACGACGAGAGCGGCGAACACGTCGGGCACGAGGGAGCTCGTGGCGGCGGTGGACACTATCGGCTGCTGATCGTCTGCGACGGATTCAGCGGCAGGCCGCTCGTGGCCCGCCACCGCATGGTCTACCGGGCCGTCGCGGATCTGATGCCGGGCAAGGTCCACGCACTTGCCATCACCGCCTACACTGCGGACGAGTTCGAACAGGCATTTCACGCATAACGCTGTCCGCACCGAGCAACTTCACCGCAACACCACACCAAGGAAACGTCATGTATTCGATCAAGAACGCGTCGGCAGCCGCCCTCACCCTGGTCGGGCTGCTCGCCTTCACGGCAGTGAAGGCGGAGGAGAAGACCATCGCCATCGTCAACGGCATTCCCATCTCCGAGGCGCGGCTGGACTACGTGGTCAAGGCGCAGGTGGCGCAAGGCCAGAAGGACGACGCGAACCTGCGCAGCAGCGTCAAGGAATCGCTGATCATGCGCGAGATCCTGGCCCAGGAAGCGATCAAGAAAGGGTTGGACAAGAACGAGGAATTCGCCGCCCAGATGGAAATGGCGAAGCAGGAGTTTCTGATCCGCGCCTATTTCGACGACTTCATCAAGCAGAATCCGATCTCGGACGAGGAGATGAAGGCCGAGTACGAGCGCGTCAAGAAGGAGCAGCTCGCCAACTCGCCGGGCAAGGAGTACAAGGCCCGCCACATCCTGATCAAGGACGAGAAGCAGGCCAAGGCGGCGCTCGCGGAAGTGAAGAAGAGCAAGGGGAAGAACTTCGCTGCCATCGCGAAGAAGCGCTCGGAAGACTCGGGCTCGAAGAACGATGGCGGTGCGCTCGACTGGAGCGACGGCACCAACTACATCAAGGAGTTCGCCGACGCGCTGGTCAAGCTGAACAAGGGCGAGTACACGAAGGAACTGGTCAAGACCCAGTTCGGCTATCACATCATCATGATGGACGACATCCGCGACATCCAGTTCCCTGCCTTCGAGGACGTGAAGGAGCGCCTGTATCAGCAGATGCTGACGCAGAAGCGTGACGCCACGATTGCCAAGCTTAAGGAACAAGCCAGAATCGAGTAACGGGCCGTCGCCCTCGTCCTCCGGGATGGCGGCGCTGCCGCCGTCATCCTCGTCTCCCTTCTGTCATGCCCATCGCAGGGGCAATCCCGACGTAGCGCCCGAAACGCGCGGCTAGCCGACCCACCCGCGCGCGTTGCGGAACATGCGCATCCAGGGTGAATCCTCGCCCCATTCCTTCGGGTGCCACGACTGCTGCGCGGTACGAAACACCCGTTCCGGATGCGGCATCAGGATGGTGAAGCGCCCATCGGGTGTGGTCAGACCGGTGATCCCTTCGGGTGATCCGTTGGGGTTGGCGGGATAGACCGTCGTTCGGCATCCACGATTGTCGACGTAGCGCAATGCGACCCGCGCGCGCGCGAACTGCTGCGCGTCCTTGAATTCGGCGAAACCTTCGCCGTGCGCCGTCGCGATGGGCATCCTGCTGCCGGCCATTCCCCGGAAGAACAGCGACGGGCTGTCCTCCACCTCGACCATCACGAAGCGCGCCTCGAACTGCTCCGAGCGGTTGCGCACGAAATGCGGCCACGCCTCGGCGCCGGGGATCAGCTCGCGCAGATTGCTCATCATCTGACAGCCGTTGCACACCCCGAGGGCAAACGAATTCTCGCGCGCGAAGAATGCCTCGAACTGAGCGCGCGCCCGGGGGTTGAACAGGATGGACTTTGCCCAGCCCTCCCCTGCACCGAGCACGTCGCCATACGAGAAGCCGCCGCACGCCGCGAAGCCCTCGAAGCGCTCGAGGGTGACGCGTCCCGCGATGATGTCGCTCATGTGCACGTCCACCGCATCGAAACCGGCGCGATCGAACGCAGCCGCCATCTCGATCTGTCCGTTCACCCCTTGCTCGCGCAGGATGGCAATGCGCGGCCGGGCCCGCCGGGTCAGGAACGGCGCAGCGACGTCCTCCGCCGGATTGAAGGTCAGACGCGCGTGCAGTCCGGGATCGGTGACGTCGAGCAGTCTGTCGAATTCCTCCTGGGCGCATTGCGGGTTGTCGCGCAGCCGCTGCAGGCGATAGGTCGTCTCGGCCCACACACGCTGCAGCGAGTGCCCGAGCGCCTCGTAGACCGTACCCGCCCCCTGTCTGAGGATCAGGCGTCCGGCCCGGTTGGGCGCGCCGATGACGTGACACGCATGCGCGAGGCCGGCGGCACCGAATGCCGACGTCACCTTGGCGACGTCCCGGCGGCGCACCTGCAATACCGCGCCCAGTTCCTCGTTGAACAGGGCGGCAAGCAGCGGCTGCGCTGCGGCACCGACCACCCCGGGCAGCGCGTCGACGTCGATCGTGATCCCGATACGGCCGGCGAACATCATCTCGCAAAGCGTCACCAGCAGTCCGCCGTCGGAGCGGTCGTGATAGGCGAGCAGCAGCTCCGCCCGGTTCAATGCCTGGATCGTCTCGAAGCACACCCGCAGTGCATCGGGATCGTCGACGTCCGGCGCCTCGTCTCCCAGCTGACCGAACACCTGCGCGAGCGCCGATCCACCGAGCCGGTTGCGACCTTCTCCAAGGTCCAGCAGCAGCAGCACGCTGTCCTCGTCGGCCGCCAACTGCGGCGTGAGGGTGCGGCGTGCGTCCTCGCAGGGCGCGAATGCCGACACGATCAGCGACACCGGCGCGATCACCTCCCGGCGCGCGCCCTCCTGCGTCCAGGAGGTCTTCATCGACATCGAGTCCTTGCCGACCGGAATGCTCACGCCCAGCGCGGGGCACAGTTCCATGCCCACCGCACGCACCGTGTCGAACAGGACGGCGTCCTCGCCGGGGTGACCGGCCGGTGCCATCCAGTTCGCCGACAGCTTGATGTCGCCGATGCGCGCGATCGGCGCGGCAGCGATGTTCGTGATCGCCTCGCCCACCGCCATGCGGCCGGACGCGGGACCGTCGATCAGCGCAAGCGGCGTGCGCTCGCCCATCGCCATCGCCTCCCCGCGCTGCGTCCTGAACCCTGCCAGGGTCACCGCCACGTCGGCGACCGGCACCTGCCACGGGCCGACGAAGGGGTCGCGGCTGCACAGCCCGCCGACGGTCCGGTCCCCGATGCTGATCAGGAAGGTCTTGTCCGCCACCGCCGGCAGGCGCAGTACGCGCTGCACGGCCTCGGACAGATCGATGCCGTCGAGTTGCAGCCGGGGCAGCTGGCGTTCGAGATGGCGCGCCTGGCGCGCCATTCTCGGGGGCTTGCCGAGCAGTACGCCCAGATCCATGTCGACCGCGTGCTCGCCCAGCAGGCGATCCTCCACCACGAGTTGGTGCGCCTCGGAAGCGTGGCCGATGACTGCGAAGGGACAGCGTTCGCGCCGGCACATGCGCTCGAACACGTCGAGGCGATCGGCGCGCACAGCCAGGACGTAGCGCTCCTGGGACTCGTTGCACCAGATCTGCATCGGCGACATGCCGCGCTCTTCGATCGGGATGTCGCGCAGCGCGAAGCGGCCACCGACACCTCCACCGTGCACGAGTTCGGGCAGCGCGTTCGACAGCCCGCCCGCGCCGACGTCGTGGATCGACAGGATCGGGTTGTCCTCGCCCAGCGCCCAGCAGCGGTCGATCACCTCCTGTGCGCGGCGCTGGATCTCCGCATTGCCACGCTGGACCGAGTCGAAGTCCAGGTCCTCCGCGTTCTGCCCCGTGCCCATGCTCGACGCCGATCCGCCGCCAAGTCCGATCAGCATCCCGGGACCGCCCAGCTGAACCAGCGCCGTGCCCGGCGTCAGCGCCATCTTCTCGATCTGTGTCGTGGAGATGTTGCCCAGTCCGCCGGCGATCATGATCGGCTTGTGATAGCCGCGACGTTCGCCCGCGACGCTCTGCTCGAAGGTGCGGAAGTAGCCGAGCAGATTCGGCCGCCCGAACTCGTTGTTGAAGGCCGCGCCGCCGATCGGCCCTTCGATCATGA
>CAYLTE010000043.1:10845-16157 GCA_964386195.1 uncultured Burkholderiales bacterium | reverse complement strand
GTGGTCGTGCCGCAGCGGGCGGAGTTCACCAATGCGCCCGGGCTTGCCGTAGTCATCGCTCTCCCAGGGCTGCAGTGCGTCCGGGATGCGCAGATTGGAGACGGTGTAGCCAGTCAGGCCTGCCTTGGGCTTGGCGCCCCGTCCGGTCGCCCCCTCGTCCCGGATCTCTCCGCCCGCGCCCGTCGCAGCGCCCGGAAAGGGCGCGATGGCGGTCGGATGATTGTGCGTCTCGACCTTCATCAGGATGTGTGCCGGCTCCTCGCCGAAGCGGTAGACGTGGTCGGCGCGGGGATAGAAGCGCGGCGTGGTGCTGCCCTCGATCACGGCCGAGTTGTCCGCATAGGCCACGAGCGTGCCGTCGGGATGCACTGCATGCGTATTGCGGATCATGCCGAACAGCGAATGCCGCATCGGCTCGCCGTCGATCGACCAGTCGGCATTGAAGATCTTGTGGCGGCAGTGCTCGGAGTTCGCCTGCGCGAACATCATCAGTTCCACATCGGTCGGATTCCGGCCGATGCGCTGGAAATAATCGAGGAGGTAGGCGACCTCGTCGGGCGAGAGTGCGAGACCCATCTCAAGATTCGCCCGCTCCAGGGCGGCCATCCCGCCGCCGAGCACGTCGACGCGCACGAGCGGTGCAGGCGGGGTCTGCGCGAACAGCGCATCGGCCGCTTCCAGGCTCGAGAGCACGGTCTCGGTCATGCGATCGTGCACGAGCGGCAGCAGCAGCTGTGCTTCGCGCCCGGTCGCTACAGAGCCGTGCGCGAACACGAAGGCGAACGCAGTGCCGCGCTCGATGCGCTCCACCTCGTCGAGTCCGCACTGGTGGGCAATGTCGGTTGCCTTCGAGGACCAGGGCGAGATGGTTCCCAGGCGCGGCACCACCACCAGGGATGGGGAGCGATCGTCGACGGCAGAGGCCGGACCGTAGGTGAGAAGCCGTTCCAGCACGGCGAAGCGGTCGGCCGGAAGCGGCTCGCTCAGCTTCACGAAATGCCAGTAACGTGATTCCACGCTTCGCAGTGACGGAAGCGCGTGCTGAACTGACTGGAGGAGCTTGTCTAGGCGAAAGTCGGAAAGTGCGCGGCGGCCGGGAAGCCGAAGGATGGTAGGCATCGAGATCGAGCGAAGGTGAGGCGGAATTATACGGAATCTCTATCATTGCCACTGGAGATTCCGCGCATGCCACAGCCCTCGTCCCTTCCCGTCTACCGTGTCGCCGACATTCGCGCCCTCGAGGCGGCCGCGGCTCCCGGTGCCTCGCCCGGCCTGATGGAGCGCGCCGGACATGCCGCTGCGCACATCGCGAGCGATCGCATGCTCGTCTCCGGTCACAGCGTGCTGGTCATCGCCGGGCCGGGCAACAACGGCGGCGATGGCTTCGTCGTCGCGCGCCACCTGCTGCAGGCCTGGTATCGCGTGAGTGTCGTGTTCGCCGGCGACGCTACGCGCCTCCCCGCAGACGCCCGCGCCGCCCATGACGCCTGGGTCGCGGCCGGCGGAACGATCGCCCCGCGCCTGCCGCAACAGCCGGTGGATCTGGTGGTCGACGCATTGTTCGGGATCGGCCTCGCCCGCGCACTGGACGGACGGCCTGCCGAACTGGTCGACTGGATCAACCGCCAGCCGGCGCCCGTCCTGTCGCTGGACATGCCCAGCGGCCTGGCGGCAGACACCGGCGCGGTGCTGGGCTGCGCCGTTCGTGCTGCCCGAACCGTTTCCTTCATCGCGCTCAAGCCCGGGCTGTTGACGCTCGACGGCCCCGACCATGCCGGTGAGATCGAGGTGGCCGATCTGGGCCTGGATGTGGCCGCGCTCCGTCCGGCCATGGGTCGCACCATCGGTCATGCCTCGCTGGCCCAGGTGCTTGCCCCACGGCTGCGCAACACGCACAAGGGCAGCTTCGGCAGTCTGGGCATCATCGGTGGGGCGGCGGGCATGACCGGGGCCGCCTTGCTGGCGGGCCGCGCCGCCCTGCAGCTGGGCGCCGGGCGGATCTACTTGGGCCTTCTGCGTAAGGAGATGAGCGTCGACGCGTTGCAGCCGGAGCTGATGCTGCGCGAGGCCGACGAGGCGGTCGAGATGCAGCACCTGGACTGTCTGGTGGTCGGTCCGGGGTTGGGGCAGTCCCCGCCCGCCCGCAGCGCGGTCGCCCGCGCGCTCGAACGCGACCTGCCGCTGCTGATGGACGCCGACGCGCTGAACCTGCTCGGTGCGCACGATGCCTTGCAGGACGTGTGTCGCGCGCGCAAGGCGGCGACGTTGCTCACGCCGCACCCGGCCGAGGCGGCGCGGCTGCTGCGCACGACGACCGCGGCGGTCCAGGCGGATCGCGTGGCGAGCACCATCGACCTGGCCCAGCGTTTCCGTGCGAGCGTGGCACTCAAGGGTGCCGGGACGGTCATTGCACAACCCGACGGACGCTGGTGGATCAACGGCACGGGAAATCCGGGGCTGGCCAGTGCCGGAATGGGCGATGTGCTGTCCGGCATCTGCGGCGCGCTCCTCGCCCAGGGTGTGGAGCCGGAGGACGCCCTGCGCGCCGCCGTGCATCTGCACGGGCGGGCCGCAGACGCGCGGGCATCTGCGATGCACGGCTGGATCGGCATGACCGCGAGCGAGGTCACAGCCTCCGCACGCGATCTGCTCAACGACGCAGTCTACGGGGCATCGCGCAGCGCCTGACTCAGCCGTGCAGCACGCGCACCGTATGCATGCCGAGAACGGTCATGAGCAGCGATCCGGCGAGGTGAACGAGGACGTGCGCAGCGGCCCAGCCGTACTGTCCGCGCAAGAGCAGCACGACCGATTCCGCCGAGAAGGTCGAAAAGGTGGTCAGGCTGCCGAGAAAGCCGGTCACCGCGAACAGCCGCACCTCGGGCGGAAGCGCAGCGTGCTGGCCGAGCAGTTCGACCACGACGCCGATCAGGTAGGCGCCGGCCAGATTGGCCGCGAGCGTTCCGAGCGGCAGGACGGGGAACGCAGCATTGAGCAGCAGGGCCAGCAGCCAGCGCAGCCATGCGCCGAGCATGGCGCCGACACCGATGGCGAGGAACGCGGCGGCCGTCATGACGAACAATCCATCGCGGGATTATAGCGACGCCGGTCGCCGTGGCTGCATACGCGTGCAGCAGGCACGGATCGAATCTGCCGGGAATGAGGATGAGCAGGACGCGATCTCAGTCGTCGTTGGCGTACGCCGTGCCGAGAATGCGCTCGATCCCCCCTCCTGCCAGAAATGCGTCCTGTCTCAGCTCCGTCGAGCGCATCTGCTGGGCGACCCGGCCGTGGCTGTAGACGAGAATGGTCTCGGCCATCGCCTCCACGTCGGCCGGATCGTGGGTGATCACGATCATGGGGACGGCGAAGCGCTGCTGAAGCGCGACCAGTTCCCGACGCATGCGACCGCGCAGGAGCGGGTCGAGGGCGGACAGCGGCTCGTCGAGCAGCATGATGTCGGGCTGCACGATCAACGCGCGGGCCAGCGCGACACGCTGGCGCTGCCCCCCGGAGAGCTGCCGCGGGAAGTTGCGTGCGAGGCCGTCGAGGTCGAACAGGCGCAGCAGTTCGTGCACGGCTCGGCGCTGACCGCCGTCGAGTCCGCCGCGCAGGCCGCGGCGCAGCGCAAAGCCGACGTTCTCCTCGACGCTCAGGTGCGGAAACAGCGCGAAGTCCTGAAAGAGATAGCCCACACGCCGCTGCTGCGGCGGCAGATCGATGCTCGCGCTGGAATCGAACAGCACGCGATCGCCCACCTGGATCACGCCCTCGTCGGGCGAGATCAATCCGGCGATGCACTGCATGGTCACGCTCTTTCCCGACCCAGAGGGGCCGAACACCACCACGCGGTCGTCCACGATGGTGAAGCTCGCCTCTAGCGCGAACGCCCGGTCGCGCGCACGCAGTGTCTTGCGAATGTCGACGCGAAGCTTCATGAGCGAATCAGTGGCGCGGCTTGAGCAGCTTGCCGGAGCCGAACAGGATGGCAACGCAGACCACGGAGATCAGCACGACCAGGAAGTTCGCAAGGTCGTCCTGCCCGGCCTGCACGGCATCGTAGACGGCGAGGGAAAGCGTCTGCGTCTTGCCCGGGATGTTGCCGGCGACCATCAGCGTGGCGCCGAACTCTCCCATCGCCCGCGCGAAGGCCAGCATCGTCCCCGCCAGGACGCCACGCCACGCCAGAGGAAAGGTCACGCGAAAGAATACGCCCCACTCCGACACGCCCAGAGTGCGGGCCGCCCCCTCGAGCTGCCGGTCCACGCTCTCGAAGGCTGCGCGCGCCGCCTTGAACACCAGGGGAAAGGCAACGATGGCCGCCGCGAATACCGCCCCCTGCCAGGTGAACATCAGAGTGACGCCGAAGGTCTCCCACACCCACTCCCCCAGCCACCCGCGACGCCCGATCAGCACGATCAGGTAGTAGCCGAGCACGGTAGGCGGCAGCACCATCGGAAGGGTACATACCGCATCCAGGACTTCGCGCCCGGGGAAGTCGTGGCGCGCGAGAACGAATGCGACCAGCACGCCCACGGCGAGCGCGAGCAGGGTCGCGAAGCCGGCAACCTTCAGAGTGAGCAGCAGCGGGGCGATGGCGGAGCCGAGCATGGCGGCGCAATGCTACACGAAGTGCGCGGCCTTCCCGGCCGACATGCAGGGGTGAAGTCCCGGCGGGAAGGCGACGACGATCGTCAAGGAGCGCTGAACCCATGCCGCTCGAGGATCTGCCTGCCCTGATCCGACAGGACGAATGCGGCAAAGCGGCGTCCGGCATTCTCACTTCCGCCTCCTCGCACGACGGCTATGGGATACAGGATCGGTCTCCTGGTCTGGAGCACCCCCACCACCCGCACCTTGTTCTTCATGATCGCCGCGTCGGTGGCATACACGACGCCGGCATCCACCTCTCCACGCGCAACGTAGTCCAGCACCTGGCGAACGTTCTGTCCGTACACGAACTTGTCCTTCAGCGGCTCCCACAGCTGCTGCAGCGTCAGAGCTTCCTTGGCATAGCGCCCGGCAGGCACGCTATCGGGGATGCCGACGGCGATGCGAGCGACCGAGGCCTTCGTGAGATCGGCAGCCGCGGAGACGAACGAGTCGCCTTTGGCCGGTACGACGAGCACCAGCGCATTCGCAGCGAAGTCGCGGCGCGTCTCGTCGAGGATCAGGTTCTGCTTCTGCGCACGGTCCATCGTGTCCTGGTCCGCGGAGGCGAATACGTCGACGGGTGCGCCCCGCGCGATCTGCTGCAGAAGCGATCCCGAGGAGCCAAAGTTCAGAAGCACCTTCGACCCTGGATTCGCCCC